>NZ_JAFLNA010000010.1:0-265022 GCF_017313405.1 Agrobacterium burrii
TTCGTCGCCAGCAGCGCCGCCGCCCTCGTTCAGTGAGCGGACTTATAAGAGATCACCCGCAAACAAGTCAACACACCCGCCGTCAAAAAACTGACATTTTTGGTAAGTGGCTGATTTTACACGAAAGTTTCCGAAGAATGGAAACAGGGAGCCGTAATGGGCTGAATCTTCGGGCGTTTTCACCACGCACGCGAAGTCTCCTTTGCACGCATCATTGCTAATAGCTCGCAAGCAGCAGCGATATTGCCGGAGGAGCATCTGCGAACCCCTCACCAGCCGCTGTCAAACCGCCTGATCGTGCTTTAGAACGGTAGAGAGACGCTCATATACCACCCCAATGCCGCAGGCCTCTTTGCATGACCAGAACAGCAGCTCCTATAAAGACCTATTTGCCCGAACTTCCCGTTAGCGCTGTTCTGGGCGATATTGCCGATGCGCTGGCCGGCGCGAAGCGTGCGGTTCTTTCGGCTCCTCCCGGCGCGGGCAAAACGACACTGGTCCCGCTTCACCTCTTGCAGCAGGAATGGCGCGGCAACGGCAAGATCATTCTTCTTGAACCACGCCGGCTTGCCGCTCGGGCCGCGGCCGGGCGCATGGCTGAACTGGCGCACGAGAGTGTGGGCGAAACCGTCGGCTACCGCATGCGGCTCGACAACCGCATTTCCTCCAGAACCCGGATAGAAGTGGTGACCGAGGGGGTATTCGCCCGGATGGTGCTTGATGATCCGGAGCTTACCGGCGTTTCGACAGTTATTTTCGACGAGTTTCATGAACGCTCGCTCGACGGCGATTTCGGACTGGCGCTGGCGCTCGACGTGCAGGCTGGATTGCGAGACGATCTTCGCATCCTCGTTATGTCCGCCACTCTTGATGTGGAACGCATCAGCGCGCTAATGGGCGATGCGCCGGTCGTTCAGAGCCTTGGCCGGACATTTGCAATCGATGTTCGCTACGAGGATCGCTGGCAGGGCGCGCCGGTTGAAGAGAAAGTCGCCAAGGCGATTATCGAAGCCCATGCGGCGGAAACAGGTTCCATCCTTGCGTTCCTGCCAGGCCAGTCGGAAATCACGCGCACGGCCGCACGGTTGGAAGGACGCTTTTCCGATGATACGGACATCATCCCGCTTTACGGTAACCTGTCGCAAAAGGAGCAGGATGCAGCGATCAAGCCGGCGGCGGCCGGGCGACGCAAGATCGTGCTTGCCACCTCCATCGCAGAAACCTCGATCACCATCGACGGTGTGCGCGTGGTGATTGACAGCGGGTTGCAGCGACTACCGGTGTTCGAACCGGCAACGGGAATAACGAGGCTGGAGACCGTGCGGGTGTCGCGGGCGTCCGCCGATCAGCGGGCGGGCCGCGCGGGACGAACGGAACCCGGCGTTGCGATCCGTCTGTGGCATTCGGGACAGACGGCGGCGCTTAATGCCTTTACGCCACCGCAAATTCTGGCGAGTGATCTTTCCGGCCTTGCGCTGGATCTCGCTCATTGGGGTGTTCACGATCCTTCCATGCTCGCCTTTCTGGACACACCGCCTGAAGCCGCGCTTAAGGAATCGGTGGCGCTTCTCAAAAATCTCGGCGCGCTCGATGAAAGCGGCGCGCTCACGCCACGTGGCCGCCTGATGCGCGGCCTTTCACTGCCACCGCGGCTGGCGGCGATGGTGATTGCAGCAGCAAGTAAGGGTGCAGGGAAAAAGGCGGCGATGCTCGCCGTCATGTTGACGGAACAGGGGCTGGGCGGAAACGACATCGATCTCGATGAACGATTACGGCGCTTTGTTTCCGAGAAGGGCGAGAGAGCGCAAGCGGCGCGCAAGCTGGCGTCGAGACTGTTCGATGCGGTTGGCGATACAAAAACGACAGCCGAATTACCGAGTGAGGCCGGCCCCTTGCTGCTGCACGCCTATCCGGACAGGATCGCGCTTCAGCGCGGCGCGCGCGGCCGTTATGTGATGGCGAATGGCCGGGGTGCTGAACTTGCTGAGACTGAGCGACTGGCGGCGAGCAGAATGCTTGTCGTGGCCGATATTACCGGACGGGCGGCGCAGCCGCGCATCCTTGCAGCGGCAAGCATCAACAGGGCCGATATAGAAGAGCGGATGCCGCACCTTATCGTTCAGCAGGACCAGTTGCTCTTTGACAAGGCAAGCGGCCAGGCGCGCGCACGTCGGGTGACGCGGCTGGGCGCCATCATTCTTGACGAAACGCCCCTGCCCCGCCCGGAAGGCGAACAGGCGGCACAGGCGCTTGCGAATGGCATTCGGGAATTCGGCATCGCCATCCTGCCCTTCTCGAAAGAAACTTTGCAGCTGCGCGACAGGATCGGTTTTCTGAACGCCAGCATCGGTGAGCCCTGGCCGAATGTCAGCGATGCAGCATTGCTATCGCGACTTGATGATTGGTTCGTCCCTTTCCAGCACGGCGCGCGTAGCTTGCAGGATATCCGGCCGGGTAGCCTTTCTGAGGGGATTATATCTCTGGTGCCGCATGAGGTGGCGCGTGACCTCGGGAGACTAGCGCCCACGCATTTCGAGGCACCGACGGGCCAGCGGCACCCCATCCGCTACGATGCCAGCGAACCGACCCTTTCCATTCGTGTGCAGGAACTTTTCGGACTTAAGGCCCATCCCGCCATCGCGCAGGGGCGCTTGCCGCTGCTGCTGGAATTGACCTCGCCGGCGCACAGGCCGATACAGACGACACGCGATCTTCCCGGTTTCTGGGCTGGATCCTGGAAGGATGTGCGGGCGGATATGCGCGGGCGTTATCCGCGCCATCCATGGCCGGAGGACCCGGCAGCGGCTCTGCCGACCAGCCGTGCGAAACCGCGCGGAACGTGACGACGATGAATAGGGTAAAGGAGACGAAGGTGGCTGGCCATCCTATCGAAACCACAAGGCTTGGCCGTGCAAGCCGCAGGATAAGACTGCAGACCATTGTCTGGCTGCGATGGCTCGCCGTTGCGGGACAGACGGCGACGATCCTTTTCGTTGCTTTCGGGCTTAACTTCCCCTTGCCGCTTCTGGCCTGCGGCCTTTTGATTGCGGCGCTGGCGCTTGCCAATCTGTTTCTCACCGCCCGCTTTCCCTCCACTTATCGTCTGGAACCGTGGGAAGCGACATTGCTGCTGGCTTTCGACCTGCTGCAGTTGACGGCGCTGATCTATATCACCGGCGGCCTTTCCAATCCTTTCGCGCCGCTGATCTGCGTGCAGGTCATTATCGCGTTTGCCTCGCAGCCGCTGCGGCATTCGCTCATTCTTCTCAGCTTTGCCGTCATCTGCTCGACCGCGATCGCCTTTTCGCCGTTTCCGGTTCCGTGGTATCCCGGCGAGGTTTTGCCGATCCAGCTTCTGCTGCATGTCGGTACCTGGGTCGCGATCATCGCTACCACATCCTTTGCGGCCTTTTATGCCTATCGCGTTTCGCATGAGGCCAATCAGCTGGCCGACGCGCTGGCCGCAACCGAACTGGTGCTGGAGCGGGAAAAACACCTCTCGCAACTGGACGGACTGGCCGCTGCGGCGGCCCATGAGCTCGGCACGCCGCTTGCAACCATCAGCGTTGTCGCCAAGGAGATGGAGCGCGAGCTCGGAAATGATGAAAAATATGGCGAAGACATAGCGCTGCTGCGCAGCCAGAGTGAAAGGTGCCGCGATATTCTGCGCCGCCTCACATCGCTTTCAGCCGATAATGAGGAACATATGCGTCGCCTGCCGCTCTCTTCGCTGATCGAGGAGGTGATGGCGCCGCATCGGGAATTCGGCATCCGCCTCGAACTCGTGGAAAAGAGCAACCGGGCCGACGAACCGGTCGGCATTCGCAATGCCGGCATCATCTATGGACTGGGTAACCTCATCGAAAACGGCGTGGACTATGCGCGGGAGAAGGTGACGGTGACGGTGGAGCATGATTCGCAGAACGTCGCAGTCCTCATCGAGGATGATGGGCCAGGTTATGCCCATGACGTGCTTGCCCGCATCGGCGAGCCCTATGTGACCGAACGTCACAACGACACGCGGGCGGGCGGGCTGGGGCTTGGCCTTTTCATTGCCAAAACGCTGCTGGAACGATCCGGCGCCAGCGTCATCTTCGAAAATCGCGGTTCAAGCAAAACCGGCGCGCGGGTCACAATAATCTGGCCTCGGGCGCTTATGGACGATAAAAGAAGCCATTGACTTTACCATCCACGTTGAAGCGGCGATAAGAACAAGAAAACAAAGCCGACGAAGTTGCCGGAAGGCCGGAAACATGAAGACAGACGACCAGACCCCAACTACCAGTGCGCCGACGGATGACATTGATCCGATCGGCCCCGACAAGTCTCTGCTGATCGTCGATGATGACGGCCCGTTTCTGCGCCGGCTGGCCCGGGCGATGGAAACACGTGGCTTTACCGTCGATACCGCCGAGACGGTGAGCGAGGGCATTACGCGCTCCAAAGCTGCGCCGCCCAAATATGCGGTGGTCGATTTGAGGCTTGCCGATGGCAACGGGCTGGAGGTGATCGAAGCCATCCGGCAGTACCGGGACGACACGCAGATCGTCGTGCTGACCGGTTATGGCAATATCGCAACCGCCGTTACCGCCGTGAAGCTTGGGGCGCTTGATTATCTGGCCAAACCTGCCGATGCGGACGATGTCTTTAATGCGCTGACGCAGCGCAAGGGTGAAAAGACCGAGGTTCCGGAAAACCCCATGTCTGCCGACCGGGTGCGGTGGGAGCATATTCAGCGCGTTTATGAAATGTGCGAACGCAATGTTTCAGAGACTGCCCGCCGTCTCAACATGCACCGGCGCACCTTGCAGCGCATTCTGGCAAAGCGCGCACCAAAGTAACGGCGTCACTCTCCGAAGCTGCGCCCGGTCGTCCACTCCGCCAGCATCAACCGGGTTGCAGCGGTTCTCGAGAAATCCAGCATCACAGATTTGCGGGTCGCCGGCGGCAATTTATGCTCCGGCGCATCGCGCAGCATATGGGCGCCATATCCGTCCGACAGGATCAATCCGCATTCTTCCGGGAAGATATCAGTCGGGACTTCCGGATGGGTGGCGAAAAACAGCCGGTCGCAATGCAGGCGATATTCTGGCCATTTGCGATCGACGCGGAAATCCTCGATCGAAGATTTGATTTCGATGATCCAGATTTCACCCTTAACCGACAGGCTGATGAGATCCGCCCTTCGTCCGCTTGCAAGCGGCAGCTCCGGCAGTACCGAATGGCGCATCTCGTGCAGAAGCACCTGAACGCCGCGACGCACCAGCATCGCCTTGTCCGACTGGCGGCCATCTATTAACGGATTATTGTTGGTAACGGAAAGAATAGTCATGGATAAAGGCTACTGAAGCGTTTGGCCTATTGTTGCAAAAAGGCAATCAACCGGCAATTTTAAATGCACAACCGACTTGTGAGTGCACAACGGCTTGCCAAGAGCGGTTTAATGGAAAATAACCGATTTATCCAATTAAGCCTACTCCTTCGCACAATTTGGCGAATTTTCCGCGAGAACGATATGCGCATCCGCACCCCATTGGCCGTAATCGGTCTGACGGCAGCACTGGCTCTGGCCAGCTGCGCCGAAACCACCTCCCAATCTTCCGGTAAAATAGCGGCATCGGTGCCGGTTGCCGACCCCGTTCCGGCAAAAGTCGAAACCGTCCAGATCTTCAATGACGTCTATGGTCCGGTGACCGACGCAGGTTATGCGCTGCCGGCTATTCCGATCAATCGCGTGAACGAGAAGTTCCGTCGCCAGATCGTCGAGTTCCAGACAAACGAGCGTCCGGGCACGATCATCGTCAATACGCGCGAGCGTTACCTTTATTATATCATGTCCGGCAACCGCGCGGTTCGTTACGGCATTGGCGTCGGCAAGGCGGGTTTCGCCTGGGCCGGTGAAGCCTATGTTGCCTGGAAGCAGGAATGGCCGATGTGGCATCCGCCGAAGGAAATGGCGGACCGCAAGCCGGAAGTCGCCAAGTATGTTGAAGCCGGCATGGGTCCGGGCCTTTCCAACCCGCTCGGCGCACGCGCCATGTATCTCTTCAACGAAAAGGGACAGGATACGCTGTTCCGTATCCATGGTTCGCCCGAATGGGCTTCGATCGGCACCGCTGCCTCTTCCGGCTGCATCCGCATGATCAACCAGGATGTCATGGATCTTTACAGCCGCGTCCGTCCGGGCCGCAGCTCCAAGGTCGTCGTGATCCAGTAAGATCAGATACAAGACAAAGAAAAAGCCGCCGTGGAATTCCCGGCGGCTTTTTTATTTGTCTAAACCTCTAGGCGCAGCTTCAGGCTGACTGCTTCGCCTTCAGTTCCAGACGGCGGCGGTGCAGAACCGGTTCGGTATAGCCGTTCGGCTGTTCACGGCCCTTCAGCACCAGCTCAACGGCTGCCTGAAACGCGATCGACCCTTCAAAGTCGGAGGCCATCGGCAGATAGGCCGCATCGCCGGCATTCTGCCCGTCGACCACGGCAGCCATGCGCTTCATGGTCTCAACGATCTGCCCTTCTGTCACCACGCCATGGCGCAGCCAGTTCGCCATGTGCTGTGCGGAAATACGCAGCGTCGCGCGATCTTCCATCAGCCCGACATTGTTGATGTCAGGCACCTTGGAGCAACCGACACCCTGATCGACCCAGCGCACGACATATCCCAGAATGCCTTGCGCATTATTGTCGAGTTCGCGCTGGATTTCCTCCGGCGTCCAATTGGGACGCGGCGCGACCGGCACCGACAGAATATCGGAAAGCTTCGCGCGGCCTCGGCTTTTCAAGCCTTCCTGAACGGCCGCTACATCGACCTTGTGATAATGCGTGGCATGCAGCGTCGCCGCCGTCGGCGACGGCACCCAGGCGGTGTTGGCGCCGGCCTTCGGATGCGCAATCTTCTGCTCCAGCATCGCCGCCATCAGGTCCGGCATGGCCCACATGCCCTTGCCGATCTGCGCGTGGCCGGAAAGGCCGCACTCCAGTCCGATATCGACGTTCCAGTTCTCGTAAGCGGTAATCCAGGCGGCCTGCTTCATATCGCCCTTGCGGATCATCGGGCCTGCTTCCATCGAGGTATGGATTTCGTCGCCCGTGCGGTCGAGGAAGCCAGTGTTGATGAAGACAACGCGATCCTTCGCAGCACGGATGCTCTCCTTGAGGTTGACCGTGGTGCGACGCTCCTCATCCATGATGCCCATTTTCATGGTATTCGGCGCCATACCAATGAGGTTTTCGACGCGAGAGAATATCTCGTTGGCGAAAGCGACCTCTTCCGGCCCGTGCATCTTCGGCTTGACGACATACATGGAGCCGGCGCGGGAATTCTGCCGCCGCCCGGACGGGCCAACGTCGTAAAGCGCGATCAGTGCGGTGACGACGGCATCCATGATGCCTTCGGGAACCTCGCGGCCATCTCTGTCGAGGATTGCCGGATTGGTCATGAGATGGCCGACATTGCGCACCAGCATCAGCGAGCGCCCCGGCAAAGTGAGCGCCGAACCATTGGGTGCGGTATAATAACGATCCGGGTTGAGGCGGCGAATGAAGGTCGTGCCACCCTTGGCAACCTCCTCCGTCAGATCGCCGCGCATCAGGCCAAGCCAGTTGCCGTAAACCAGAACCTTGTCTTCGGCATCGACGGCAGCGACCGAATCCTCGCAATCCATGATGGTCGTCAGCGCGGATTCGAGAATGACATCGGAGATGCCCGCCTTGTCGCCCTTGCCGATTTCCGTCGACGGATCGATGACGATCTCGGTGTGCAAACCGTTCCTGCCGAGCAGGATCGTTGCCGGTTTCTCCGCCTCACCGGTAAAGCCCTTGAATTGTGCGGCGTCCTTGAGCCCCGTTGTGGCGTCGCCGATTGCAAGCTGCAACAGGCCGTCAACGATCTTGAAACCTGACACATCCGACCAGCTTGCCGTTTCGAGCGGCGCCGATTCATCAAGGAAGTTGCGCGCCCAGGTGATGACCTTTTCGCCGCGCTTCGGATTGTAACCCTTGCCCTTTTCCGCACCATCGGCATCGGAGATGGCATCGGTGCCGTAAAGCGCGTCGTAAAGCGAACCCCAGCGGGCATTGGCGGCATTCAGCGCATAACGCGCATTCATGACCGGAACAACGAGTTGCGGGCCGGCGACGGCAGCAATTTCCGGATCTACATTGCCGGTTTCCACTTTGAAGCCGGGGCCTTCCGGCAGCAGGTAACCGATATCCTTCAGAAAGCCCTCATAGACCGCAAAATCAACCGGAGCGCCGTTCTGCCGGTACCAGCCATCCAGTTTTTCCTGCAGCGCATCGCGCTTTGCCAGCAGTTCACGGTTCTTCGGAGAAAGCTCGTGGACGATGGCCGAGAAGCCTTCGAAGAAAGCCTCGCTGTCCAGACCCGTGCCCGGCAGCACCTCATCCGTCAAAAAAGCATAAAGCTTGTCATCGATGGAAAGACCGAATTTATTCGTGCGGCTCACATGCGCCTCCTCTTATTCTAGACGTCCAGATTGGACGTTGAAGAGGGCGCTCGTCAATTGCGGCAGGCAGCCAAATATTATTTCCATTTTGGAAACAATGCGGCCGATAGTCGTCTTTTTCTACAGAAGCGCCTGCAAGTCCTTGATACGGTCATTCACGAGCCAACCGTAATAGTTTTCTTCCGGCAAAAGGGGCTGTTCCCCACCTGCGGCGCGCTGGCGGTTTTTCTGGGCGAGAGCGGCCGCCCGTTGCTGCGAGCCGCCGACATTATAAAGCGTGGAGGTCACGCCTGGATTTTTCGAAATATCCATGTCGGCAATCGATCTGTAGTCATCGATCGATTTGCGAATGGAGGCGGCCATGAAGGCCAGCGAGCGGTCCGGGTCCATGATGGCCGTATAGACGGCGGTAGCGTCGTTCTCATCCAGCTTATCGTAGCCAGAGGTTTTCGAAACCATGTCGGACAACATCAGCGCCGTCAGCGGGTTGATCTGGCCGAGGCCGAAGGTCTGCCCGGCGTAGAAGGGCTGGAAAAACACGGCACTGAAACGGTTGTTCGGATAGGCGACGCCATCCACCGTCTTGCCGCGGAAGCTGTCGTCCCAGACATCTTCCCGACAGTTCCAAAGACCGTAGGAATCCTTTTTCGACTGACATTTGGCAAATTGCGAACGCGTCAGAAACTGCGCGATGGTTTCGTCCTTGTAGCCGAAACGGAAGCTGCTACCGGCATAAGAGGCGGCCTTGACATAGTAGGATTGCAGCCGGTCATAGGCATCGACATTATAAGTATGCTCGCCGACAATCGCACCGATCATATGGATTGGGTCGATGCCGTAACGCCCGGCCGTCGACTTGATCTTGGCGATCAGCGCCTTGTCGGAGGACAAGAGGTCGATCACCTTCTGGTACTTGCGTTCGAAAGAGCTGTTGGACGCCTTGGTTCTGCGGGTGGAAGCGCCGGGAACACCCGGCTGTTCGGCATTGCGATTGCCCGGTGGAACGACCGTTGCCGCCTCGGCATAAGAAGACGAGACGACGGTGAACGCCAGAGCAGCGGCAAATGCCACAAGAGTTTTGCGCACGAGCAAATGCCTTTTCTCAAGTCTGCGGCTTCCCGGCGAAATAGACGAGGGAAAACCGGACCATTCCACGAAAGCGGTTCCAACCGGAATGCAGCCCTTCCCATAAACAAAATGCGGGCTGAATGCGAGATGAGGCAGATAAAATAAAAGAGTGCGGCAAATATGGCCGCACTCTTCTTTCGTTTGTCCCTGAAGTCTTCAGAGAATATAGCGTGACAGATCCGTATCGGCGGCAAGATCGCCGACATGTTTTTTGACGTATTCCTGATCGATCTTGACGGCAGAGCCGCCGCGATCCGGCGCGTTATAGGAAATCTCGTCCAGAACCCGCTCCATCACCGTCTGCAGACGGCGCGCACCAATATTCTCAACCGACGAGTTGAGATGAACGGCCACATCGGCCAGAGCGTCAATCGCATCATCAGTGAAGTCGAGATCGAGTTCTTCCGTCGCCATCAGCGCCTTGTACTGGCGGATGAGGCTTGCTTCCGTTTCGGTCAGGATACGGCGGAAATCCTCTTTGGTCAGCGGCTTCAGCTCGACGCGGATGGGCAGGCGGCCCTGAAGCTCCGGAAGAAGATCCGATGGCTTTGCCACATGGAACGCGCCTGACGCGATGAACAGCACATGGTCGGTTTTGACCGGGCCGTATTTCGTCGAAACCGTCGTGCCTTCGACAAGCGGTAGCAGATCGCGCTGCACGCCTTCACGCGAGACGCCGGCGCCCATGCCGCCGTCGCGAGCGGCGATCTTGTCGATCTCATCGAGGAAGACGATGCCGTCATTTTCCACCGACTTTACCGCTTCGCGCTGGATCATTTCGTTGTCGAGCAGCTTGTCGGATTCATCGCGGACGAGATCGGCATAGGATTTCGAGACCGTGGTGCGCACTTTCTTGGTGCGTCCGCCCATGGCCTTGCCGAACATTTCCGACAGGTTGAGGACGCCGATATTGGCGCCCGGCATGCCGGGAATTTCGAAACCGGGCATGCCCGAGCCGCTATCGGCCACCTCGATATCGATTTCCTTGTCGTCCAACTCGCCATCACGGAGCTTCTTGCGGAAGCTTTCGCGGGTGCCGGGCGACGCCGTCGTGCCGACGAGCGCATCGAGCACCCGTTCTTCAGCGCTGGCATGGGCCTTGGCCTGCACCTCGGCACGTTTCTTTTCACGCACGAGCCCGATGCCGATTTCCACGAGATCGCGGATGATCTGCTCGACATCGCGGCCGACATAACCGACTTCGGTAAACTTGGTCGCCTCGACCTTGATGAAGGGGGCGCCGGCCAACTTTGCCAGACGACGAGAAATCTCCGTCTTGCCGACACCGGTCGGCCCGATCATCAGAATGTTTTTGGGCATGACCTCGTCGCGCAGGCTCTCATCGAGCTGCTGGCGACGCCAGCGGTTGCGCAGTGCGATCGCGACCGCACGTTTCGCATCATGCTGGCCGATGATGTGGCGGTCTAATTCCGAGACAATTTCCCGGGGAGAAAAAGTGGTCATTCTATCCTCTCGGCTTTCCTGTTCCGGCCGGCCATTCCGGCCCGGCCCACAGGACCCTTGGGTGAGAAATGGGGGTGAAAAATTCGCTTATTCGGCGTCGAGCGTTTCGACGACGAGATTATGGTTGGTATAAACGCAGATATCGGCGGCAATATCGAGCGACTGGCGCGCGACCTCTTCGGCCGACTTGTCCGTGTCCATCATGGCGCGAGCGGCAGCAAAGGCATAATTGCCGCCGGAACCGATGGCGATGGCGCCATGTTCTGGCTCCAGCACATCGCCATTGCCGGTAATGGCAAGCGTGGTGGATTTATCGGCCACCAGCATCATGGCTTCGAGATTGCGCAGATATTTGTCGGTGCGCCAGTCCTTCGCAAGCTCCACGGCGGCGCGCATGAGTTGGCCGGGATATTGCTCGAGTTTCTTTTCCAGACGGTCGAGCAGCGTGAAGGCATCTGCGGTCGCGCCGGCAAAACCGGCAATCACTTCACCCTTGCCGATGCGGCGAACCTTGCGGGCATTGCCCTTCATGACGGTCTGGCCAAGGCTTACCTGACCATCGCCAGCCATGACGACCTTGCCGCCTTTTCTGACTGTAATAATCGTTGTCATCAAACACCTGTCTACCCTGTCGGGCCTGGGGTTAACGGGCCGGTATGCGGCCCTTGTGGAGTTCTATGTAAGTTTGCTTTTCACGATTGCAATCATCCCCGCCGTGCACCGTTTTGCGCAAGCCAGCCAAGACGATGGAACAACTGGATATTTGTGTCCCGTGCTGATAAGGAACGGCAACATTTTCACGGAGCGGCCAAAATGGCAGAACGTAAAGGCGAGATTATCCGCACCACCAACGAAACTTCGGTTTCGGTGCGTGTGGATATCGACGGCACCGGCAAGTCGACAATTTCCACCGGCGTGGGATTTTTCGACCATATGCTGGACCAGCTGAGCCGCCATTCGCTGATCGACATGGATATCGAGGTCAAGGGCGACCTGCATATCGATGACCATCACACTGTGGAAGATACCGGTATCGCCATCGGCCAGGCCATTGCCAAGGCGCTGGGTGACCGTCGCGGCATTACCCGTTACGCCTCGCTTGATCTTGCCATGGATGAGACGATGACCAAGGCCGCCGTCGATATTTCCGGCCGCCCCTTCCTTGTGTGGAACGTCAATTTTTCCGCGCCGAAGATCGGCACTTTCGACACGGAGCTGGTGCGCGAGTTCTTTCAGGCGCTGGCCCAGAATGCCGGTATCACGCTGCATATCCTGAACCATTACGGCGCCAACAACCATCATATCGCCGAAACATGCTTCAAGGCCGTTGCCCGCGTTCTTCGCACGGCAACCGAGATCGACCCCCGGCAGGCAGGCCGCGTTCCCTCGACCAAGGGTATGCTGGCCTGACGCCAAAGCTGTCAGGAAGCCCATGACAAGCTATCTCGTTCTGGAAGCCCCCAACGGGCCGGACAGGGACCACAAGACGACCCGTTTCATCGCCGACCGTTTCGTCTGGCTGGCTCTGATTGCGCCGTGGTTGTGGCTCGCGATCAACCGCGCGTGGCTGGCGGCGGTGGTCGTTTTTATCGCCCTCGTTCTGGCCGGTCAGGCATCAATGTTACCCGGATTCGAACCGGTCGGCATTCTGTGCGGCTTTGCCATTTCCCTCATCACCGCACTGGAAGGACGCGATTTTCTCGTCCGGCACTTGATCCGAAAAGGCTGGAAGATGGCATCGATCATCTCCGCCCCTGATCTTTCGAGCGCGGAAGACATATATTTCTCGAAACTCTCAGAAAACACCGAAACGACGGAACAGCTTTCGCAGCCGGTCTGGACCCCTTCGCCGCAAAGGAGCGGTGACAAAAACTTCATCAACGATCCCGCCGGATCGTTTCTTTTCGACTTGAATGGAAGGCGCTGACATGCGCGTCGCGATCATCGACTACGGTTCGGGCAATTTGCGTTCGGCCACCAAAGCTTTTGAGCGTGCCGCCCGCGAGGCCGGCATCGACGCAACCATCGATCTGACTGACAGGCCGGATCACGTCGCTACAGCGGACCGCATCGTCCTGCCGGGTGTCGGCGCCTATGCGGATTGCCGCGCCGGTCTTGATGCCGTTCCCGGCATGCATGAGGCGCTTGTCGAAGCCGTCGAGAAGAAAGCCCATCCCTTCCTCGGTATCTGCGTCGGCATGCAGCTGATGTCCTCGCGCGGGCTGGAAAAGACTGTCAGCTCGGGCCTTGGCTGGATCGAGGGTGACGTCGTGGAAATGACGCCGTCCGATCCCAGCCTCAAAATTCCGCAGATCGGCTGGAACACGCTGGAAATCCGCCACCCTCACCCCCTGTTTGACGGCATCAAGACCGGCGCAGACGGCTTGCACGCCTATTTCGTGCATTCCTATCATCTGGCGGCCAAGCATTCGACGGATGTTATCGCCACCACCAATTATGGTGGTGCGATGACGGCTTTCGTTGGCCGCGACAATATGGCGGGCGCGCAGTTCCACCCGGAAAAAAGCCAGACGCTCGGCCTTGCCCTGATTTCTAATTTTCTGCGCTGGAAGCCCTGACATGATTCTTTTTCCCGCAATCGATCTCAAAGACGGTGAGTGCGTTCGCCTGAAACTCGGCGATATGGACCAGGCCACCGTTTACAACACCGACCCCGGCGCGCAGGCGAAAGCCTTTGAGGATCAGGGTTTCGAGTGGCTGCATGTCGTTGATCTCAACGGTGCTTTCGCTGGTGAAACAGTCAATGGCGAGGCGGTCGATGCCATTCTCAAAGCCACGAAAAACCCGGTGCAGCTTGGTGGCGGTATCCGTACCCTTGACCACATTGAGGCGTGGCTGAGCCGTGGGCTTGCCCGCGTCATTCTCGGCACCGTGGCGGTGCGCGATCCGGTTCTGGTTATTGAAGCCTGCAAGCGTTTCCCCGGCCAGGTCGCCGTCGGCATCGATGCCAAGGGCGGCAAGGTTGCCGTTGAAGGCTGGGCCGAAGCCTCCGAACTCGGCGTCATCGAACTTGCCAAGCGCTTCGAGGGTGCCGGTGTCGCCGCCATCATCTATACCGATATCGATCGCGACGGCATTCTCGCCGGCATCAACTGGGCTTCGACACTGGAACTGGCCGACGCCGTCTCCATACCGGTCATCGCCTCCGGCGGCCTTGCCTCCATCGATGACATCAAGCGCATGTTGCAGCCGGATGCTGCAAAGCTCGAGGGTGCGATTTCTGGTCGCGCGCTTTATGATGGGCGTATCGACCCCGCCGAGGCGCTTGCCCTCATCAAGGCCGCCAAGGAGGTACGCGCATGACCCTCAAAGCCCGTATTATTCCCTGCCTCGATGTGAAAGATGGTCGTGTCGTCAAGGGCGTGAACTTCGTTGACCTGATCGATGCTGGCGATCCCGTCGAGGCGGCGAAAGCCTATGATGCAGCGGGAGCCGACGAACTCTGCTTTCTCGACATCACCGCCTCCTCGGATAACCGCGACACGATCTTCGATGTCGTCTCGCGCACCGCAGATCATTGTTTCATGCCGGTAACGGTTGGCGGTGGGGTTCGCAGCGTCGCCGATATTCGCAAGCTGCTTCTGTGCGGCGCCGACAAGGTCTCGATCAATTCCGCAGCCGTCAAGGATCCGGATTTCGTGGCGCAGGCGGCCGATAAGTTTGGCAACCAGTGCATCGTCGTTTCCATCGACGCCAAGCGGGTTTCCAAGGACGGGGAAGCCGAGCGTTGGGAAATCTTCACCCACGGCGGACGCCAGCCAACCGGGATTGACGCCGTGGAGTTCGGCATCAAGATGGTGGAGCGTGGGGCAGGTGAATTGCTTGTTACCTCGATGGATCGCGACGGCACCAAGAGCGGCTATGATATCGGCCTGACGCGCAGCATTGCCGATCAGGTTCGTGTACCCGTCATCGCTTCTGGCGGCGTAGGCACATTGGATGATCTGGTGGCAGGTGTGCAGGACGGTCATGCGACCGCCGTGCTTGCCGCTTCCATCTTCCACTTCGGCACCTATTCGATCGGGCAAGCCAAAAGCTATATGGCCGAGCATGGCATCGCCATGCGCCTCGACTGATTGCAGGAACATCTCATGAGCGCATTTTCCCTTTCCGATCTGGAACGTATCGTCGCGACCCGCGCCGCCGCATCTCCTGAAGAATCCTGGACTGCCAAACTGGTTGCGGCGGGCCAGGAGCGTGCGGCGAAAAAACTCGGCGAAGAAGCGGTGGAAGCCGTCATCGCCGCCATCGCGAAAGACCGCGACGGGCTGAAAAATGAAGCCGCCGATCTGCTCTATCATCTGCTGGTCGTGCTGAAGATTGCCGACATACCCCTGGACGACGTTTTTACCGAGTTGCAGCGCCGGACCGGACAAACCGGCCTTGCGGAAAAGGCGGCGAGGCCAACATCATGAATGTCGAGGCAGGCAGCGGGGAGAGAGGTATGCCGGGTACACTCGATCATTTCCGGCCGGACGAATATTCGCCCTATCACTTCTACAGCTCCGAAGAATGGGCGAAATTCCGTGCCGATACGCCACTTACCTTGTCGGCCGATGAGGTAAAACGGCTGCGCTCGCTGGACGACCCGATCGATCTGGACGAGGTGCGGCGCATCTACCTGTCGCTGTCTCGCCTGCTGTCTTCGCATGTGGAGGCGTCACAGCTTTTGTTCGAGCAGCGCAACCGCTTCCTCAATATGGGGGATGTGAACAAGACGCCTTTCGTCATCGGCATCGCCGGTTCGGTGGCGGTTGGAAAATCAACGACGGCGCGTATCCTGAAAGAGCTTCTGGCGCGCTGGCCTTCCAGCCCAAAGGTCGATCTCATCACCACTGACGGATTTCTCTATCCGAACGAGGTGCTGCGGCGTGAAAACCTGATGGAGCGCAAGGGCTTTCCGGAAAGCTACGATATCGGCGCGCTCTTACGTTTCCTCTCGGCCATCAAGGCGGGCCAGCCGAATGTGAAAGCGCCGCGTTATTCGCACCTGACCTATGACGTGCTGCCGAACGAATTCACTGTCATCGATCAGCCGGATATCCTGATTTTCGAAGGCATCAACGTGCTGCAATCGCGTGACCTGCCGGCGGGCGGGAGGATCGTGCCGATCGTTTCCGACTTCTTCGATTTTTCGATCTATATCGATGCCGACGAGGATTTCATTCACAACTGGTATGTGAACCGGTTCATGAATTTGCGTCAAACAGCGTTCCGCGACCCGAATTCATTCTTCAATCGCTATGCGTCGATCAGCGAAGAAGCGGCGCTCAGCATTGCCGAGGGCCTCTGGCAGAACATCAACCTGAAAAACCTGCGCCAGAACATCGTTCCGACGCGCCCGCGTGCGGACCTTATTCTGCGAAAGGGAAAGAACCACCTGATCGATACGGTGGCGCTTCGCAAATTATAAAAAGATGCCGCGCAAGGCGGCACCTCCATCGCAAGCGATTAAACCTGTCAGGACGCAAGCTCAGGAATACGCAGAACCTGGCCGGGATAGATTTTATCGGGATGGGTCAGCATCGGCTTGTTGGCTTCGAAGATGATGTTGTTCTTCGCGCCATTCGCCTTGCCATATTGCGCTTCGGCGATCTTCCAGAGATTGTCGCCCTTCTTGACGGTGTAGAAGACGGGTTCTTTCGCCGGCGCTTCGGCCACCTTCAACTCGCCGGCCTCGACCTTGGAAATGCCGAGCGTATTTCCGACCGCGATGACCGCCTTTTCGAAAACCGACTGATCGGCCACGTTGCCCTTCAGAACGACCTTGTCGTCCACCACCTCGACCTGAACCTTGTCCGTGCCGAGATCGTGGGAAGCGAGTTCTTTTTTGACCGCTTCGACATCCGGGGCATCATCGCCGCCGATACCGAGCTTCTTTCCCGCTTCCTTGATGAAACTGAACAGACCCATAGCACCCTCCTTGGTTGTAAGGAGGCATACCAGACGATATTTGAAGCTCTATGACAAGGGCGAAAGATTTCGCACCAGATTGCCGCCTAATCCCCCGAGGGCTTACCGCGCATTTTCTTCACGTCCGAGCGACCGGACTTCGCCTTGAGGCGGCGTTCGACTGAACCCTTGGTCGGTTTGGTGGTTTTGCGGACCGGTGGCGGCGGGGCGGCGGCTTCGAGGATCAGCTCCTTCAGCCGCTCGCGCGCATCCTCTCGATTGCGCTCCTGGCTGCGAAACCGGCTCGCTTCGATCATCAGTACGCCGTCTTTCGAAACACGCCTGCCGCCAAGGCGGATAGCATTGGTTTTCACCCGATCCGTCAGAGATGGGGAATTGGCAATATCGAAAAACAGCTGAACCGCCGTCGAGACCTTATTGACGTTCTGGCCGCCCGGCCCGCCGGCCAGCACGAATTGCTCCGTCAGCTCCCAGCCGGCGATAGTGATACGGTTGCTGATGTAAAGCGGGTCGCTGGCCATGATCTTTCTCCGCGCCGGTGATGCCACAGATCGACCGGAATGAAAACAGCGGAGAAAACGAAAGAACCCGGCGTGAAGCCGGGTTCCCTCCTCCTCACGAATGAGGCTTTATTCATTCAGCCGCGAGCAAAAGGCCCGGTGCGGCATCGCGAACCTTGCTGTCGACATGATCTTCGAACTTGGTGAAGTTCGTGACGAACATGGAGACCAGCTTCGTCGCCTGCGCATCGTAAGCTGCGCCATCGGCCCAGGTTGAACGCGGATCGAGAATTGCACCGTCAACGCCATCAAGCGACAGCGGCACCGCGAAACCGAAATTCGCGTCGGTGCGGAATTGTGCATCCTTCAGCTCGCCGGTGAGCGCAGCCGTCAGAAGCGCGCGCGTCGCCTTGATCGGCATACGTTTGCCGATGCCGTAAGCACCGCCGGTCCAGCCGGTGTTGACCAGCCAGCAGTCCACGCCGTGCTTGCCGATCAGCTCACGCAGCAGGTTGCCATATTCCGCCGGGTGGCGCGGCATGAAGGGCGCGCCGAAGCAGGTGGAGAAGGTCGCTTCCGGTTCCGTCACGCCTTTTTCCGTGCCAGCGACCTTTGCCGTGTAACCGGACAGGAAGTGGTACATGGCCTGCTCCGGCGTCAGCCGGGCAATCGGCGGCAGTACACCGAAGGCGTCCGCCGTCAGCATGATGATCGTCTTCGGATGGCCAGCAATGCCGGTTTCCGATGCATTCGGAATGAAGTGCAGCGGATAGGCGCTGCGGGTGTTTTCCGTCAGCGAAGTGTCGTTGAAGTCCGGAACGCGGTTTTCGTCCAGCACGACGTTTTCGAGGACCGTGCCGAAGCGACGGGTCGCGGCGTAGATTTCCGGCTCGGCTTCGGCCGAAAGCTTGATCGCCTTGGCATAGCAGCCACCTTCGAAATTAAAGATGCCGTGTTCGCCCCAGCCATGTTCGTCATCACCGATCAGCGTGCGCGAAGGATCGGCCGAAAGCGTGGTCTTGCCGGTGCCGGAGAGACCGAAGAACACGGCCGAATCACCCTCAGGACCAACATTGGCCGAGCAATGCATCGGCATAACGCCCTTGGCCGGCAGAAGGTAGTTCAGCACCGTGAAGACCGACTTCTTGTTTTCACCGGCATAGGAGGTGCCGCCGATCAGGACGAGACCATTGGTGAGATCGCAGGCGATGACGGTTTCTGTACGAACGCCGTGACGCGCCGGATCGGCCTTGAAGCTCGGCAGATTGATGATGGTGAGCTTCTGTTTGAAGCCCGCCAGTTTCTCCCGCTTCGGACGGATCAGTAGATTGCGGATGAACAGCGAATGCCAGGCAAGCTCGGTGACGACGCGTGTCGGCAGCGCATTTTCTTCGTCGGCGCCGCCGATCAAGTCCTGCACGTAGAGCGTCTTGCCGGCGGCATGGGCCAGCATATCCTGGCGCAGCAGTTCGAAGTTTTCCGGCGACAGCGGCTTGTTGTTGTCCCACCAGATGGTGTTCTCGGTGGAAGC
The DNA here is from genome assembly GCF_017313405.1 of Agrobacterium burrii. Classification (NCBI taxonomy): domain Bacteria; kingdom Pseudomonadati; phylum Pseudomonadota; class Alphaproteobacteria; order Hyphomicrobiales; family Rhizobiaceae; genus Agrobacterium; species Agrobacterium burrii. Next base: position 19,023 of record NZ_JAFLNA010000010.1, read on the forward strand.
GTCGCGCACAACGAATTTGTCCTTCGGCGAACGGCCCGTGTGCTGACCGGTGACGGCGCGCAGCGCGCCATCAATGGTCAGTTCGGCCTCGCCGTTGCGGATCGCCTCTTCGTATAATTCGCTCTCGTTGAGGTTATAAAAGACGCGGGAAGCCTCGCCCAGTCCGAGTTCCGCAACTCCATTGGCAGGATTATGAACCCCAAGCTCGTTCATGACGCGTTCCTTGTTAATGACGATAAGGCTGTTGAAATTTTCACGGAAAATACGTGGCAGCTTTTGGAAACGCAAGAGCCGAACCTTAAAAAACTTAGTGATTTCAATATATTAATCGATTTAAAAGATTTTATTTCTTTTTAAATCGGTTTAAGGCGCATTTAAATTCGGTCGCCGCATTTTCGCTGAAATCCCCTTGTCCGGCCCCGCATGAAGCCGTCGAGTTTTCCTTTGCCACAATTTGTTCCACCTTTATACTCAAGAGAGTGGCTCACGGCGCGCAACCTTGGCTGGGTGGATGTCGGGAGTTACAAGAAAATGTCGATGGAGACCAACTACATGCAGACGATCGCGCTTGTCGACGATGACCGGAATATTCTGACTTCGGTATCGATCGCGCTCGAAGCCGAAGGCTACCGGGTCGAAACGTATACGGACGGCGCCTCCGCGCTTGACGGGTTGATCGCCCGTCCGCCGCAGCTCGCCATTTTCGACATCAAGATGCCGCGCATGGACGGCATGGAGCTGTTGCGGCGTCTTCGCCAGAAATCGGATATTCCCGTTATCTTCCTGACCTCCAAGGATGAAGAGATCGACGAATTGTTCGGCCTCAAAATGGGCGCCGACGACTTCATTACAAAACCCTTCTCGCAGCGCCTTCTCGTGGAACGCGTCAAGGCCATCCTGCGCCGCGCCAGCAGCCGCGACGCTGCCCCCGCTGCCGGCGGCACGCTGAAGCCGACTGCGGACCAGCAGGCCCGCACGCTGGAGCGCGGGCAGCTGGCCATGGATCAGGAACGCCACACCTGCACCTGGAAGGGTGAGCCGGTGACATTGACCGTCACCGAATTCCTCATCCTGCATTCGCTGGCGCAGCGGCCGGGCGTGGTGAAAAGCCGCGACGCGCTGATGGATGCCGCCTATGACGAGCAGGTCTATGTGGACGACCGCACCATCGACAGCCACATCAAGCGCCTTCGCAAGAAGTTCAAACTGGTCGATGGCGACTTCGATATGATTGAAACGCTTTATGGCGTAGGATATCGCTTCCGCGAAGCGGCCTGAATCGGCACGCAAATCGGAAAAAACCACCCGAAGAGTGGTGGCGAGGACTTAAATACGTGCTGAAGAAAACGCCGGAAACCGTCTCGGATAGTGACGATGCCGAAGAACGCGGCAGCGAACGCCGCCATCGTATCCATCCGCTGACAATCGTCCGGCGCATTTTCGGCAATGCGGTGTTTTCCAGCCTCACGCGCCGCATTCTTTTCTTCAATGTCGCGGCCACGGTCGTTCTGGTCGGCGGTATTCTCTATCTCAACCAGTTCCGTGAGGGACTGATCGATGCGCGCGTCGAAAGCCTTCTGACACAGGGCGAAATCATCGCCGGCGCGATTTCGGCTTCCGCTTCGGTCGACACCAATTCGATCACCATCAACCCGGAAAAGCTTCTCGAATTGCAGGCGGGGCAAAGCATCACGCCCGCCCCCAATGATGAGGACCTGAGTTTTCCGATCAATCCGGAACGGGTGGCTCCCGTGCTGCGGCGGCTGATTTCGCCCACACGCACCCGCGCGCGGCTGTTTGATGCCGACGCCAACCTGCTGCTCGATTCGCGCCATCTTTATTCGCGCGGCCAGGTCCTGCGCTTTGATCTGCCGCCGGTGACGCCGGAAACCCAGACCTGGGGTGAATGGTTCACCAGCATGTTCAACCGCATGCTGCAGCCAAGCAGCCTGCCGCAATACAAGGAAGCGCCCGGTGGCGACGGCTCGATCTATCCTGAAGTGATGAATGCGCTGACCGGCGTGCGCGGCGCGGTCGTGCGCGTCACCGAAAAGGGTGAACTGATCGTCTCCGTCGCCGTGCCGGTCCAGCGCTTCCGGGCCGTTCTCGGCGTATTGCTGCTCTCCACACAGGCGGGCGATATCGACAAGATCGTGCATGCGGAGCGCCTGGCCATCATGCGCGTTTTCGGCATCGCCACGCTGGTCAATATCGTGTTGTCGCTGCTTCTGTCCTCGACCATCGCCACGCCGCTGCGGCGGCTTTCGGCCGCCGCGATCCGCGTACGCCGCGGGGCACGAACCCGCGAGGAGATACCGGATTTTTCAGCACGTCAGGATGAAATCGGCAATCTCTCGATTGCCCTGCGTGAAATGACGACGGCGCTTTACGACCGTATCGATGCGATCGAAAGCTTCGCCGCCGACGTCAGTCATGAACTCAAGAACCCGCTGACTTCGCTGCGCAGCGCCGTGGAAACCCTGCCGCGCGCGAAAACCGAAGAGTCGAAGCAGCGGCTGACCGAGATCATCTTCCACGATGTGCGCCGCCTCGACCGTCTGATCAGCGACATTTCGGATGCGTCGCGGCTCGACGCCGAACTGGCGCGCGCCGATGCCGAGCCGCTCGACCTCGATGTGCTGATGAAGGGGCTGGTGGACATATCCCGCCAGATCAGCACCAAGAAGAAAAGCGTGGCAATCGACTATGTGGCCGACCGCAAAGCCGGAAGCAAAACCTCTTTCGTGGTGAATGGCCACGACCTTCGCCTCAGCCAGATCGTCACCAATCTGATCGAGAACGCCCGTTCTTTCGTGTCAGAGGATAGCGGTCGCATCACCGTGCGCCTTTCCCGCCACAAGGATCGCTGCCTCGTGCAGGTGGAAGACAACGGGCCTGGCATTCAGGCCGAAGATATCGACCGGATTTTCGAGCGGTTCTATACCGACCGGCCGGCAAGCGAAGGTTTCGGCCAGAACTCGGGTCTCGGCCTTTCCATCAGCCGCCAGATCGCCGAAGCCCATGGCGGCAGCCTCAGGGCAGAAAATGTCGTCGACAAATATGGCGTGATTTCCGGCGCGCGCTTCACCCTGTCGCTGCCGGCGGCGGAAGCCCATGAACGCTGAACGCTTCAACCTGCACGCCACCGCCATTGTCGTTCAAAATACGGGCATTCTTTTCACAGGGCCGTCCGGCAGTGGTAAAAGCGAGCTTGCCTTCAGCTTTCTGACCGAGGCTGAACGCTGCGGATTGCCGGCGGCGCTGATCGCGGACGATCAGATTTTCGTGTATCGCGACGGCGAAAACATCATCGCCGAGCGGCCGGCGGCGATCGCCGGATTGCTGGAATTGCGCGGTAGTGGCATTATCTCCATCAACAGCATCGCAAGCGCCACACTACATTTTGCGGTGACGACAGTTCTTTCACCGGAAAATCCGAGACTTCCCGAAGATGACGAAGCGTTTCTGCCGCCCTGCGGAGGACATCTTCCGCTTCTGCGCATTCCGCTTGCAAGTCTTACCCCTTACGGAAAATTTGCTGCACTTGCTCAAAATCTTTTTAAAACGAATGTGAAGTGACGATGATTCGGGCGATTTTAGGCTTGCGATTCGCATTTTCCTCATCAAGATGAAATCCCACCGATGGACAGGATTGCCGCGTTGCGATAGTCGGCAATGAGAGTGCGTGTGCAAGGGAGCATTTCATGATCGGACTAGTGCTTGTCACCCATGGCAAGCTGGCTGAGGAATTTCGCCATGCGTTGGAGCATGTCGTTGGTCCCCAGAAATTGATCGAGACGGTTTGTATCGGTCCCGAAGACGACATGGATCAGCGCCGGCAGGATATCATCGACGCCGTTGCGCGCGCCAATGATGGCAATGGTGTCATCATCCTGACGGACATGTTCGGCGGCACACCATCCAATCTTGCAATCTCCGTCATGAATAACGGCAATGTCGAAGTCATCGCCGGGGTCAATCTTCCCATGTTGATCAAGCTTGCCGGCGTTCGCAGCGAAGACAACATGGACAAAGCCCTGCAGGATGCATCCGATGCCGGCCGCAAATATATCAACGTCGCCAGCCGCGTTTTGAGCGGCAAGTGAGAAGTCAGCCCATGTCGCCTCTCTCCCGGGAATTGCCGATCATCAACAAGCGCGGTCTCCACGCTCGGGCATCTGCGAAATTCGTGCAGATGGTCGAGGGGTTCGACGCGACGATCACGGTTTCCAAGGACGGCATGACCGTCGGCGGCACCTCCATCATGGGGCTGATGATGCTGGCGGCCAGCCCCGGCTGCAGCGTTTATGTCGAAGCAAGCGGCAACCAGGCCGTGGAGGCGCTGGCCGCACTGGAAGCTCTGGTGGCAGACCGCTTCGGCGAGGAAGCCTGAGCCGGCGACATATAAAGACATAAAGACCTCTTTATATCATCATTGCCAGATCGTTTGTGGCCTGCTAAACCGCTGCTACGTTTAAAAGCCGGGCCAACAGGCGCGGCATTTCTGATCTGGAGAACTTCATGAGCCTTGAGAAGGACTACATCGTCGCCGACATCAACCTTGCCGCATTCGGCCGCAAGGAACTGGACATCGCCGAAACCGAAATGCCCGGCCTGATGTCCTGCCGCAAGGAGTTCGGCGAAAGCAAGCCGCTCAAGGGCGCACGTATCACCGGCTCCCTTCACATGACGATCCAGACCGGCGTTCTCATCGAAACGCTGAAGGAACTCGGCGCGGACGTTCGCTGGGCCTCCTGCAACATCTTCTCGACGCAGGATCATGCGGCAGCGGCCATTGCAGCAGCCGGCATTCCGGTCTTCGCCGTCAAGGGCGAAACACTGACGGAATATTGGGAATATACCGACAAGATTTTCCAGTGGACCGATGGCGGCCTCTCGAACATGATCCTCGACGATGGCGGCGATGCCACCATGTACATCCTGCTTGGCGCGCGCGCCGAAGCCGGTGAGGACGTTTTGTCCAACCCCGGCTCTGAGGAAGAGGAAATTCTCTTCGCGCAGATCAACAAGCGCCTGAAGGCTTCTCCCGGCTGGTTCACCAAGCAGCGCGACGCGCTGAAGGGTGTCACGGAAGAAACCACCACCGGCGTTCACCGTCTTTACGATCTCAGCAAGAAGGGCCTGCTGCCCTTCCCGGCGATCAACGTCAATGACAGCGTGACCAAGTCGAAGTTCGACAACAAATACGGCTGCAAGGAATCGCTGGTGGACGGCATTCGCCGCGCAACCGACGTGATGATGGCCGGCAAGGTCGCCGTCGTCTGCGGCTACGGCGATGTTGGCAAGGGTTCTGCGGCCTCGCTGCAGGGCGCCGGCGCCCGCGTGAAGGTCACCGAAATCGACCCGATCTGCGCGCTTCAGGCTGCCATGGACGGTTTTGAGGTCGTTCGTCTGGAAGATGTCATCTCTTCCGCCGACATCTTCATCACCACCACCGGCAATAAGGACGTGATCCGCATCGAGCATATGCGCGAGATGAAGGACATGGCCATCGTTGGCAATATCGGCCATTTCGACAATGAAATTCAGGTAGCCTCGCTGCGTAACCTGAAGTGGACGAACATCAAGCCGCAGGTCGACATGATCGAGTTCCCGAAGGGCAACCGCATCATTCTTCTGTCCGAAGGCCGCCTGCTGAACCTCGGCAATGCCACCGGCCACCCGTCCTTCGTCATGTCTGCGTCCTTCACCAACCAGGTGCTTGGCCAGATCGAGCTCTTCACCAAGCAGGGCGAATACAAGAACGAAGTTTACGTGCTGCCGAAGCACCTCGACGAGAAGGTCGCGCGCCTTCATCTCGAGAAGCTCGGTGTTCGGCTAACAGAACTTTCCGACATGCAGTCGGATTATATCGGCATCTCCAAGCAGGGTCCGTTCAAGCCTGAACACTACAGATATTAATATCATAGTTAATATCCACTGAAATTACACAATATCTAGATGCCGCGCGCTTGACAAAGCGTGCGGCATCTTTTTTGCGCACTCCCTTTCCGCAGATTTATGAAGGCGGTATTGTCGTCAGACTTGATTCGGACACGCCAAAGGGCGGCGGGGACGAAATGGGATGTCTTGTCGAAGATGCGGCACATAGGACGGAGACAGACCGGGGATGACGGTTCACAATTCGGATCTGCGCGAGCAGACAGTTCAACGCGTTGAAAACACGCAAGCTGGCGTGGCATTGAGCGCGCAGGTTCTGGCGCATTGCCGGCTGGCGATCAGCGCGGTCCGGACAGGTTTTTCGCGACTTCCCGTGCTGATGTCGGGGACGATCCTTGCCGGCTCGGCAAGCGTTGCAATGGCGCAGGACGGCCTTGTGGCAAAGACCGGTGCGCGGCTGTTCTCCTCCGGCGAAACAATCACCTATTCGCTCTTTGTCGGCATGCTTTCGGCAACGCTGTTTTCCGTCGTGTGGCTGGTGCGCCAGCGGGGTAACATCGAGTCGGAAAGCAGCGAATTCCGCAAGGCGCTTGCCGAAACCCACCACAAGATCGCCAAATACGAGGCGCTGATTTCCGACAAGGGCCGACGCATCGTTATCTGGGACGGCGCCGACAAGCGGCCCGAATTTCTGGGACAATTGCCCGTGGAGACCGGTGCGCCGCAGGCGGATCATGATTTTCTAGCCTTCGGGCGCTGGCTGAAACCGTCCTCTGCGAGCCAGCTTGAAAAATCCCTCGAAAAACTTCGCAGCCATGCGCAGAGTTTCGATCTGACCATCGAGACGCAGCGCGGAGAAGTCATTGAAGTTCAAGGCCGGGTTTCCGGCGGCAATGCATTTGCGCGTTTCGTCGCCCTCAACAATCTGCGGGCGGAACTTGCTGAATTGCAGGTGGAGCGGGAGCGCCTGATCGCCTCGGTCTCAACGTTTCAGGACCTTCTGGATTCCATCGAGCAGCCGGTCTGGCGCCGCAATGGCGAAGGTGAGCTGACTTGGGTCAACCATGCCTATGCGCAGGCCGTGGATGCCCGCGATGCCGAACAGGCCGTTCATGAAAAACGCGAGCTGCTGAACACCGTTACCCGGCAGAAGATACGCGCGGCCGCGACGCCGGAATCACCCTATCATGACCGCATTTCGACTGTGGTTTCCGGCAACCGCACCTTCTTCGACGTCGTGGATATCAAGACAGCGGCTGGTTCGGCCGGCATGGCCATCGATGCCACCGAGACGGAAACCATCAGCGAGGAACTCAAGCGGGTTCTCAAGAGTCATGCCGAAACGCTGGATCATCTGGCGACGCCCGTTGCCATTTTCGACGGTCGGCAGCGGCTGCAATTCTACAATCAGGCTTTTGCGACCCTTTGGGGTTTCGATCTGGTTTTCCTCGAATCCGGTCCTGATAATTCCGAGCTTCTCGACAGACTGCGCACCGCCGGCAAATTGCCCGAGCAGCTCAACTGGAAGAACTGGAAGGAAACGGCGCTCGCCGTTTACCGTTCGCTCGATACCAAAACCGATCTGTGGCACCTGCCGAACGGCCAGACGCTGCGCGTAATCGCGACCGCCCATCCGCAGGGTGGCGCGACCTGGGTTTTTGAAAACCTGACCGAACAGGTCGACCTGCAGATGCGCTACAACACGCTGGTGAAGGTACAGGGCGAAACCATCGACCATCTGGCCGAAGGTGTCGCCGTGTTCGGTGCGGATGGCCGCATTCGCCTGTCCAACCCGGCATTCCGGGCGCTCTGGGGTGTAACCTCCGAGCAGGCGGAAACAGGCACCCACATCCGCGCCATCGAAACCGCCTGCACACAATCCTATGACAGGCCAGATGGCTGGCGCGCCTTCAGCCAGTTCATTACCAGCTTCGATGATGAGCGCCCGTCCAAACAGGGCACGCTCGAACTGCTCTCCGGTCTCGTACTCGATTTCGCCATCATTCCGCTGCCGGATGCGCAGACCATGCTGACCTTCGTCAACATGACCGACAGCGTGCGGGCGGAACGGGCACTCAAGGAGAAGAACGACGCACTTCTGAAGGCCGACGAGCTGAAGAACGATTTCGTGCAGCATGTTTCCTACGAATTGCGCTCGCCACTGACGAATATTATCGGTTTCACCGATCTCCTGAAGACACCCGGCATTGGACAATTGACGGACCGGCAGGCGGAATATCTCGACCATATTTCCACTTCGTCCTCAGTACTTTTGACCATCGTCAACGATATTCTCGATCTTGCGACCGTCGATGCCGGCATCATGCAGCTGAATTATTCGGACAATGATCTGAACGAATTGCTCGAAGACGTTTCGATGCAGATCGCCGACCGGCTGCAGGAAAGCGGCATTTCGCTTGAAATCATCGCGCCGGCCCATCTCGGTAGCCTGGTGGCAGATCACCAGCGCCTGAAGCAGATCCTCATCAAGCTCCTGACCAATGCGATCAATTTCGCACCTGAAGGCTCTGCCGTTGAACTGTCGTGCCAGCGTAGTGAAGGCGATTTCCTGTTCTCGGTGGCGGACAAAGGGCCTGGCATTCCCGAAGATATGCTGAAAACCGTCTTCGACCGCTTCGAGACGCGTGGCAATGGCGGGCGGCAAACCGGCGCTGGGCTTGGCCTTTCCATCGTCGAAAGCTTTGTCAGCCTCCATCACGGCACGGTCAGCATCGACAGCCGGCCCGGCAACGGCACCGTCGTCACCTGCCGCATTCCTTCCGGCGCGCGCCCGCATTCCATCGCCGCAGAATGAGCGAAGACGCCTTGCCGATCACTATTTCCCTTGAGGGAGAAGAAGATACCATCAGGCTCGGTGAAGACCTCGCGCTGGCATTGAAACCCGGCGATTGTCTGGCGCTTATCGGCGATCTCGGCGCCGGCAAATCGACGCTTGCCCGTGCCTTCATCCGGGCGATGGCGGATGAACCCGATCTCGAGGTTCCAAGCCCCACCTTCACGATCATCCAGACCTATGCCGCCCGCATTCCCGTCGCCCATCTCGATCTCTACCGTCTTTCAGACGTTTCCGAGCTGGATGAGCTCGGCATTGACGAGATGCTGGAAGACGGCATCTGCCTGATCGAGTGGCCGGACATCGCCGCCGAGATTCTGCCACCGGACCAGACCGTCTCGCTCCGGCTGACGCATTCCGGCGAGGGGCGGCTGGCCTCCATCGAGGCTCCGGCACAACTGAAAACGCGGCTTGAGCGTGTTTTCGCCATTCGCGAATTCCTCACAAAAAATGGCAGGGGCGATGCGACCCGCCGTTTTCTGAGCGGTGACGCTTCCACACGCGCTTACGAGACCGTTTCCACGACTGGTCCGGACCTTATCCTGATGGACTGGCGACGCCCCTTGAGAGGCGCGATCATTGCCGATGGCAAAACCTATGCGGAAATAGCCCATCTGGCCCAGGATGCGCGCTCGTTCATGGCGATCGGCGAGTATCTGCGAAACAGCGGCTTTTGCGCGCCGGAGCTTCTGGCAGCGGATATCGATCAGGGTATTCTCCTGCTGGAGGATTTGGGGCGCGACGGGGTGCTTGCGCCGGACGGAACGCCGATAGAAGAACGTTATCTGCAGAGCGTCGCCTGCCTCGCAGCCCTTCATCGGACCCCGCGACCCGACCTGCTGCCGGTGAGTGACGGCAGCAGCTATGAGGTTCCCCCCTTCGACCGGAAGGCGATGAAGATCGAAGTCTCGCTGCTGGCGGATTGGTATCTTCCCCACAAACGCGGCAAGCCCCTCACCGATAGCGAGAAGAGCGACTATGACGCCCTGTGGGATAGCCTGATCGACTCGCTCGCTGATTGTGAAACAGGGCTGCTGCTGCGCGATTTCCATTCGCCCAACCTTCTCTGGCAGGTGCAGAATAGCGGCATCCAGCAGGTCGGTCTGATCGATTTTCAGGACGCGATGATCGGCCCGACCGCTTATGACCTCGCCTCCATCGTGCAGGATGCCCGGGTTACCATTGAGCCCGAACTGCAGGCGCGTCTGTTTTCGCATTATCTTGAGTGCAGAAGAGTAAAGTCTTCTTTCGATGAGACCGCTTTCCTCAAGGCTTTCGCCATCATGTCGGCGCAGCGCAATTGCAAGCTTGCCGGTATCTGGGTGAGACTGTTGGAACGGGATCGAAAACCCGGTTATATGAAACATATGCCGAGGACGTTCCGCTATCTTGCCGCAGCGCTTTCGCATCCGGAACTTGCGCCTCTTCGAGACTGGTGTGTCCGTATGGGCATGGAATTCAACGACTGAAAGACGGTTGCCGACGATGACGATCAAAAACGCGATGGTGCTGGCCGCCGGGCTTGGCACGCGGATGCGCCCGATCACCGATACGATCCCGAAGCCGCTCGTCAAGATCGCCGGTAAGCCGATGATCGACTATGCGCTCGATGCCCTTATCGAGGCCGGAGCGGAGAAGATCGTCGTCAACGTGCATCACCATGCCGACCAGATGTTCGCCCATCTCGAAAGCCGCACCGACGCGGAAATCCTGATTTCCGATGAGCGGTCGCAGCTGATGAATTCCGGTGGCGGGCTTGCCAAGGGCCTGAAACTGCTGGAACCCGGCCCGGTCTTTGTCATGAATGCCGATCTTTTCTGGATAGGCGAGCAGTTGAATGCGGTCAGCAATCTGCGCAAGCTTGCGTATTTCTTCGATTCTGCGCGCATGGACATGGCGCTGCTTTGCGTCGACATGGATCGCACCACCGGCCATAACGGCAAGAGGGATTTCAACCTCTCCGATGAGGGGAAACTGGTGCGGTATCGCGACGGCGACCCGAACCCGGTGGTTTATGCCGGCGCCATCGCCATGGATTCAAGCCTGCTGAACGATGCGCCAGCCGATGCCTTCAACCTCAATATCTATTTCGACCGCGCCATTAAAAATGACCGGCTTTTCGGGCTTTCGCTTGACGGCCACTGGATCACCGTCGGCACGCCCGATGCCATAGACGACGCTGAAATCATCATCCGGCAATTCAGGGAAAAACGCTCTGCATGACCACGTCCCGCCACGAAAAGCGCGTCCTGACGATCGCCGCGGGAACAGCGTTCCTCAAAACGCTCGCTGAAACGCTGTGTGACGGGACACTGACAGCCGGCTATAGATATGACGCTGCGGATCCGCTTTCGCTCGCCAAGGTGACGATCTATGTACCGACGCGACGCTCCGCCCGTGTGCTGCGCTCGGAATTCGTCGATCTTCTGGGCGGGCGGTCCGCCATTCTGCCGCTGATCCGGCCGCTCGGCGAAACGGATGACGATAGCGGCTTCTTCGATATCGAAAATCCTGAAATTATGGATCTGGCGCCGCCGATTTCCGGCACCGGCCGGCTGATCGAACTGGCGCGTCTTATTCTGGCCTGGCGCAACAGCCTGCCGGACGCCATCCGGGCGATCCATTTGGACTCACCGCTCGTCGCGCCCGCCAGCCCCGCCGATGCCATATGGCTGGCGCGTGCGCTTGGCGAGGTGATCGATGCCATGGATACGGAAGAAAAGGACTGGGAAGCGCTTCAGCATCTCGACACCGGCGAACATGCGCAATGGTGGCAGCTAACGGCGGATTTCCTGAAGATCGCCAGCGTCTTCTGGCCCGCGCGCCTTGCCGAACTCAACCGCTCTTCGGCCGGCCGGCATCGAAACGGCATCTTACGGGCCGAGGCAAACCGACTTGCCAATTTGCCGGATACGGGACCGATCATCGTGGCCGGGTCTACCGGCTCCATTCCGGCCGCAGCCGACCTCATCGCCGCCGTTGCCGCCTTGCCGCAGGGCGTCGTTGTGCTTCCGGGGCTTGATCTTGCCATGCCGGAAGAGCAATGGGAGGCAATTGCCGAAGACCCAGCCGACCCTTCGAGCCGCACCCATTCGCAATACGGGCTTTACATGCTGCTGCAAAAGCTTGGCATGCTGCGGGACGATGTGGTTCAGATTGGCGTCATCGATGGCGATCTCGAAAAGCGCGCGGCCGTTTTTTCGGCAGCACTCGCACCGGCCAAATCCACCAGCGACTGGAACCGCTGGCGCGAGGACAGGCATCCCGGATTTTTCGACGATGCTTTTGCGGCAGCAACCCTGATAGAAGCCGCCAACGAGCGCGAAGAAGCGACCGCCATCGCGGTGGCGCTCAGACTGGCGCTTGAAGCGCCGGGCGATGGACGTCCTTCGCAAGCAGCGCTGATCACCCCCGATCGCGGTCTGGCGCGACGCGTTGCAACGGAACTGCAACGCTTTGGCATCGAAGCCGACGACTCGGCCGGCACGCCACTGTCCGCCACGCCGCAGGCGGGGCTGACACAATTGGCACTGGAAGCGATTTTGAGACCCGGAGACCCGGTGCCGATCATTTCGCTTCTGAAACATCCGCTCGCCCGTTTCGGGCTATCTCCGGAAGCTTTTGCGAAAGCATCAAAGGCACTGGAGCTGATCGCGCTGCGCGGCGGCCGGGTCGAAACCGAAATCGGCAATCTGGAAGCAGTTCTGGATGCGCAGCTGGTGGCACAGCGCGATGACCGGCATCCACCCGCATGGCGGCTGGCGCTGCCGGAGGGAAGCGTCGAAGCCGCGCGTGATCTGGCCCGCCGCATGGCCGTTTCGACAGAGCCGCTCAGCAGCGCATTTGTGCGCCGCGACCGGTCGGGCCGATCTTTCACCGATAAATTGCCGCTCTCCGACTGGGCGAAACGCACCGGCCGGGTAATCGAAGCGGTCTGTGCAGATGAAAACGACGATCTTGCTGCCTTGTGGTCCGGTGAAGCGGGCGACAAGCTTTCCGAGCTGTTTGGTGAACTGATGGAGAGCGGCGAAATCCTCGACGCAGACGGGCCGCAATGGGCAGATATTTTCGCAGCGCTGGTGGCCGGCGAATCGATCAAGCCGCGCTCCATGCGCCATCCGCGCATTTTCATCTTCGGTGCGCTCGAGGCGCGGTTGCAAAGTCTCGACACCGTCGTCATCGGCGGCCTCAATGAAGGCCTCTGGCCCGGTCAGACGGCGAATAATCCGTTTCTGTCCCGCAGCATGAAAACCGCGATCGGACTGGAGCCGCCGGAACGGCGCATCGGCCAGCTGGCGCATGACTTCGAGATGGCGAACGGCACCCGGCAGATTTTTTACACCCGGGCGCTGAGGCAAGGCTCTACGCCCGCCGTCGCCTCGCGCTGGCTGCAACGTCTTCTGGCGCTGGGCGGCGAGGATTTTGCCGACAAGCTGAAAAAGCGGGGCGAGACCTATCGTCATTGGGCCGGCCTGATGGATGAAAGCATCGAGCAGGAGCCGGCAAAACGCCCTGCCCCGAAGCCGCCTGCCGATCTGCAACCGAAGAGCTATTCCTTCAGCGAAGTAGGACGGCTGCGCCGCGATCCCTATTCGATCTATGCGCGGCGCATTCTGAAGCTGGATCCGCTCGATCCGTTCAACCGCGACCCAAATGCGGCCGATCGCGGCACGCTCTACCACGCGATCATCGAGCGTTATTCGCGTGAGGGGCACATTCCCGGCACGCCGGCTTCTCACGAGGCCATGCAGCGCATTCTGGACGAATGTTTCGACGCGGAAGGCCTTCCCTCCCATGTCGATGTCATCTGGCGTCCTCGTTTCGAGGCCGTGGCCCGCGCCTTCATTGACTGGGAGAGAGAACGTCATCCATCCATCCGCCAAAGCTTCTTCGAAGCGCGCGCCGGACAGGAAATCGCCGAGGCGGGAATAAGGTTGACGGGCATTGCCGACCGCATCGACATCAAGACCGGCGGTCAGGCGGATATTATCGATTACAAGACCGGACTTGCGCCTTCGGTCAATCAGGCCCGCGCGCTGCTCGACCCGCAGCTTGCCTTGGAAGCAGCGGCGCTGATGCGCGGCGCGTTCCGGGAGACGGGTGCGCAAACACCGGACAACCTCATCTATGTGCGTTTGCGGCCGGGTGATCGTTTTTTTGCCGATCAGGTGAATAACGAGCATTCCACCCGGAGCAGCAAAAAAGCGCCGAAATCCGCCATTGAACTGGCGACGGAATCGATCGACCAGCTGGCCAAATTCGTGCGTTCGTTGCGGGACGGTGAAAACGGTTTCGCCTCTCGGCTGGTGCCAGAGGAGCAACAATCCTATGGCGGGGAATATGACCATCTCGCCCGTGTTTCGGAATGGTCAACGGCAGAACCGGGAGACGGCGATGACGATTGATGCCATCGATCACGGCCCGGCCGCTGACACCCCTCAAAGCTGGATCGACTGGACGAGCGCCCGGCAGCGGCTTGCCTCTGACCCGGCAAGTTCCGCCTGGGTTTCGGCCAATGCCGGTTCCGGCAAGACGCATGTGTTGACCCAGCGCGTTATCCGCCTGCTTCTGGCCGGCTGCCGTCCTTCGGCGATCTTATGCCTTACCTATACCAAGGCGGCCGCGTCTGAAATGTCGAGCCGTGTCTTCGACCGGCTGGCGGAGTGGGCAACTTTGCCGGATACCGATCTTGGGGATCGTATCACGGCCATCGAAGGCAAAACACCGGATCGTCTCAAGCTTGCAGAAGCGCGGCGGTTATTCGCCAAGGCGCTGGAAACGCCGGGCGGGCTGAAAATCCAGACGATCCACGCTTTCTGCGAGGCCTTGCTGCATCAGTTTCCGCTGGAAGCCAATGTCGCCGGTCACTTTTCCGTTCTCGATGATCGTGCAGCAACTACCCTCTTGGCCGAAGCGCGCCGGTCGCTTTTGACAGCTGTTTCAACGGAAGGCGACACGGCACTGGCACAGGCGCTTGCCTATGTGCTTGATCTTGCCGACGAGAGCGGGTTGGAGTCTCTTCTCTCAGCCATCATCACCAATCGCAGCGCCCTTCGCGCCTTTCTGCTGGAGGCAAAACAATCCGGCAGCATCGATGCCCGTTTGCGGCAGGCGATGCAGATCGACGATGGGGAAACCGAGGAAACGGCCGCAGCGGCCTTCTGGCCCCTGCCCGGCCTTTCCGGGCTGGCGCTCGACACCTATCTGACGCTTGCCGATGAGGTGGGCGGATCGCGCGTCATCGACGTCGCTTATGCCCTGCGGGAAGCCAAGCGGCAGTCGGACCCCGTGCGGCGGATGGAGTTCATCGAAGCTGCGCTATTAACGGCCAAGGGCGAGAAGAAATCGGATGCCTATGTCATCAACAAGGGCATGCAGAAATCCGCACCTGATCTTGTCGACGCGCTGACGCTGGCGCGCGATCATGTCGTTGCCTGCCGCAACCGTTACCGTCTGGTGCGCATGCTCGGCGCGACGAAATGCGCGCTTGTTCTGGCCGAAAGGCTGATCGGCGATTTCGAAGACTTGAAAAAGCAGCGAAGCCAACTCGATTTCGAAGATCTGATCGAACGTGCCGCCAATCTCCTCAACCGTGATACGGCCGGCGCTTGGGTGCATTACAAGCTCGATCAGGGCATCGATCATATTCTCGTCGACGAGGCGCAGGATACCAGCCCGGTACAATGGTCGATCATCCAGTCGTTGGCGGCGGATTTCTTCACCGGCGAGAGCGCTCGCATGGGTCGGCGCACGCTGTTTGCCGTGGGTGATGAAAAACAGTCGATCTATTCGTTTCAGGGCGCGCGGCCGGAACGGTTTTCGCAGGAGCGCGACGAAACCAAAAGGCGCGTCGATCAGGTGGAGCAGGACTTTCACCGCATCCGCCTGCCGCTCTCCTTCCGTTCGACGGAAGATGTGCTGGCCGCTGTCGATCAAGTGTTCTCTGACCCGAAAAACGCCAGTGGCCTCAGCGCCGATAACGAGCCTGTCGAACATCGCTCCAACCGCGCCGGGCATCCCGGCACCGTGGAAGTGTGGGACATGGTGGCGCCGGAAACCGCCGATGACGAAGAGGACTGGACCGCGCCTTTCGATGCATTGAGGGAAAGCGCACCTGCCACCATCGTCGCCCGCCGGATCGCTGCGCGGATCGCCAACATGATCGGAAGCGAAACTATTATCGAAAAAGGCGTGGAACGCGCCGTCGAAGCGGGCGACATTCTGGTGCTGGTCAGAAAACGCCACGCCTTCGTTAATGCGCTGACTCGGGAGCTGAAACGACGCAAGAACATTCCCGTTGCCGGTGCGGACCGACTTCGCCTGACCGACCACATTGCCGTGCAGGATCTTCTGGCGCTCGGCCGGTTCGTCGTCTTGCCGGAGGACGATCTTTCCCTGGCGGCGCTGCTGAAGAGCCCACTCTTCAACCTGACGGAAGATGACGTGTTCAACGTCGCGGCAACGCGATCGGAAACGGAGAGTGTCTGGCTGCGGCTGCACGTGCTTTCGCAGGAAGAAAACAGCCGCTTCGTACCGGTTGTCAGCAAGCTAGAAAACTTCATCGCACTTTCAAAAACCGCAACGGTGCATGATTTCTTCGCAGCGGTTCTGACCCTGCATGATGGGCGCAAGAAGTTCCTCGGGCGACTTGGCAACGAGGCCAGCGACGTTCTCGACGAATTCCTGTCCTTTGCTCTCGACCATGAAAGAACCGGCCTGCCCGGCCTGCAGGCCTTTCTCTCCGTTCTGGAAACCGATTCGCCCGAGGTGAAGCGCGAGCAGGACAAGGATCGCGGCGAAGTGCGGATCATGACCGTGCATGCCTCCAAGGGCCTTGAAGCGCCGGTCGTTTTCGTCGTTGATGGTGGTTCGAAAGCCTTCAACCACAGCCATGTGCCGAAACTGCGCTTCGTCGAGGCGGATGGGGACGCCGTCCCTGTCTGGCTGCCCGGCAGCGGCTTTTCAAATCATCTCATTCGTTCGGATGAAGAACGCCTGAAGATAGCCGCGGAAGACGAATATCGCCGGCTGCTTTATGTGGCGATGACCCGCGCAGCCGATCATCTGGTCGTCTGCGGTTATCGCGGCCAGAAAGAAAACCCCGAATGCTGGCATGCGATCGTCAAGGCGGCGCTTGCAGATAATCAGGATCACTGCCAGCCGCAGCAGTTCGTGGCCGACGGCGAGGAATGGCAGGGGCTTGTCTGGCGCAAGTCCAAGGCTCGCCCGACATCTGCCCCGCAAAGGTTGCCAGAACCGCAGAGGCAGGAAGAATACGCTCTTCCGGCGGGACTTCTCACCCCCTTGCCGGCCCTGCCCTCACTGCCCAGGCCGCTCAGCCCTTCGGGCGCGGGCACGATCATCGATGATGGGGCGGACGATCTTGCCGTGCGTTCACCACTGTTCGGCGAAAAGGCCGATGTCTCCTCTCTGGCGCTGCAACGGGGCCGGCTGGTGCATCGCATGCTGCAGGCCCTGCCGGATTTCGCCGAGATTGAACGGGAAGACGCAGCCCGCCGGTATGCGGAACGCGCGGCCCGTTTCTGGCCGGCTGCCGAGCGGGAACATCTGATACAGGCGGTTTTGCGGGTCATCTCCGAACCGGCAGTGCAATCGGCTTTTGCAGACAACAGCCGTGCCGAAGTATCCATCATGGGCACGATGGCGATCGGCCGGCAGCAATATGCCGTTTCCGGCCGCATCGACCGGCTGGCGGTGGATGGTGATCGCGTCATTCTGGTGGATTACAAGACCAACCGCGTTCCACCGCGCGACGTGCGCGAGATACCCTTTTCTCACACAGCACAGCTCGCCATCTATCGCGAAATTCTCGCACCGCTTTATCCTGGCAAAGAATTTGTCTGCGCGCTGATCTATACGGAAAATGCTAGCTTTATCCGGGTTGACGACGATGCCATGATGCAGGCTCTTGTCGCAATAAAGACAAAGTGAGATACCGGGCATTGAAATTTCGACGCGCCCGTATCACATCGATAAAGAAAAAGTTTAGCTGAAAGGAGAGCCAGATATGGCTACCGTAAAAGTCGACGCCGCCAACTTCCAGTCCGAAGTCCTCGAATCCTCCGAACCCGTTGTGGTGGATTTCTGGGCCGAATGGTGCGGCCCGTGCAAGATGATCGCGCCGAGCCTGGAAGAAATTTCGTCCGAGCTTGCAGGCAAGGTCAAGGTCGCAAAGCTCAATATCGACGAAAATCCGGAGTTGGCCGCTCAGTTCGGCGTGCGCTCGATCCCGACCCTTGCGATTTTCAAGGGCGGCGAAGTGGCTGACATCAAGGTTGGCGCTGCACCCAAGACAGCGCTTTCCGCCTGGATTTCCGGCGCCGCATAAGCTGTTTTTCAGGGAATGAAAAAAGCCCGGCATCACTGCCGGGCTTTTTTATTGGGGAACCGTACCGTTCAAAGAAAGAGCGTTTCCGGCAAGATAAAGCGATCCGCCGATGAGAATGCGCGGCGGCGGCCCTTCCGGATCGAAACGGCGGGAAAGCTCATCCAGCGCCTCGGTGAGAGATGAGGTCGGTGCCGCAACCAGCCCGGCATCGAAGGCCGCATGGGCGAGCACGACGGGATCGATCGCCGCATCAGTGCCGCCGATCGGCACGGTGAAGACATATTCGGCAATATCGGCGAAAGCCTTGAAATAGCCTACCGGGTCCTTGGTATTGATCATGCCGGCGATGATGAACAGCGGCCGGGGCGTCTTTTCCTCAAACCCTGCCATGGCCTCGGCAATGACTTCGCCAGCGCCGGGGTTATGACCGCCATCGATCCAGATTTCCGCATCCTTCGGGGCCATTTCGGCAATCCTGCCGGTCTGGATACGCTGCAGACGGCCGGGCCATTCCACTGACGTCATGGCCTTTTCGATCATCCGCTCCGTCACTTCGAAACCCGCAGCCTTGACGGCGCGGATGGCGGCGGCGGCATTGGCAAGCTGGTGGCGGCCGGGAAGCCGCGGCAGCGGTGCATCGGTCAAGCCGAACTCATCCTGATAGACCATGCGGCCAAATTCTTCATGGGCGGAAAAATCCTGCCCGTAGACCGACACGGGGCAACCGAGCCGCTCAGCCGTCGCAACAAGCGTTTCCAGCGCCGCATCATATTCCTGATGGCCGATGACGACGGGAGAACCCGACTTCATGATGCCGGCCTTTTCGGCGGCGATCAGCTCCACGCGGTCGCCGAGATAGGCCTGGTGGTCCAGCGAGATCGGCATGATGACAGACACGGCAGGATTATTGATTACATTGGTCGCATCGAAGCGGCCGCCCAGACCAACCTCGACGACGGCGGCATCGGCGGGCTGTTCCGCAAAGAGCACGAACATTGCGGCGGTCAGAATTTCGAATACCGTTATCATCTGCCCGCCATTGGCAGCTTCAATACGGCGCAGCGCATCCGCAAAGACCTCGTCCTCGACATAACGGCCCTTATCGCCGGCAACGCCGATGCGATACCGTTCATGCCAGTTGACGAGATGCGGAGAGGTATGAACGTGGACGGAAAGACCTGCGGCCTCCAGTAGAGCACGACAAAAGGCCGTGACCGAACCTTTGCCGTTGGTGCCTGCCACATGAATAACGGGCGGCATCCTATTCTGGGGATTGCCGAGTTTTTCGAGAAGACGGGAAATTCTGTCGAGTGAAAGATCGAACCCCTTGGGGTGGAGCTGCATCAGCTCTTCAATGATCTTCTCTGCCTCACTGATCGCGGGCTTCGTCATGTCTTCTATTCGCCTTTCAGGCGTTGTCTTGGCCATTTGTCCGCCGCACCCAAAATGATGAATCATGCAACGTATAACGTCACCCCGAAGGCGTTTTCCCGCCTCCGGGCGACATATTTTTCAATCAGGCCGAAGCGGCGAGCGGAATGACTGCGTTTGCTTCCGCCGGAGCCTTCGTCATGATCTTGAGAAGGCTTGCCAGCGTATCGGGGATTTCGCGGCGGTCGATGACCATGTCCACCATGCCGTGCTCGAACAGATATTCCGATGTCTGGAAGCCTTCCGGCAGTTTTTCGCGGATAGTCTGTTCGATGACGCGTTTGCCGGCGAAGCAGATTTCCGCACCCGGCTCGGCAATATGGACATCGCCCAGCATGGCGTAAGAGGCCGTGACGCCGCCGGTCGTCGGGTTCGTCAGAACCACGATATAGGGCATGCCCGCCTCTTTCAGCATGTTCACCGCAACCGTGGTGCGCGGCAACTGCATCAGCGAGAGAATACCTTCCTGCATGCGGGCACCGCCAGACGCCGGGAACATCACGAGCGGGCAACGCTCGGATATGGCGCGCTCGAAGGCCTTGACGATGGCTTCGCCGGCAGCAATGCCGAGAGAGCCACCCATGAACTGGAATTCATGCACGACGGCAACGATCTTCAGGCCTTTCAGGAGACCGACGCCGGCAAGGATGGTGTCTTCCTGCTCGGTCTTTGTGCGGCTATCACGCAGGCGATCGGTGTATTTCTTGGAATCGCGGAACTTCAATGGGTCCTGCGCCACCTTCGGCTGAGCCAGGGCCTCATAGACGCCGCCATCAAAGAGGTCGGTAAGCCGAGCTTTCGCTGGCATCTTCATGTGATAACCCGAGGCAGGGATAACCCACTTGTTGTCCTCGAGATCCTTATGGAAGACCATCTCACCCGTTTCCGGGCACTTGATCCACAGGTTCTCCGGAACCTCCGGACGGCGGCCAAGCATGGAATTGATCCGGGGCCGAACGTAATTGGTGATCCAGTTCAATCAACTACTCCTTGACTGAGCCGCGCGTTATTCCGCAGCGGCAAGGCGCGACGCACGCACGCCTGTTGAAAGTCCCTTTACCAGCGTCGTGACCGACGGCACGGTATCGGCGGTCGCCTGTCCGTCCTTGGTCAGGCTGCCGGCGATCTGGTTGACGATGGCCGAACCGACCACCACACCATCCGCCACGGCACCGATCGCTTTCGCATGATCGGCCGTCTTGACACCAAAACCGACACAGACCGGCAGTTCCGTATGCGCCTTGATACGACTGACCGCGCCCGAGATCAACGATGGATCAGGAAGTGCGGAACCGGTAATACCGTTCATCGAGACATAATAGACGAAACCTGAGGTATTTTTAAGAACCGCAGGCAGACGCTTGCCATCCGTCGTCGGGGTGGCGAGACGGATGAAATTCACACCCCGCTCAAGAGCCGGAACGCAAAGCTCGTCATCCATTTCCGGCGGCAGATCGACGACGATCAGGCCGTCGACGCCAGCTTCCAGCGCATCTTCCAGAAACCTGTCGACGCCGTAAATATAGATCGGGTTGTAATATCCCATCATCACGATCGGGGTCGCATCGTCTTGCCTGCGGAATTCACGTGCGAGATCGAGCGTGGTTTTCAGTGTCTGGCCGCCTTTCAGCGCCCGCTGTCCGGCCAGCTGGATAGCCGGGCCATCCGCCATCGGATCGGAAAACGGCATGCCGAGTTCGATAATATCGGCGCCCGCTTCCGGCAGCGCCTTCATGATGCCAAGCGAGGTTTCGAAATCCGGGTCACCACCCATGAAATAGGTGATCAGGGCCGGGCGATTTTCAGCGCGCAGATCGGCGAAGCGCTTGTCCATACGTGCAGTCATGGTCTTATACATCCATTCCAAGGAACTTGCTGACGGTGTGGACATCCTTGTCGCCGCGACCAGAGAGGTTCATCAGGATGATCTCATCCTTGCCCATCTTCGGCGCACGCTTGATGACTTCAGCCAGTGCGTGGCTCGGCTCCAGCGCCGGAATGATACCCTCGAGACGGGTCAGCATCTGGAAAGCGTCCAGCGCCTCATGGTCCATGATCGGCACATATTCGACGCGGCCGATATCGTTCAACCAGGAATGTTCAGGCCCGATACCGGGATAATCGAGACCGGCGGAAATGGAGTGGCCTTCCTTGATCTGGCCGTCCTCATCCTGCAGCAGATAGGTGCGGTTGCCGTGCAGAACACCCGGCGAGCCGGCGGTGATCGAAGCGCAATGCTCATCGCCCGAAAGGCCCTTGCCGCCTGCCTCGACGCCGACGATGCGAACGCTCTTGTCGTCGAGGAAAGGATGGAAGATGCCGATGGCGTTCGAGCCGCCGCCGACAGCTGCGATAACCATATCGGGAAGACGGCCTTCCGCCTCCTGCATCTGCGCCTTGGCTTCCTCGCCGATGACGGCCTGGAAATCGCGAACCATTTCCGGATAGGGATGCGGGCCTGCCGCGGTGCCAATCAGATAATAGGTATCATCGACATTGGTGACCCAGTCACGCAGGGCCTCGTTCATCGCGTCCTTCAAGGTGCCGTGACCGGCCGTCACCGGCTTCACTTCAGCGCCCAGAAGCTTCATGCGGAAAACATTCGGGGCCTGACGGGCCACATCCGTCGCACCCATGTAAACGACACAAGGCAAGCCGAAGCGTGCGGCAACGGTGGCCGAGGCAACCCCGTGCTGGCCGGCACCGGTTTCGGCGATGATGCGGGTCTTGCCCATGCGCTTGGCAAGCAGAATCTGGCCGAGGCAATTGTTGATCTTGTGCGAACCGGTGTGGTTCAGCTCTTCGCGCTTGAAATAGATCTTCGCGCCGCCCAGTTCCGCCGTCAGACGCTCCGCGAAATAAAGCGGGCTCGGACGGCCGGTATAGTGCGCGCCGAGATATTTCAGTTGCGCCTGAAATTCTGGATCGGTCTTGGCCTTGTCCCATTCCGCCTGCAAATCCAGAATGAGCGGCATCAGCGTCTCGGCAACGAAGCGGCCTCCGTAAATGCCGAAACGGCCGTCCTCATCGGGACCAGCGCGGAAAGAATTGGGTGTTGGCGCGTCGTTCACTTCAAGCTCCCTTTGGGCCTTTCGACCAATCATTCACCACATCGAAAAATGCGTCGATCATGGCCAGATCCTTGACGCCCGGCGCGCTTTCGACACCGGACGACAAATCTATGCCGCTCGCCCTGGTTTCCGCCAGAGCCTCGGCGACGTTGTCCTTATTCAGCCCTCCGGAAAGCATGTAATCAATACTTCCGTCAAGAGAGCGCAGGATAGTCCAGTCGAAGGAAACGCCGTTACCGCCGGGCAGATCGGAACCGGCGGGCGCCTTGGCATCCAGCAGGAAACGGTCGGCTATGCCAATATAGGGATCGATTTTGGCAAGATCAGCGGCATCGCGAATGGAAAGAGCCTTCATCACCGGCAGACCATACAACGCCTTGATGTTCAACAACCGTTCCGGGCTTTCACTGCCGTGCAGTTGCAGGATATCCGGTTTTACGAGATCGACGATTTCATCGAGATAATCATTGTCAGCATTGACGGTGACGGCAACGACCTTGGCAGCCCCGCGAGCGGCCTCCGCCAGCCTGCCGGCGATATCCGGCTCGATGTTGCGCGGGCTTTTTTCAAAGAAGATAAAACCGACATGGGACGCACCGCGCCTGACGGCGCGTTCCAGCGTCTCCGGTGTCTTCAATCCGCAAATCTTGATATCCGGTTTCATACCCGCGACCTGACATGAAATGCGATGAGAGTCGAGCCAAATCGCATTCGTCTATGGAATGTTTCACGTGAATCCAGATGGCGATCAATGCCTCCGGTTTCAATCGAAATCGATGGCGTGGAGTTTAGATCCATGGCGTTTCAGCCAGCCCTTGGCTTCTTCCGTGTGCGGGCAGAGCTTTTCACACAGAGCCCAGAATTTCGGGCCATGGTTCATTTCCCTGAGATGCGCGACCTCGTGGGCGGCTAGATAATCGATGACCTTTTCCGGGGCCATGACGATGCGCCAGGAGAAACTCAGATTTCCATCGTGAGAACAGGAACCCCAACGACTGCGGGTGTCCTTCATGCTGATGGATCGCACCGGCCGGCCGGCAGCGGTTGCATGAACCGCAACCAGTCTCTCCAGATCGGCCTTGGCTTCTTTCTTTAGAAAAGTCGCCACCCGTCTGCGCAGATTTTCGGGTGCGCCGCTAACTCTCAAAACGGCAGCACCATTGGCATCTTTGGAAATATGGGTCAGGCCGCGCAAGCTGCCGGTGTAGTCTATGCGGTGGGATATGCCGCGAATATCGATGCTCGAACCACCGCGCAAACCCTCATCGGGGCTGACATTCAAAAGCTTATTTTCAAGCCAACCCTGATGCCTCTCGAGAAAATCATCAACCTGGCCGTGGTGAAGTCCCATCGGGATCGTCAGCTTCAGTGCCCGGCCACCGGGTTCAATACGCAGGGTAATGCGGGTGGCGCGCGGGTTTTCCCTTACCGTGATCGGCACCTGTCTGCCCGCCACGGCGACAGTGCGCTGGCTGGGTGCGGCCTTTTTGGCCGCCGGCGATTTCACGGATTTTCCGAAGAGCGAAAACATGCGCTGTTCATAGCCGATTCGCCAGCGGTTTGGCCATGCAAATGCGCAGCACCGTCTGCTGTCTCACCCTATGCGGTCTGGTGTTTGCGGATGAAATCCAGCATGCGCGGCACGATTTCCTTGCGGAACCGCGAACCGTTGAAGACACCATAATGGCCGACATCGGGTTGCATATAGTGCGCGCGTTTTTCATCGGGGATGTTGCGGCAGAGATCATGGGCGGCCTTTGTCTGACCGACGCCGGAAATATCGTCATTCTCACCTTCCACAGTGAACAATGCGACATTGCGAATAGCTGCGGGATCGACCGCCCTACCCATATGCACCATTGTTCCCTTCGGAAGCGCATGTTCGATGAAGACGGTTTCCACCGTCTGCAGATAGAACTCCGCCGTCAAATCCATGACGGCCAGGTATTCATCGTAAAATTCCCGATGTTTCTCGGCGGAATCGCCGTCATTCTTGACGAGGTTGAGGTAAAAATCCTTATGCGCCGTCATGTGCTTGTCGAGGTTCATGGACATGAAACCGGACAGTTGCAGGAAGCCGGGATAGACATTCCTGCCGAAAGCAGGCTGTGGCCACGGCACCTGCATGACGACATTGTCGCGGAACCATTCGATGGGCTTGGCCTTGGCAAGATCATTGACGGCGGTGGGATTGATGCGCGTATCGATCGGCCCGCCCATCAGCGCCATGGATGACGGCGTGAAACGATCTCCATCCGCTTCCATCAGCGAAACGGCGGCCAGAACCGGCACCGACGGCTGACACACAGCGACTACATGCGTGCCCGGGCCAATCTGCCGCAACATCTCAATGACATAGCTGATGTAATCGTCGAGATCGAAAGTCCCCTCACTCACAGGCACTGTGCGGGCATCGGTCCAATCGGTGATGTAGATATCCGCTGAAGGCAACAGGGCCTCTACCGTTCCACGCAGCAGGGTGGCGTAGTGACCGGACATCGGCGCCACCAGCAGCACCTTGGGATCGGACTGGCGGGCCGCATCGAGTTCTCTTCTGAAATGAACGAGATTGCAGAACGGACGCGACCAGACGATCTCTTCGGTAACAGTGACGGTCTGACCGTCAACAGTCGTGCTGCCAAGACCGAATTCCGGTTTGACATATCGGCGGGTCAGGCGCTCGAACACCTCAAAACCGGCATCGAGGCTACGGCCAAAGGCGGTACTTGAAAGCGGGTTGAGTGGGTTGTTGCAGGCCTGGCGCATCATATCGGCACCGGCGCGCAGCGGCATCATGGCCGCATGGTTCATTTCATAAAGATGGTAGAACACTGATGACGCCTCCCTGCGGATCAAGCTCTTTTTTTGGAGCATAGCAGCTTTTCGCAAGTGCACAAAATCGAAGACGCCGGCAGTTTCCCACCGGCGCCTCAATTTCAGTTGAATGCCTGCCGATGATCAGATGTCGGCGACGAAAGTCTGCTTCTGGGTGCCGAGGGCTTCAATGCCGAGCTCCACGACATCGCCAGCCTTCAGATAACGCGGCGGCTTCTGACCCATACCGACTCCCGGAGGTGTGCCCGTAGAAATGACGTCGCCGGGATGCAGAGACATGAACTGGCTGAGATAGGAAACCACATGGGCGACGCCGTAAACCATGGTATTGCTGGAACCGTCCTGCATGGTCTGGCCGTTCACCTTCAGCCACATGCCGAGGTTCTGCGGATTCGCGACTTCGTCCTTGGTCACCAGCCATGGGCCGATCGGTCCAAAGGTGTCGCAGGACTTGCCCTTGGTCCATTGTCCGGCACGCTCCGTCTGGAAGGCGCGTTCGGAAACGTCGTGGGAAACGCAATAGCCGGCGACATAGTCAAGGGCATCCGCTTCGGAGACATATTTGGCGGTCTTGCCGATGACGACGCCAAGCTCGACTTCCCAGTCGGTCTTTTCAGAGCCGCGCGGAATGGTGACGTCATCGTTCGGACCGACGATGGCCGAGGTCGCCTTCATGAAAATGACAGGCTCCGGCGGTACGGTCGCACCTGTTTCGGCAGCATGGTCGGAGAAATTGAGGCCGATGCAGATGAATTTTCCGGTTCCCGCAACGCAGGCGCCGATACGCTCTTCGTTCAGAACGGGCAAGGTGGCGAGGTCGATCGCGGCAATCTTCTTGAGCCCTTCGGGAGAGATGGCGTCGCCGCCAATGTCTTTCACGTGGGCGGACAGATCGCGGACTTTTCCTTCCGCGTCGAGAATGGCAGGCTTTTCCTGGCCGTGCTGGCCAACGCGCATCAATTTCATGGAACTCTCTCCCGGTTGTCAGACAAGATGATGCATATATGAACGATGCATTCATCCTTGTCACCCCTTGACTGCTCCCACTTTCGAAAAATACCTTTTCCTTCCCGGCAATCAAAAGGACATGGCCCGTGACGAACAGCAATTCCCGGCAATCCGAATATCCCGTCGATCCCCTCTTTCTCGATCGCTGGTCTCCGCGCGCCTTCGATGGCAGCGCCATATCACAGGAACATCTGCTGACCATTCTGGATGCGGCCCACTGGGCGCCCTCGGCATCCAACCTGCAGCCATGGCGATTTGTCTATGCTCATAAGGACAGTGAAGACTGGCCGCTCTTCGTGGAGCTCCTCATGGAAGGAAACCAGCGCTGGGCAAAAAATGCCTCGGTTCTGCTGTTCGTCGTTTCCCGGGGCTACAATGTCTCCCGCGAAGGCGAGAAAAAACCGTCCGCAACCCATTCCTTCGATGCCGGTGCTGCATGGTTTTCACTCGCCATGCAGGCGCATCTGCTTGGTTATCATGCCCACGGCATGGGCGGCATCCTGAAGGACAGGATCGTTGAGGCGCTGGATATTCCTGAAGGCTACAAGGTGGAAGCCGGGATCGCCATCGGTACGCTGACTGACAGCTCCGTCCTCCCGGACGATCTGGCGGAAAGGGAAGTGCCGAGCAAGCGCATCCCCCTATCGGAGGTAGCTTTCGAAGGGCGGTTCACCGGCAAGATCGATTGATAGCAGGCAATTCAGAAACAAAAGGCCCGGCGATTATCGATCGCCGGGCCTTTTGTTAAAGTTTCGTTTCACGTGAATCGTCACGCGAGACGCTCCACAGGATTAGATGTCGAGATTGGCAACGTTCAGAGCGTTTTCCTGAATGAAGTCGCGGCGCGGCTCCACTTCGTCACCCATCAAGCGAGAAAACAGGCCGTCGGCATCGGTTGCATCGTTGACCCTGACCTGCAGCAGCGAGCGGACATTGGCGTCGAGCGTCGTTTCCCACAGCTGTTCGGCATTCATTTCACCGAGACCCTTATAACGCTGCATCGAAAGGCCCTTGCGGCCGGCGGCGAAAATAGCATCCAGAAGCGCGCGGGGGCCGGCCAGTTCCATGCTGCCGTCCTTACGTTGCAGAACCGGCGGCGTCACGTAGACGTCGCGCATCCGCACGGCAAGCTGATCGATATGACGGGCATCGGCCGAACCGAGCAGGCCCATATCCAGCGTCGAGACTTCCTTGACGCCACGCACCATACGCTCGAAGCGCAAACCGCCATCTTCCAGCACGGCGCCGGACCAACCACGTTCGGTTTCTTCAGCGATCATGTCGAGGCGGCGGGCCACCTCGGTCACGGTTTCTTCTGCGCGGGCGGCATTGGCCGAAAGCTCCGGGTTCAATGCGCCGGCAATGGCGGCCTGTTCCACGACCGAGCGGTTGTAGCGGGAATGCAGGCCATCGATCAGCATGCGCAAGCGCAGCGCATCCAGAATGGCTTCGCGAAGATCGGCGCCGACCCGGACTTCTCCGGAACCCAGCGTCAGTGACGCTTCCTCGAGGCCCATGGAGATGAGGTATTCTTCCAGCGCCTTCTCGTCCTTGAGGTACTGCACGGATTTACCGCGCGTCACCTTATAAAGCGGCGGCTGGGCGATATAGAGATGGCCACGCTCGATCAGTTCCGGCATCTGACGGAAGAAGAAGGTCAACAGCAGGGTACGGATATGGGCGCCGTCGACGTCAGCATCCGTCATGATG
Source organism: Agrobacterium burrii (assembly GCF_017313405.1). Taxonomy (NCBI): domain Bacteria; kingdom Pseudomonadati; phylum Pseudomonadota; class Alphaproteobacteria; order Hyphomicrobiales; family Rhizobiaceae; genus Agrobacterium; species Agrobacterium burrii. Next base: position 47,182 of record NZ_JAFLNA010000010.1, read on the forward strand.
ATGATCTTGTGGTAACGCAGCTTGTCGGCATTGAACTCGTCCTTGCCGATCGACGTTCCGAGCGCGGTAATCAGCGTACCGATTTCCTGGCTGGACAACATCTTGTCGAAACGGGCGCGCTCGACGTTCAGGATCTTGCCACGCAACGGCAGGATGGCCTGCGTTTCACGCGAGCGGCCCTGCTTGGCGGAACCGCCGGCGGAGTCGCCCTCGACGAGAAAGAGTTCGGATTTCGCCGGATCGCGCTCGGAGCAGTCGGCCAGCTTGCCGGGCAAAGAAGCAATATCGAGCGCACCCTTACGACGCGTCAGTTCGCGCGCCTTGCGGGCGGCTTCGCGGGCGACTGCCGCTTCCACCACCTTGCCGACGAGGATTTTCGCTTCCGAAGGGTGCTCCTCCAGCCAGGTGGACAGGGCTTCGTTGACGAGGCTTTCCACGACCGGGCGCACTTCGGACGAAACGAGCTTGTCCTTCGTCTGCGAAGAGAACTTGGGGTCGGGAACCTTGACCGAGAGAATGGCCGTCAAGCCTTCGCGGCAGTCCTCGCCCTGCAAGCTTACCTTTTCCCTTTTCATGATGCCTGACGTATCGGCATAGGAGGTGACCTGACGGGTGAGTGCTGCACGGAAACCAGCCATATGGGTGCCACCATCGCGCTGGGGAATGTTGTTGGTGAAGCAGAGCACATTCTCGTGGTAGCTGTCATTCCACCACAGCGCGACTTCGACGGTGATACCATCCTTCTCGCTGTGAATGGTGATGGGTTTGTCCACCAGCGGCTTCTTGGCGCGGTCCAGATAACGGACGAAGGCCTCAAGCCCGCCGTCATACAGCAATTCCTGCTGCTTGACATCCGAATGGCGTTTGTCGGTGAGCAGGATGCGAACGCCGGAGTTCAAGAACGCAAGTTCGCGCAGACGGTGTTCCAGCGTGCCGTAATCATACTCCGTCATGGTGAAGGTTTCAGGGCTTGCAAGGAAGGTGACTTCCGTGCCGGAGCGGCCTTCATATTCGCCAATCACCGAGAGCGGTGCATCGGCGACACCATGGGTGAAGCCGATTTCGTGCAGCTTGCCGTTACGGCGGATTCTGAGCTTCAGCCAGACGGAAAGCGCGTTGACCACCGAGACGCCCACGCCATGCAGACCGCCGGATACCTTGTAGGAATTCTGGTCGAATTTTCCGCCCGCATGCAGCTGGGTCATGATGACTTCGGCAGCGGAAACACCTTCGGAAGAGTGAATGGCGGTCGGAATGCCGCGGCCGTTATCCGTCACCGTCACCGATCCATCGGCGTTGAGCGTCACCGTCACCAGATCGGCATGTCCGGCAAGCGCCTCGTCGATGGCGTTGTCAACCACTTCATAGACCATGTGGTGCAGGCCGGAACCGTCATCGGTATCGCCGATATACATGCCGGGCCGCTTGCGCACGGCATCAAGACCCTTGAGGACCTTGATCGAATCGGCTCCGTATTCAGTGTCCACGCCGACTTCGCTTGACGATGTTTCGGTCATAAGTACTCTTTCCAAAGTTTCCTGGCCAGGTTTTCCAGTGAGAAGGCCTGAAGCCAGCGAATCACTCAAATCCGACATACGACTATAGAAATTCTACACCCAATCCCAAAGGCCGCATGCTTCAGGATGCTGCATAAAGCAGGGGATAGAGGGGGTTTCAATCGCAAGAACGGCTTTTTTGCAGCACCGCTGACAGTTCCTCTATCATACTCGGCGACAGCTTGCGAATATCACGTGCCAGCCGGTTGGCGAAAGCCGTATATTCCGGTGGCAGGCCCACCGTATCGATCACCACTTTCGGGTCGGATGAACCTGCGAGAAAGAACAATTCCTCAGCTTCATCCCAGATGATATTGAAATATCCGGCAATGCGCTGGAGCCGATCAAAACTCGGCTTGCCGCGTTTGCCGTGCTCAAGCGCCGAGAGATAGGCTGGCGACACGCCTATTGCCTCCGCCATCTGCTTCTGCGTCACGCCCTTGCGTTCGCGGAGTTGCCGCACGGCCTGCGCAAACGGTGTCATGATTTTTCACCCCGCCGGCGCGCCAGCCGCACATAAAGTGCGCCGTCGCCGCCATGATTGGCGGATGCGTCCTCGTAGGACGAAATCAGGTGGCGATATTCCGGTTTGGAAAACCACATGGGCACCGCTCTTTTCAGCGCGCCGTCGCTGCCGATCGAGCGCCCCTTGCCGGTGATGACGAGCACGTGCCTGAGACCCCGTTCATGCGCACGCAACAGAAAATCGAGCAACACCGCATGGGCTTCGCTCTGAAACATGCCATGCAGATCGATCCGGCCCTCCAGCGGCAATCGGCCACGGGTCAGCTTGCGTTTGACGGGCTTTTCCATCGGCTGATGAATTTTCGGCTTCTTGTCCGACGTTGCCGGCGGCACATCAACCGGCTCGGCAAGCATGCGCGGAAAAAGGCTGTTGCCGGGTTGCGGGATAACGGGCTCCAACGGGGCCTCTTCCATGTCATCGAAAGCCAGCAAATCTTCCAGCCTGCCGGAAATAGGCCGCGCGGTTCTTGCGACCTTGCCCCACAGAATGCGTTCTTCCTTGCCGAGCTTGCGACTGCCTTTCATCGCCGATACCTTTCCGCAGCAATGTGCGGCAACAGTATATAAAAATCGGCGTCATTGCGCACCGTACCGGCAAGCTCTCCCGCTTCGAAACCGGAGCCGGTGAAAATATCGCCGCGCGCCGGGCCGACGATGGCCGAGCCGGTATCGAGCGCCAGCATCAACCGGGCAAAGGGTTTTCCGTCATCCAGATGCGTCAGGGACGGCGCATGGATGAAAAAGGGGAAACCGAAGGTGTGAATAAGCCTGTCCACGGCGAGCGAACGCCCGGAAACCAGCGGCACCTTGGCGGCCGCAATCGGTCCCATATCCAGATCGGCGACATCCGCCTCGCGGAAAAAAATGAAGGAGCGGTTGTGCCACAGCACCTCATCCACCTCATCCGGGTGGTCAGCAAGCCACTTGCGGATCGTCTGCATCGAAACCGTCTTCGGATCCAGCACACCGCGATCCAGAAGCAGCCGGCCTATCGGTGAAAACGGATGCCCGGCCTTGGCCGCATAGGTCATGCGTTTTACTGTGCCATCCGGAAATACCAGACGGGCCGCACCCTGTACGTGGACGAAAAACAGGTCGACCTTCGATTTCGCCCAGGCGATCTCAAGACCCCTGCCCTCGAGATATCCCTCATCGATCGCCCGGCGATCGGGAAAATAGGAAATACCGCGCTCGTCCGATTTTCCGAAAGCGTAGGACGGATCGAAACTGGCGGGACGATTGTCGTCGCCGATATCCACCAGCTCCGGCGGCCGGCGGTAGATCGGATAACGCCAGACATCATCACGAACGGATGACACTTCCAGTTCCGGTTCATAGAAGGCGGTTACAAAACCACTTTTTCCTCCAGGCGGAGAAATTTTAAAGGGTACACAATTCGTCTCGAAGAAGCGGCGGGCCTGTTCCGGACTGACCCCATCCTCATCATCGACCGTTTCCAAAAGAGAAACCAGCTCAGCCGCGGTCAGCCCCAGCGCACCGCTCCTGTAAGGCTTTGCATTCCGGAGATGCGACAGAACCGTCCGCATCGCCGGAAAAAGCTTGCCCGGATCGTCTTCCCGCCAACCGGGCAGGTCTTGGAAAGCAACTTCCTCAATCGAAAAGGGCGCGGTCATTGCTCGGATTCGGTGGCGATCAGCTTCCAGTTCGGATCGCGCGAGCGCATGTCACGCGAGAAGGTCCAGATATCGTCCACTTCCGCAACCGTATCCGGGTCGCCATCCACCAGCTTGCCGTCCTTGTCATAGGTTGCCGAAATCAGCTGGCTGACGATCCTCAACGTGATCTGCACCTCGGAATCGCGAATGCCTGCCTGGGTGATATCGGCCTTCTCGATACCCACGAAAGTGGATTTCACGACTTCGCCGCGACTTTCGCGTTCGGAGATCGCAGCCTCGAAGCCCTCAAACACCTCTTTCGACAAAAGGTTCTTGAGGGTATTTCGGTCGCCATCGGCAAAACCCATGACGATCATTTCATAGGCCATGCGAGCACCGTTCAGGAATTCCTTCGGCCGGAACGTCGGATCCTTGGTCATCACCTCGCGCAGGGACGCATTCAGGGAAGAATCCACAGGCGCCAGAGCATCCGCCTCGGCAAAGGGATTTTCATCCTCGGTCTCACCGCGTTTCGGCAGAGTCACGACCTTGTTATCGTCCGTGACAGGGCCTTTCGCGACATCGCGCGGGCTATAGGGATCAAATGGCGGTTTCTCATTGCCCGTTCGGCGACCGAGAACACTGCGCAACTGAAGGAATATCAGCACCGCCGCAACGAGAAAAAACAATGTGATAAAGTCGCTAAAGCCCATCTTTTACCAAAACCGCCATTTAAATTCGAAAACCACACCATCATATAGTCTGCATCTTATCATCATTCAAATGTGCAGATTCAATCATCGGTGTTCCGGGGGTGCCCCAGGAACCAGCAATCTGCCAGAGATGCACACGCAAGGCTAGAAGATGCGTTTTTCCTTTCTCCCCATTGTCATCCTGATGATGCCCATTCTCGAAATTGCCGGCTTCATCATCGTCGGCAAAGCGATCGGCCTCTGGCTGACCCTGGCGCTCGTTCTCTTCACGTCGTTTCTCGGATTACTCATCCTGCGTCTCGGCGGTATCGGCATGGTGAGAAATCTTCAGGATGCGGGACGCAGCGGCGCCCAGCCGGCAGACGAACTGGTTAATGGCGCCATGCGGGTCGTTGCCGGGATCCTGCTTATCATCCCCGGTTTCATCACTGACATCCTCGGCCTTCTGCTTCTGTCGACAACGGTGCGACGCTTTTTCTGGAAGGCTTTCGGACCGCGTGTCGTCGTGGCGGGTTCGTTCCGCCAATCTGGCCGGCAATCTGGCCATCAGACCGGTCCCCAACAGGGAGACTATTCCGAGTTCCGCAATGGTCCGGGACGTGCGGGCAATTCGAAGGTGGTCGATCTGGACGAGGAGGAGTTTCACCGCGAAGAGGAGAAGGGCTCCCCATGGTCGCGCAAGCCGGATGATCGCGATCTGCCCAAACCCTGACCGACCCTCAAAACCGATATAGAGGCCCAATCACGAAGGGTTGTAAGGCCCCGGTCGAAATGATAGACCGCCATCCACGAATTCACGCCGCGAGGAAACGTAATGACCGCTGAAAATGGTGCACAGGGCGCAGTTAGTCCTTCCCTCAACATTCTTACCCAGTACATCAAAGACCTTTCCTTTGAAAATCCGGGCGCACCTCGTTCGCTTCAGGCTCGTGACAACGCGCCGGCGATCAACATCAATGTCAACGTCAACGCAAACCCGATCTCCGGTTCGGATTTCGATGTTGTTCTGGCGCTGAACGCGGAAGCCAAGGATGGCGACAAAGTGCTGTTCGCGGCCGAACTGGTTTATGGCGGCGTGTTCCGCATTGCCGGTTTCCCGCAGGAACATATGCTGCCGGTGCTGTTCATCGAGTGCCCGCGCCTGCTGTTCCCCTTCGCCCGCCAGATCATCGCGGACGTTACCCGCAACGGCGGATTCCCGCCGCTGATGATTGACCCGATCGATTTCGCGCAGATGTTTTCGCAGCGCGTTGCCGAAGAGCAGGCCAGAGCCAAGGTTCAGGCCGTACCGAACTGAAGCACTTCAGAATTTCTGACAAAACAAAACCCGGGTTCTTCGCCCGGGTTTTTCTTTGCCTTCACTTTTCTTTTCCGGCATTTGATGTTTTCAGGTCTGAGCGAACCTTAATTTTGGTAACGGTTCCAGATCGCCTTGTCGCCCATGCCAAGAACGAGCTTGCCATGGGCCGCAACCGTCTCCGTATCCAGCCTTGACGCCAATGCCCTCGGCCTTTGAAGCGGCTCAAGCGACACATCATCCTCGATGATGACCGCTTCCTGCCTGGCGGCGGAACCGAAACCGAGCGCCGTCTGACGCCCGCCAATCATCTCGATATAGACTTCGGCAAGCAATTCGGAGTCGAGAAGCGCGCCGTGCTTGGTGCGGTGGGAATTGTCGATGCCATAACGCCGGCAAAGCGCATCAAGGGAATTGGGTCCCATCGGGTTCTTGCGACGGGCAAGCGAAAGCGTGTCCGTCACCAGATCGGCTGCCACAGGCTCAATGCCGAGACGGGCAAATTCGGCATTGATGAAACCCATATCGAATGTCGCATTATGCGCCACCCAACGGGCACCCTCGAAAAAATCACGAATCTGATCGACGACCTCGCCGAATTTCGGCTTGTCTTTCAGAAAGTCGTCGGTAATCCCGTGAACCGCAAGCGCGTCCGGGTGAACCTTGCGGTCTTCCGGGCTGATATAGAGATGCAGCGTGCGACCGGTCGGAAAATGGTTGATCAGCTCAATGCCGCCGATTTCGATCACACGATCCAGTTTCGATTCGAGGCCCGTGGTTTCCGTATCGAAAATGATCTCACGCATTATTCTCTCCGTCGCCCGTCTCGGCTAATCGCTGCAATATTTCTCTTACCTGATCCCGTGCCGCTTCGACACCATTTCCGCTATCGATGACGAAATCGGCGCGCTGACGTTTTTCGGCGTCGGGCATTTGCCGGGCCAAGATCATTTCAAATTTCTCTTGCGTCATGCCGGGCCGAGACAAAACCCGCTGCCGCTGTATGTCCGGCGCGCAACTCACCACCACTATTTTATCGACACGCTTCTCCGCCCCGGTTTCAAACAGCAGGGGAATATCGAGAAGGGCGAATTGCCGAGCCTCTTTCCTCGCCTCCACCAGAAAGGCTTCCTGCCTTTGTCGAACCAGCGGATGGACAATGGCCTCCAGTCTGCTGAAATTAGCCGGATTCTCTCGCAGGACTTCGGCAAGCCTCTGCCGATCCACCGCGCCGGAAATGGTGGTGCCGGGAAACGCAGCTTCGATCAGCGGAACGGCTTCTCCACGATAAAGCGCATGCACGACCTCGTCCGAATCGAGAACAGGAACGCCTTCTTCGGCAAACAGCTTCGCCGTCGTCGTTTTCCCCATTCCAATAGAGCCGGTAAGACCGATGACGATCATCAATGTTTCTCCATGTCCGCGATGATCAGGGAGCGGAGAGTTTCGTCAACCTCTGGCATTTCGCCGAACCATCGCTGGAAACCGGGTTTTGCCTGATGAAGCAACATGCCAAGGCCATCCACCGTTGACATGCCCTGCTCTTCCGCCATCTTCAGGATCGGCGTTTTTAACGGCACATAGACGATATCAGTCACAACGGCGTTGGCGGCAAGCGGCGAAAAATCGAGTTCAGGTGCTTCGGTGCCGTCCATGCCGAGCGATGTGGTGTTCACAAAAAGCCCGGCATCCTGCAGAACCTCATGAAGTGCCGCCTGGGGATGGGAAAAAACCCGAGGACCAAAACGGTCGGCCAGCTCCCGGGCACGTTCGACCGTACGGTTCAGAACGTGGATTTCGGCAATACCTCGATCGCGCAGGGACTGAATGACCGCCCGACTTGCGCCACCAGCGCCGAAAACGACCGCCCGGTCAGTCTTGTCCCAGCCGGGATGGCGCTCATCGAGATTGGAGACGAAACCATAACCATCCGTATTGGTGGCATGGAGCCTACCCTCTTCCACCCATATGGTGTTGGCGGCGCCTAGTTCTTCCGCCAGAGCATCGGGGCTGTCGGCTAAACTATAGGCCGCTTCCTTATGGGGAATGGTGATGTTGCCGCCAACCGCCGTACCCGGTTTGGCTTCCTTAAGAGCCGCGATGAAATTCGGGAAATCTTCCGGGGACACTTCTACAGCCTTATAGGAGCCGGCAATGTCGAATTTCTTCAACCAGTAGGAATGGATAATGGGTGAGCGTGAATGCTTGATCGGGTAACCGGCAACAAAGGCATTTATGGTTAATGTTTCACGTGAATCAGCCATCGATGACATCCATGTCGCGCAGTTTTGATAAAAGTGGCAGGAGCGGCAGGCCGAGAATCGTGAAATAATCCCCCTCTATCGAGGTAAATAGCTGGATTCCCTCCCCTTCGAGCTGATAAGCGCCGACGCTCGTCAGGGCGCTGTCACCCACCCGCTGCAAATGACGGGAGACGAATTCGGCGCTCAAAATCCGCACTGCAAGTTCCGCACTGGAAACCGTCTGCCATAGCACCTCACCGCCTTGGGTGAGAACAGCCGCGCTGTTCAGGCGATGAACCTTGCCGGACAATGACAGTAGATGCGCTTCAGCCTCGGCCATCGTCTTCGGCTTGTGATAAACCCGAGTGCCGAGCGCCATGGTCTGGTCGCATCCAAGAACCAGCGCCGCCGGATGCAGCTTGCTGACTGCAAGGGCCTTTGCCTTTGCCAGTTCCAGCGCCACTTCTTCCGGGCTCGCACCGTCTCGTTCCAGTTGCTCGTCGAGCGCACGCTCATCAATATCCGCTGGTATTGCCGAAAATGTCAGCCCCGCATTGCGCATCAGCATCTGGCGGGATGCACTGGACGAGGCGAGGATCAACTCTTGTTTCATCGACTGTCTGCTCCGAATGATGAGATTCGGATTATCGTGTCCTCGGACGAAGGGCAAGGATGGCAGCAGCCGTTTCCTCAATGGAGCGGCGTGTGACGTCGATCAGCGGCCAGTTGTTGCGGGCGCAGAGCGCGCGGGCATATTTCAGCTCTTCCATGATGGTGGCGCGATCCGTGTAACGGCCGCTGTCAAATCCGCCCGTCACACCCAGTTCCCGGTTTTCGCGCACCTGCGATATTCGGTCGGATGTTGCGACAAGACCGACGATCAGCGGACGGGTGGCAGCATAGAGGCTATCGGGCAGAGGCACATTGGGAACGACCGGGATGTTCGCAGTCTTTATTCCCCGGTTGGCGAGATAGATGCTGGTTGGGGTTTTTGACGTGCGGCTGATGCCGATGATGACAATATCGGCCTCGTCATAGGTTTCCGGCATTTGCCCGTCATCATGGTCCATGGCAAAATTGAGCGCTTCGATCCGCGCGAAATAATCGGCATTCAATACATGCTGCGCGCCCACTCGCCGTCTCGACGGCGCTCCAAGATAGGTCTGAAAGATACCGATGATCGGTTCAAGGACGTTAACGCAGGGCACTCCGATCGCATGGCAGCGCAGATCCAGGAACTCGGCCAGTTGCTGGTCGACGATGGTATAAAGAACAATGCCCGGTTCCTTGTCGATAAGATCCACGACCTGGCCGAGCTGTTTCTGGTTCCTGATCATCGGATAAACATGTTCCACCGGCATCGAGGCATGGAACTGGGCCGAGACCGCGCGACCCGCCGACATCAGAGTCTCTCCCGTTGAGTCCGAAATCAGGTGCAGATGGAAGAAGCTTTTTTTGTTCTCCACGCTGTTTTTCTCCCGCTGTTGATAAACCGGGACAAACTTCAAAATTGTCCTGAGGGCCGAGCCGCGACATGAATAAGGTGGTGTTTTTCCACAATCCGCAAGTGGCTGCAATCATCCCCGGCGCGCCTGTGAATTATTGGAAGAACGTCAAATTGTTCAAAATTGTCCCCAAATTATCCACAGATTGGGCGTTCTGAAGATACAATCTAAATTATTGAAATTATTTGAAAAATTTTCTTTTTCCAATTTACCTTGCACCACTCTGCCGGACAGTATTCACAGATGCTCAATGAACCTTGCGGCTGCGGCATTTCGACTGGAATGATTTTAATCCTTGCTACCCACAGACTCTAAGAAATAGAAAATCTTTTAAATCTCTTTGATTTTATTTTTTAGAAGTTGGGTGCCATGAACGAGCGTAAGGTAATGACGGTGTTGAACGGGCAGACGGTCACGCCGCCACCCATATGGCTGATGCGCCAGGCGGGACGCTATCTTCCGGAGTACAGGGAAACTCGGAAGAGTGCCGGAAGTTTCCTTGATCTCTGTTATAATCCGGAGTTGGCGGCAGAGGTTACCCTTCAGCCCATTCGCCGGTTCGGGCTGGATGCCGCCATTCTCTTTTCCGATATTCTTGTCATACCCGACGCGCTTCATCGCAACGTGTCCTTCAGCGAGGGCAAAGGTCCGGCCATGGACCCGATTGACGTAAGCGGCATCGAGAAGCTGGATGCGACGAATGTGATGACGCATCTTGCGCCTGTTTTCGAAACCGTTTCCCGTCTGCGCAAGACGTTGCCGAATGAAACGACGCTTCTGGGCTTTTGCGGCGCGCCCTGGACGGTTGCGACCTATATGATTGCTGGCCACGGAACGCCCGATCAGGCGCCGGCGCGGCTGTTTGGTTATCAGGAACCGGCCGCCATGGAAAAGCTGCTGGCTTTTCTCGCCGATATTTCCGCCGACTATCTGGTGGCGCAGATCGATGCCGGTGCTGATGCGGTGCAGATTTTTGATTCCTGGGCCGGTGTGCTCGGTGAAAAGGAATTCGAGGAATATGCGGTAAAACCGGTTACCCGCATTATCGCATCGGTGCGTGCTCGTCGCCCCTCAGCAAAGATCATCGCTTTCGCCAAGGGTGCCGGTTATCTTCTCAAGGATTATCGCCGTAAAACGGGTGCAGACGCCATCGGACTCGACTGGTCGGTGCCGTTGACCTTCGCACGGGACTTGCAGAAGGAAGGCCCTGTGCAGGGCAATCTGGACCCGATGCTGATGGTGGCGGGCGGCAGGGCTTTGCAGGATGGTATCGATGCGGTGCTGCAGGCGCTTGGACAGGGTCCGCTTATCTTCAATCTAGGCCATGGCATTACCCCTCAGGCCGATCCGGAAAACGTTACCAGACTGGTGCAGCGGGTGCGTGCTGGCGGAGCCGGGGCATGAGCGAGGAGAAACAGACCTCTGCCCGTTCCGGAAACAGGGCAGCCTTGCGGGCCGGTATCGCACTCGGTGTCTTTGCGGTTTTCGTTGCCCTGTTGTTTTACGCCGACCCGGCCGATCTCTATCTCTGGATCAAGGCGCTGCATATCATCGCGGTGATCTCATGGATGGCGGCGATTTTTTATCTGCCGCGGCTCTTCATCTATCATACCGATGCGACTGCCGGTTCGCAGCAATCCGAAACCTTCAAGGTGATGGAGCAGCGATTGATCAAGGTGATCATGAACCCGGCAATGATGATAAGCTGGATATTGGGGCTTTATCTGGCATGGTCGGTTTACGGTTTTTCCGGTGGCTGGCTGCATGCGAAGATCGCGCTGGTCGTGCTTCTAACAGCCACCCATGTTTATTTCACCCGCAGCGCCAAGCGTTTCGCTAGGGATGAAAATACCAGGCCTGCCCGTCACTGGCGGTTGATGAACGAGGTTCCAACGGTTCTGATGATCCTCATTGTCATACTTGTGGTTGTGAAACCCTTTGGTTAAGGGGCTTTGACGATAAATTTCGCGGAATTCGTGCTTTCCTCTTGCAGCGGCCGTATTCAGTCGCTATTTTCAGGCCACTCATCTTCGTGGCATGTGAATTATTCAGTCATCTGCGGCATTTCCCACAGCATCTGATTCGCGAACACGCCCTCCCCCGACATTACATTATTAGACGGTCTTCCCTTCATGGCTGAAATGAAGCTTCAGGAACTTAAGAGCAAATCGCCTACCGACTTGCTGACTTTTGCCGAATCCCTGGAAGTTGAAAATGCGAGCACCATGCGCAAGCAGGAGCTTATGTTCGCAATCCTCAAGGTTCTCGCGAGCCAGGATATCGAAATTCTCGGCGAAGGCGTCGTGGAAGTCCTCCAGGACGGTTTCGGTTTTCTGCGGTCTGCAAACGCAAACTATCTGCCGGGTCCGGACGATATTTATATTTCGCCCTCGCAGATCCGCCGCTTCTCGTTAAAGACAGGCGATACCGTCGAAGGCCCGATCCGTGGTCCCAAGGAAGGCGAACGTTATTTCGCGCTTCTGAAGGTCAACACGATCAACTTCGACGACCCAGAAAAAATCCGTCACAAGGTTCACTTCGACAATTTGACGCCGCTTTATCCGAACGAGCGGTTCAAGATGGAGCTGGAAATTCCGACGTCGAAGGATTTGTCGTCGCGGGTGATTGATCTTGTCGCACCGCTCGGCAAGGGCCAGCGTGGATTGATCGTTGCGCCGCCGCGCACCGGTAAAACGGTTCTGCTGCAGAATATTGCCCATTCTATCACGGCGAACCATCCGGAATGTTATCTGATCGTTCTTCTGATTGACGAACGGCCGGAAGAAGTCACCGACATGCAGCGTTCGGTCAAGGGTGAGGTTGTTTCCTCCACCTTCGACGAACCGGCTGTTCGCCACGTCCAGGTCGCCGAAATCGTCATCGAAAAGGCGAAGCGCCTTGTCGAACACGGTCGTGACGTCGTCATCCTGCTGGATTCCATCACCCGCCTCGGCCGCGCCTACAACACAGTCGTTCCCTCTTCCGGTAAGGTTCTGACCGGTGGTGTGGACGCCAACGCGCTGCAGCGGCCGAAACGTTTCTTCGGTGCCGCACGTAACATCGAAGAGGGTGGCTCGCTGACGATCATCGCAACGGCGTTGATCGATACGGGCAGCCGTATGGACGAAGTGATCTTCGAAGAATTCAAGGGTACGGGCAATTCGGAAATCGTGCTCGACCGCAAGGTCGCCGACAAGCGCATCTTCCCGTCGCTCGACATTCTGAAGTCCGGCACGCGCAAGGAAGACCTGCTGGTGCCGCGTCAGGATCTGCAGAAGATCTTCGTACTTCGTCGAATTCTGGCCCCGATGGGAACGATGGATGCCATCGAATTCCTGATCGACAAGCTGAAGCAGACCAAGTCCAATTCGGACTTCTTCGAATCCATGAATACCTGATCCGGACCTTAGCCGGATTCATCTGAAAACCTTGAAGCCGCGTCCGTTTATTCGGATGCGGCTTGACTGTTTTAAACCGAGGTGAGTGATGCCTGCTTCCGCCGATACGATCTATGCGCTTTCAAGCGGTGCCTTGCCGGCAGGTGTCGCCGTAATCAGGATCAGTGGAGCAAAGGCTTTTATGGCCCTAACGATGCTGACAGGTCAGGAACCCCCTCCACCAAGACGGGCTGTGCTGCGTTCGATTCGGAATCGAAACAATGAGATTATCGATCAAGCGCTGATCCTCGTTTTTCCGACGCCAAATTCGTTTACGGGTGAGAACTGTGTCGAGATGCACAGCCATGGCAGCCGGGCAGTTCTGGCCTCGATTTTCGCCGAGCTGGAAAATCTGGAGGGGTTCCGCCCTGCCGATGCTGGTGAATTTTCCCGTCGTGCTTTTGAAAATGGCAAGATGGACCTTCTCGAAGTTGAAGGGCTGGCCGACCTGCTGCAGGCGGAAACGGAAATGCAGCGCCGCCTGGCGGTCGAACAGAGCACAGGTAAGCTGTCCGCACTCTATGATGGCTGGGCAGCTAGATTAACGCGGGCCCGCGCATTGATCGAGGCGGAGCTGGACTTCGCCGATGAAGAAGACGTACCGGACTCGGTTGCAACACAGGTCTGGGAGGCAATGTCGCAGTTGCGCCAGGAGATATCTGATCATCTTCGCCAGGGCGACGGTGAAATCATCCGTGATGGGTTTAAGGTCGCTCTGGTTGGCGAGCCTAACGCCGGCAAATCTACTCTTCTTAATGCTCTGAGTGGCCGGGATGTTGCGATCGTCACCAATATAGCTGGCACGACGCGGGACGTTCTGAGCGTTGATATCAATCTGGATGGCTATCTTGTTCGGATATTCGATACCGCAGGCATTCGGGATACTGAGGACGCGGTCGAACAGGAGGGTGTTCGACGGGCCAAGTTGACAGCCGAAAATGCCGATCTCATTCTGTTGCTTCAGGACAATGATTCGTTTCCGAAACAATCCCCGATTTCGTTCGCTAACACACGGCGTCTTCATCTACGTACGAAGTCAGCTCTTTCTTCAGATTCTCCCGAAGCCGTATTTGATCTCTCCATCTCTGCCAAGGAGGGACACGGCCTGGACGAATTGCGATCGATGATCATTCAGGAGATCAATAACCGGGTTGGAGCCGGCCAGACGTTGGTTCCCGCCCGTGCCCGTCACAAAAAACGGCTTGAAGAGACGCTGAACTATGTTAGTGATGCGCTGGAATCCGAAGCCATGGACCTCGCGATCAGGTCAGAATATTTACGGCTCGCGGCGACATCGCTTGGACGCATCACCGGTCGCGTCGATGTGGAAGATTTGCTCGGCGTAATCTTCTCGGAATTCTGCATAGGAAAATGATTCACGTGAAACATTGGCTACTGCGGTGGCTATGTGGGTGATTTAGGATAAGGCGCAGGGATATGCACCAGTCATTTGATGTCATTATTATCGGAGGCGGGCACGCCGGCAGCGAAGCCGCCGCTGCCGCCGCGCGACATGGTGCAAAAACCGCCCTCATCACTCATAAGCGCGAAACGATCGGGGTGATGTCCTGCAACCCCGCAATCGGCGGACTTGGCAAAGGGCATCTGGTTCGTGAGATTGATGCGCTGGACGGGTTGATGGGCAGGGTCGCTGATGCTGCTGGTATTCAGTTCCGTATGCTCAATCGCAAAAAGGGTCCCGCCGTTCGCGGACCTCGGACGCAGGCGGACAGGCGGCTTTATCGCGAAGCGATGCAGCGCGAAATCGACGCGATTGAAAATTTGACGATTATTGAGGGTGACGCCTTTGATATCGAAATGGTTGGTGATCGTGTTGCAGCTGTCATTATGGCGGATGGTAGCCGGATTCCGTGTGGGGCCGTTGTTCTGACAAGCGGGACTTTCTTGCGGGGCCTTATTCATATCGGTTCCGAAAAGATTCCTGCCGGCCGTGTCGGCGAAAAGCCGTCATTGGGTCTTTCCGAGACACTTTCTCGTCTTGGCCTAGTTATGGGGCGGTTGAAAACGGGCACGCCTGCGCGGCTCGACGGTCGTACCGTTGACTGGGGTGCCGTAGATCGGCAGGGAGCGGATGAAGAACCGGTACCCTTCTCCTTTATGACAGATCACATTCTCAACCCGCAGATCGAATGCGGCGTAACCCGCACGACGCCGGCCGGGCATAAGATTATCCAGGACAATATTCATCTGTCGGCGATGTATTCCGGTCAAATTGAAGGTGTTGGCCCACGTTATTGTCCTTCGATCGAGGATAAGATCACCCGTTTTGGGGAGCGGGACGGCCACCAGATATTTCTGGAACCAGAAGGTCTCGACGACCACACCATCTATCCGAATGGTATCTCGACCTCCCTTCCCGCCTTCGTGCAGGAGCAATTTATCCGTACCATACCTGGGCTCGAACAGGTCACTATTCTTCAACCCGGTTATGCCATCGAATATGATTATGTCGATCCACGAGAGCTCAAGCCTTCGCTGGAATGCCGTAAAATTCCAGGCCTGTTCCTGGCCGGACAGATCAATGGCACTACGGGTTATGAAGAAGCGGGTGCGCAGGGTCTCGTCGCAGGATTGAACGCTTCGCTATATGCGAGCAATACCGATCCACTCTATTTCAGCCGAACGGAATCCTATATCGGCGTCATGATCGATGATCTGACGTCTAAGGGCGTGAGCGAACCCTATCGCATGTTTACGTCGCGGGCCGAATATCGGCTTTCCCTAAGGGTAGATAATGCCGATTTGCGGCTTACGCCAACTGGCCAAAGGGCTGGCATTATCGGTTCTGAGCGCGAAAAGCGCTTTGAAGCATTTATTGCTGACCTGGAATCGGCTCGTGAACTGATGAAGGCACTTTCCATAAGCCCTTCGCAGGCGGCTAAGCAGGGATTAAAACTCAATCAGGATGGGCAGCGCCGTTCCGTTTATGAACTACTCGCCTATCCCGATATAACACTGGATGTTTTGACGCCGCATTGGCCGGAACTGGAATCGCTTCGGGGCAAGGTTGCAGAAGTTCTGGAAATCGAAGCGAGCTATGCGGTTTATATGCAGCGGCAGAGCGCGGACATTGTTGATATCAAGCGCGATGAAGATAGAAAGATTCCGGATGATTTCGATTTCCAAAGTCTCTCAGGCCTTTCCAATGAACTGAAACAAAAGTTGGAAAAGGCCCGTCCCGAGAACATTGCGCAGGCTGCGCGTGTTGACGGTATGACACCGGCTGCGATATCGCTGCTGCTTGCGCTTCTGCGGAAAAATTCTGCGGGGCAAGGCGAAAAATTGCGCATGCACCAATAGCGAGTCGGATTATGAAGATAAACGGCCAGAGTGTTTCACGTGAAACACATGAGAGGCTCGAGCACTTTGTCGAGCTTTTTAAGAAGTGGAATAGAACCACAAATCTGGTCGCGCCCTCCACTCTCACGGAGCTCTGGAGTAGGCATGTGGCCGACAGCGCCCAGATATTCCAGATGTCTCCCACCCCACAGAAATGGGTCGATTTAGGCAGCGGCGGCGGCTTTCCCGGCGTTATTACGGCTATTTTTCTGGCCGAACTCGGTGACGGTTGGGTTGATCTGGTTGAAAGCAACAATAAAAAAGCCGCGTTTTTGCGGATTGCGCTGAAGGAAACCGGAGCAAGAGGCGCAGTTCATCCGGTGAGGATCGAAAGAGCGCCTGAAATCATAAACACTTGCGATGCGGTTTCTGCGCGGGCGCTTGCCGAGCTTGATCTGCTTTTCGATTATATACATCCCTGGGCGCAGAATAATCCAAATCTCAAGGCCTATTTTAATAAAGGCCGGGATTATGATTCCGAAGTGCAGAAAGCGCATGGTCGCTGGCAGTTTGATCTGGTAAAACATCAGAGTGCCATTGAGGCAGATTCTGTTGTTCTTGAAATCAGCAGCCTCGCTTTGAGGCGCTGACAAGCTGGCCAGGTGCGGTATGACTGAAAAAAACCGGATTATCGCAGTTGCAAACCAGAAGGGCGGCGTTGGAAAAACAACGACTGCCATTAATCTCGCAACGGCACTGGCGGCTATTGGTGAGCGCGTATTGATCATTGATCTGGATCCGCAGGGCAATGCCAGCACAGGACTTGGGATTGACCGCAAGGAGCGCAAGCTTTCCTCCTACGATCTTCTGGTGGGCGATCATACCATCGGTGAAGTTGCTGTTCCGACGGCAGTTCCAAATCTTGACATCGTGCCGTCGACCATGGATTTGCTCGGTTTCGAGATGCAGGTTGCCAATGTTTCCAACCGGGTGTTTCTGTTGCGCGCGGCCATGGAAACGCAAGAGGCAAGAGATTATTCCTATATTCTCGTCGATTGCCCGCCCTCGTTCAATCTTCTGACCATGAATGCCATGACGGCCGCCCACTCGGTGCTGGTGCCACTGCAGTGCGAGTTCTTTGCTCTCGAAGGTCTTAGCCAGCTGCTGGATACCGTCAGTCAAATCCGCGGTTCGGTTAATCCGCAGCTTGATATACAGGGTATCGTTCTGACGATGTTCGACGCGCGGAACAATCTTGCGCAGCAGGTTGTCACTGACGTGCGTACCCATTTGGGAGAAAAGGTTTACCACACGCTCATTCCGCGTAATGTTCGTGTCTCCGAAGCGCCGTCTTATGGTAAACCGGCAATTCTTTATGATCTGAAATGCGCCGGCAGCCAGGCCTATCTGCAGCTGGCGTCGGAAGTGATTCAGAGAGAGCGGCTGCGCAAAGCCGCCTGACGTCTGCCGGAATGTATGGAGTAATATCTTATGAGTGATGATCTTTCCAAGCGTCGACTCGGGCGTGGTCTTGCTGCATTGATCGGCGAAATGGATCAGCCGATGCCAGTGGGCGAGCCGCAGCGCGCCGTCAATGCCGACCGTACCATTCCGATTGAATTCATCGCTCGCAGTCAAAGAAACCCAAGACGCCATTTCGATGAGAACGAGCTGCAGGATCTGGCCGCATCCATTCGCCAGCATGGAATTGTTCAGCCTGTGGTCGTGCGGACGGTTGGTGTCAACCGTTACGAGATTATCGCCGGTGAACGACGTTGGCGCGCGGCGCAGCTGGCTGGCTTTACCGATGTGCCTGCTATCGTCCGCGATGTGGATGACCGCACTGCACTTGAGCTGGCCATCGTCGAAAACGTGCAGCGTTCAGACCTGAACCCGCTTGAAGAGGCGATGGGTTATGAACAGCTAATCGCCGAGCACGGCTATACCCAGAATGATCTCGGTGAGATTATTGGCAAGAGCCGCAGCCATGTTGCAAACAGCCTCCGGCTTTTAAAGCTTCCCGATCCGGTGCGTGATATGCTCGCGGATGGCTCGCTCTCCGCAGGTCATGCGCGGGCGCTTGTTTCTACATCCGATCCGGCAAATCTGGCGCGGACGATCGTTTCCAAGGGATTGTCGGTGCGTGACGCCGAGCGTCTGGCGCAAAACGATATTAAATCACAGGGTGACGTTGCGGAGAAGCGACCAGCGGCTGAGAAGGATTCTGATACTGTCGCGTTGGAACGCAGCCTGTCTGATGCTCTGGGGCTGGATGTAAAGATCAACCACAAGGGCGGTTCGGGGCAAATCCGTATCGGATACCGCACACTCGAACAGCTGGAAGCGGTCTGCCGACTTCTGGAGCAGAAATAGTCAAGTATTTGTTTTTGTTGATAAATACCCGCTTTCGGCGGGTATTTTCATTTTGGGACGGTTCAAAAGTCGATAGCCCGGCCCTTTATTTCATAATCACCGAAACGAACAGGTTCGGCACCACCGCGGCCGCCCGTTTCCGGCGGCAATTGAAGGTCCGCCTGTTGCCCGCGTCGCTTTTCCGCCTCTTTCAAGGCACGTTCCGCTGCCGGCGATAGCCGCCTCGGCGTTTCCGCGCCGTTGTCATTATCCGCATCTTGCATCAGAAATCCTCCCTATAACGGGATATTGAAATATGTTTGGCGTTTACCAGATTATATAATCGAGCGGGGTTTATAAACCCTGCAATAGTCCTGATGAGCGACAAGGAGAATATAACGGATGAACATGATGCGCACGGCAATGCTTCTGGCCTTCATGACGGCATTGTTCATGGGTGTCGGTTTTCTGATCGGCGGCAAGGGCGGCATGATGATTGCCCTTCTCATTGCCGCGGGTATGAACCTCTTCTCCTATTGGAATTCGGATAAAATGGTCCTCTCCGCCTATCGCGCGCGGGAGATCGATCAGGCGAATGCGCCCGAATTTTTCCACATGATCCGCGATCTTTCGCACAATGCCGGCCTGCCGATGCCGAAGGTCTATATTTACGACAGTCCGCAGCCTAACGCTTTTGCGACGGGAAGAAACCCGCAGAATGCCGCCGTGGCAGCCTCTACTGGCCTGCTGGAGCGTCTTACCCCGGAAGAAGTGGCCGGTGTCATGGCGCATGAGCTGGCGCATGTGCAAAACCGCGATACATTGACCATGACGATCACCGCCACGATCGCGGGTGCCATTTCCATGCTTGGTAATTTCGCCTTCTTCTTCGGCGGGAACCGGGAGAACAATAATAATCCGCTCGGTTTTATCGGCGTGCTGGTTGCGATGATCGTTGCGCCGCTTGCCGCGATGCTGGTGCAGATGGCGATCAGCCGAACGCGGGAATATTCTGCGGACCGGCGCGGCGCGGAAATCTGCGGCAATCCGCTGTGGCTTGCCTCGGCGTTGCAGAAAATCTCCGGCATGGCGCAGCAGATTCACAATGACGATGCCGAGCGAAACCCGGCAACGGCGCATATGTTCATCATCAATCCCCTCTCTGGCGAACGTATGGACAATCTCTTTTCCACACATCCGAATACGGAAAACCGCGTAGCAGCGCTGCATGCAATGGCGCAGGAGTTTTCCCCGCGAGCATCGACGCCGCCGCCATCGGGTGATAGACCTCTGCGCAAATCAGGCTCCGTTCCCAATACGGGACGAAGCAACGAAAACGAGCGCAAGGGACCGTGGTCTTGACATCCGATATTCAGAATAAGCCGGCACGGTCTAAAAAACCGAGGTCCGCACAAGGCGGGGGCCGTGAAGACGGCCCTTCTTCTTTCGAGGATAAGCCCGGTCTTGCCACGCGCATCGCCGCGACCCGTATTCTCGCTGCCGTTCTGGAAAAGAAGACTTCGCTTGATGGCATGCTGGATAGTGAAAACGGCAATCCTGTCTATCGGGCGCTTTCCATTGCGGACCGGGCGCTGGTGAGAGCCATCGTCAATAGTGCGCTTCGCCACCTTCCCCGCATTGAAGCGGCATTGTCGATGCTGCTTGACGG
The DNA here is from genome assembly GCF_017313405.1 of Agrobacterium burrii. Lineage (NCBI taxonomy): Bacteria > Pseudomonadati > Pseudomonadota > Alphaproteobacteria > Hyphomicrobiales > Rhizobiaceae > Agrobacterium > Agrobacterium burrii. The sequence goes on from NZ_JAFLNA010000010.1 coordinate 67,395, forward strand.
GCCGTTGCCGCAGGGTGCGCGATCTCTGCACCATGTGCTTGTCGTCGGCGCGGCGCAAATGCTTTATCTCGATGTCCCCGATCATTCCGCCGTCGATCTAGCTGTTGAACAGGCACATCGTGACCCACGTAACAAGCGTTTCGTGAAACTGGTCAATGCCGTTCTCAGACGACTTGGCCGGGAGAAAGCAGAAATCGAACAGGCTATCGCTGCTGTGCCGGTGTTGCCGGACTGGTTCTATGCCCGTCTCGTGTCGGCTTACGGCGATGAAGTTGCAAAGCGGATTTCCGAAGCGCAGCTGACACCGGCCTCCATCGATCTCACAGTCAAGGCCGATCCGGCCCTGTGGGCGGAGAAGCTGGGAGGTACGGTTTTGCCGAATGGCAGCGTGCGTCTTGGAGACTTCGAAGGTCAGATACCCTCGCTTGAAGGCTTTACCGAGGGCGCCTGGTGGGTGCAGGATCTTGCCGCCAGCATGCCGGTGCGACTGCTGGGAGACATCTCCGGCAAACGTGTCGCCGATCTCTGCGCGGCTCCGGGCGGAAAGACGGCGCAGCTTGCGCTGGCGGGTGCAAAAGTGACAGCGCTGGACCAGTCCGGCAATCGTCTGCGACGTCTCAGGGAAAATCTCGACCGGCTTGGCCTCCATGCCGAAACGGTGGAGGTGAACATGTTGAAGTACCAGCCGGAGCAGCTCTTTGACGCTGTTCTCCTGGATGCGCCCTGTTCGTCAACCGGTACGCTGCGCAAACATCCCGATGTCTGCTGGACCAAGGATGAAACGGACATTGCCAAACTTGCGGCTCTTCAGGGCCAGATGTTGCGGCATGCGCTGACATTGGTGGGTTCTGGCGGTGTGGTGGTGTTCTCCAACTGCTCGCTCGATCCTTCGGAAGGCGAAGAGATGATTGCGCAGGTTCTGGCGGAAAATCCATGTGTGGAGCGTATTGCCGTTCGCAAGGAAGATTGGCCGGGAATGGAAACGGCAGTCAGTCCCGAGGGTGATCTGCGCACGACGCCGGATATGTTCGGCGGTGTCGACGGGTTTTTTAGCAGTGTCTTGCGTAAGAAGTAGAAAAAAGCGAAGCTTTCGCGAATCATTGATATTTATCGATAATGTTCCGGTCATCACGGTTCACTGATAAAAACAAAACATGTGAAGCGGGAAACACAGCTTGTCAGGGTCCTTTGCAGGCAGCATGAATGCGGCCGGTCTTCTTTCACGGATGGCGTATCGTCATCTGTGTGTCGGCCTTACACCTTTGCGCCTGCATGTCTCGCGGTTTGCCAATCGTGTTCCCGATGGTCTGGTAGCGGCGCCGACGGATCTGAGGGCAATCGATCCCTATTTTGCCGAGGAATTGCTGCGTGGGCGCATCGCGCTTGCCGGTCGTGTCGTGGAAACCGGCGGCCTGTCGCCTTTTCAGGTGGATTATCCCTCGCTGGTTTTTGAGGAGCGGCTGCACGCCTTCGGCTGGTTGCGGCATATCCGTTCCGACAGGTCGAGCGAAGCCTGCAAGCGGGCGCGTCGCATTGTTGCCGAATGGATTGCCCTGAACGGCAGACGCGTTACCGGGATAGGCTGGTCTCCGGAGATCGCGGCGCAGCGGCTGATTGCCTGGCTGTCCCATTCCCCCGTCGTTTTATTCGAGGCCGATGCTGGTTTTTATCGCCGGTTCCTCAAAAGCCTCGCCTTTCATGTGCGTTATCTCGACAGGATTGTTAAACACGCACCGGATGGCGAGACGCGGCTGCGGATCAGGATCGCGCTTGCCATGGCCTCCATCGCCATGCCGACACGCCTTTCGCGTATCACTCGGCATGGAATAAAGCTGGCTCAGGAAATGGAACGCCAGATTCTGCCCGATGGCGGGCATGTGTCCCGCAACCCGCGGGTCATGCTTGATCTGCTGCTCGATCTTCTGCCGCTTCGGCAAAGTTATATCAATCTTGGCCACGATCTGCCCTCCGGGCTGGTGCCGGCGATAGATCGGATGTTTCCGGCAATCCGCTTTTTCAGGCATCAGGGTGGCGACCTCGCACTGTTCAACGGCGCGACGGCGACGCTTGCCAACGAGCTTGTCTCCGTGCTGCGTTATGATGAAACCGCTGGTCGGCCTTCGAAAATGCTGCCGGATGTGAATTACCATCGGCTTGCGACAGATGAGACCGTCATCATTGTGGATACGGGGTATCCCGGTTCGGCGGAGCTTTCGCGTAGTGCCCATTCGGGTTGCCTGTCCTTTGAGATGTCCTGCGGCAAGAACCGGTTCATCATCAATTCTGGCTTTCCGAAAAATGCAGCACCGGAATATCAGCGGGCCAGCCGGTCAACGGCCGCCCATTCCACCGTCACGCTTGCCGATACCTCCTCGTGCAGATTGTCACGCTCCAGGCTGCTTGGCCCGATCATGATCTCCGGCGTCAGCCAGGTGGATAGTGAGCGTGGAACGGACGGAAATGGCAGCGATGTTCTCTGGGCATCACATGATGGATATTTGCAGAACTTCGGCTGCTATCACGAGCGAGAAATCGAACTGAATGCGGCCGGCACGAAGATAAAAGGGCGTGACCTGTTACGAGCTGACGAGAATGTGGCGAAGACGCCATTGCAATCGATCTCGGCGGTTTCACGCTTCCACATCCATCCCCATATTCAGCTGCATCGGCGGGATGAGGAATCGGTTTATCTGGAAGCGACGGATGGGACCACCTGGCTGTTTTCAGCGCCGGGGCTGGAGGTTTTCGTGACCGAAGATGTGTTCATGGCTGATGCCTCCGGCATGCGGCCTTCGCAACAAATCGAGTTGCCTTTCAATCTCGCCAATACGCGGGAAATCCGCTGGATCATCGAACGCAAGGCCTGAGCCGCATCTCGCCCCCGCAATCCGGGCGATTTCGGGCGAAAACTGCCCATAGTTTTCACCCTCCGTCATCCGTGCTGTTTATTAATCCGGTAAGCTGTGTTAACGCGGCGGCAATTGCTGGATCAATTCCATTTCAGCCTGTCCTCCCCGTTAAACGGAGTATGCCCGATGGCCGTCGTGTCCAAAAAAATTCCCGCCCCCGATAAAGTCAAAATCCGCACGGCGCTTCTTTCCGTGTCCGACAAGACTGACATCATCGAGCTGGCGACGGTCCTCTCCAAGCTTGGTGTCCGGCTGCTTTCCACCGGTGGAACGGCGAAGGCCATTGCCGATGCGGGGCTGCCGGTGACGGATGTTTCCGAAGTGACCAATTTTCCCGAGATCATGGACGGTCGGGTCAAGACCCTGCATCCGAATGTGCATGGTGGGCTTCTGGCGATCCGGGATGATGCAGACCATGTAGAGGCGATGAAGGCACATGGCATTGAGGCGATCGATCTCTCGGTGATCAATCTTTATCCTTTTGAGGAAGTTCGCGCCAAGGGCGGCGATTATCCTACGACGGTCGAAAACATCGATATTGGCGGGCCGGCGATGATCCGCGCTTCCGCCAAGAACCATGCCTATGTCACCGTCGTTACCGATCCCTCCGACTATCCTTCCCTGGTCGAAGCCCTGCAGGCGGATGACGGGCAGACTTCCTATGGGCTGCGCCAGCGCTTTGCCGCCAAGGCCTATGCCCGCACGGCCGCCTATGACGCCGTGATTTCCAACTGGTTCGCTGAAGCGCTTTCGATAGAGACGCCGGATTACCGCGCCATCGGCGGAATGCTGAAGGAAAAGATGCGTTATGGCGAGAACCCGCATCAGAGCGCCGGTTTTTACCTGACCGGCGAAAAGCGTCCCGGCGTCGCAACCGCAACGTTGCTTCAGGGCAAGCAGCTTTCCTACAATAATATCAATGATACGGATGCGGCTTACGAGCTGGTGGCGGAATTCCTGCCGGAAAATGCACCAGCAGTCGCCATTATCAAGCATGCCAACCCCTGTGGCGTTGCGACCGGCCCGACACTTGCCGAAGCTTACCGGCGGGCGTTGGCCTGCGATTCCGTTTCGGCTTTTGGCGGCGTCATTGCCTTGAACCAAACGCTTGATGCGGAGACGGCGGAAGAGATCGTCAAGCTCTTCACCGAAGTCATCATTGCGCCTGACGTCACCGAAGAAGCCAAGTCCATCATTGCCCGCAAGCCGAACCTGCGTCTGCTGACCGCTGGCGGTCTACCGGACCCGCGCGCAGCCGGCATTACCGCGAAGACTGTTTCCGGCGGTCTGCTGGTGCAGAGCCGTGACAATGGCATGGTTGAGGATCTGGACCTCAAGGTTGTCACCAAGCGTGCGCCGACGGCGCAGGAGCTTGAGGACATGAAGTTCGCCTTCAAGATCGCCAAGCATGTGAAATCAAATGCCGTGATCTATGCCAAGGATGGACAGACGGTTGGTATCGGTGCCGGCCAGATGAGCCGGGTGGATTCCGCCCGCATCGCCGCCCAGAAGGCGGAAGATGCGGCCGAGGCGCTCGGCCTTACTGAGCCGCTGACGCGCGGCTCTGCCGTTGCTTCTGAAGCCTTTTACCCCTTCGCCGATGGTTTGCTTGCTGCGATTGCTGCGGGCGCTACCGCTGTCATCCAGCCGGGCGGCTCCATGCGTGATCAGGAAGTGATCGACGCTGCAAACGAGCATAATGTGACGATGGTGTTCACGGGCATGCGTCACTTCCGCCATTAAGGCGCGGACCTATAATCATGAATAGTTAAGGCCCGGAAAGTGATTTCCGGGCCTTTTGTTTCACGTGGGACAATTTTGGCCTTTGTTCAGGTCACCGCCCCGACCTGCCACGGCACGAATTCGTTGTCGCCGTAGTCGTAAATTTCGCTCACCGTCTTGTCGCCGGAAGCCACGGCCAGAATATGTTCGAAAATTCGTTTGCCGGATTCTTCGATAGTTTCTGTACCGGTAACAATCTCACCGCAGTTGATATCCATGTCTTCCTTCATGTGTTCATACATTTCGGAATTGGTGGCGATCTTGATGCAGGGTGACGGCTTGAAACCGGAAACCGAGCCGCGGCCGGTGGTGAAACAGATGACGTTGCAGCCGCCGGCGACCTGGCCAGTGACGGCAACGGGATCGTAGCCGGGCGTATCCATGAAAACGAAACCTTGCTCTGTGACGGTCTCGGCGAATTCGTAAACGGCCTTCAGCGGCATGGAGCCGCCCTTGGCGACTGCACCCAGTGATTTCTCCAGAATAGTGGTCAGCCCACCGAGCTTGTTGCCATGGGAGGGGTTGTTGTTGAGTTCATCGCCATTGCGGGCGGTGTAATCCCGCCACCAGTCGATGCGCTGCAACAGCTTTTCGGCGACCGCCGGGGTAACGGCACGCTTCGTCAGCAGGTGCTCCGCGCCGTAAATCTCCGGTGTTTCGGAAAGAACCGTCGTGCCGCCATTGCGGACGATGAGGTCGGATGCATAACCCAAGGCTGGGTTCGCGGAGATGCCGGAGTAGCCATCCGAACCGCCGCATTCCAGCGCCACCTTCAGCTTCGAAAGCGGTTGCTCGGTGCGGCGGGCGGCATTGACCATTGGTAGCATAGCCTTGATTTCGGCAATCGCCGCATCGATTGTCTTGCGCGTGCCGCCGTGCTGCTGGATCGTCATGGTGCGCAGCCGCTCGCCCTCTTCCATCTTGTAATGTTCGAGGATAGGGGCGATCTGGTTGGTTTCGCAGCCGAGGCCGATCAGCAGAATACCGCCGAAATTGGGATGGCGGGCATAACCCTGAATGGTGCGGATCAGAAGGCGATAGCCTTCAGATTTGGTATTCAGAGCGCAGCCCCCGCCGTGCGTCAGCGCTACGACACCATCGACATTGTCGAAACCGTCAAGTCCGCCCTGCTTGTTGAAGTAGTCGGCGATATAACGCGACACCGTGGCGGAACAGTTCACCGATGCGATGACGCCGATATAGTTGCGTGTTCCCACGCCGCCGAGACCACGATCATAACCCATGAAGGTGCGGCGCTCGGTTTCCGGCACCATGCCCTTTTCTTCGATATCGACACTGAACTGATGTGTATGTTCGGAGGGCACCATTGCGAGATTGTGCAGATGCACGTGTCGACCCGGTTCGATATCCTGAGTGGCGATACCGATCACCTGGCCGTATTTCAGTACCTCGTCTCCGGATTTGATGTATTTCAGGGCCACTTTGTGCCCGCGCCCGATCAGCTCACGAGCCGTCAGATCGCCCCTGCCCGTCGCACCACCGGCCGGAATGGACCGGCGCGCCACCGCAACATTGTCGTTGGCGTTCAGCAAAATGGTTGCCTCGGAATTCTCACTCACGGGTTTTCCTCCTCCCGGTATATTGCCTGCTATGTTTTTAACTCAGCTTTCGACCCAGCGCCGCTTGGAGCCTTCCAGATGGATATGAATGGCCGCCTGCGCCAATAGCGGATCCTTGAGTTCGAGAGCTGCCAGAATGGCTTCGTGCTCCTGAAGCGCATGGGTCCAGGTATCCCGATCCTCGAATTTGACCCGCAACTGGGCTGAAATGGGGCTGTGTCGTTCGTCGAAAAGATTTGCCACCAGCCGTGTGAGGACGCTGTTGCCGGATTGTTCGGCAATGGTGACGTGAAACAGCCGATCCTGATCCAGCGGTTTGCGTCCGGCCTCGATTTCCTTCTGCATGGTATTCAGGATTTGGCGAAGGCTTGAGATCGTTTCATCTGTCATGCGGCTTGCCGCCAGCACGATGGTTGCGCCTTCCAGGGCGGCGCGCGCCTGCATCAGTTCAGAGGGGCTGTCGCCCAGCGATTTGGTGTGATGGGTAGTCTGGAGAGCCTCTGTCGATACATAGACACCGGAACCCATACGAATTTCGACAGTGTTGTCGATTTCAAGCGCAATCAGCGCCTCTCGCAACGAGGGTCTCGATACACCGAGCTTCTGCGCCAGCTCCCTTTCGGCCGGAAGCCGTGTTCCGGGCAGAAATTCACCGAGATCAATGAGTTCACGTATCTGGTCCGCTATCTGCTGATAGAGCCGGCGTGGTTCCGCTATTTTGGCCTGACCATTCATGTGTTTTTCGATAAGCCCTGTCTGCAATCTCTATTTGGCCTTACCGTAACGCCAAGCGTATCAATACGCAAGAAATTACTTAAATATAAGAATTTACAGCATTATATCTGTTTTCTATAGGTTGTCATTGCGTTCCTCTCAAAACCGTATTTCAAATTTTGGCCTAATTGGCTTGACCATTCAAAAAAACCGGCCTAACCATTTGGCCTGTTGAAGGCACCCCGGTGGAGCGGGGAACACGGGTGGGAGGTTTCCAGATGCCGCAGGGCGCATCGACAATTCGGGGCGATTTTTCGCCTGAGGAGACGGGCGCGGAGCGTTCGGCCCTCCTGCGTCTTGAAAACATCAGCAAGGAATTTCCGGGCGTCAAGGCGCTGTCGAATGTGCATTTCGATCTGCGCAGCGGTGAAGTGCATGCTGTCTGCGGCGAGAATGGCGCAGGAAAATCGACACTGATGAAAATCATCAGCGGCGTCTACCAGCCGAGTGATGGCACGATCCTGCACAAGGGCGTGAAGGTGCAATATGCATCGCCGCTGGAGTCCGAAGCTGCAGGCATCGCTATTATCCATCAGGAACTCAACCTCGTTCCTCATCTCTCCGTTGCCGAAAACATCTATCTTGCCCGCGAGCCGCGCCGTGGCTTTCTCGTAGACCGCAAAAAGCTGCGCCTCGATGCCAAACGCTGTCTTGATCGGCTGGGAGTCGATATCGACCCCGATCAGATTGTGCGTGGCCTCTCGGTCGCCCAATGTCAGATGGTGGAGATCGCCAAGGCGCTCTCTCTTGACGCTGAAGTGCTCATCATGGACGAGCCAACCTCCTCGCTGACCGAGCAGGAAACGCGGCTGCTGTTTAAGGTCATTCGCGATCTCAAGGCATCCGGTGTCGGCATTGTCTATATTTCTCATCGTCTTGATGAAATGGCCGAGATCGTCGATCGCGTGACGGTTCTGCGCGACGGGCGTTATATTTCTACCGACGATTTCGCTTCGATCACCGTTGACGATATCGTCACGCGCATGGTCGGGCGCTCACTGGAAGACAAGTTCCCGGAGCGCACATCGAATCCCTCCGAAGATATCATCTTCTCTGCCGAGGGATTGACGCGCGCGGGCGTGTTTCAGGATGTCTCCTTCTCACTGCGGCGCGGCGAAATTCTCGGTTTTGCCGGGCTGATGGGGGCTGGGCGCACCGAGGTGGCGCGTGCGATCTTCGGAGCCGATGCCCTCGATAGCGGAAAAATCATCTTTGAGAGCCGCGAGCTTTCCATTCGCTCACCGCAGGACGCCATCAGGGAAGGCATTGCCTATCTGTCGGAAGATAGAAAGAGCGATGGTCTGGCCATCAAGATGTCCGTTGCTGCAAACACAACTCTTGCCAATATCGGCGAGGTTTCCAATCGTTTCGGGCTGATCGATTTCAAGAAGCACGACGATGTCGCCAGACGTTACGTCGACCTTCTGAATATTCGCACACCTTCCATCCAGCAGACGGTGCGGCTGCTCTCGGGTGGTAATCAGCAGAAAATCATCATCGGCAAATGGTTGTTCCGGCAGTCGCGTGTGCTGTTCTTCGATGAGCCGACGCGCGGCATCGATGTCGGTGCGAAATTCGCGATCTACAAGATCATGGACGAACTGGCTGCGAAGGGCATCGGCGTTGTTCTCATCAGTTCAGAGCTGCCGGAAATTCTCGGGCTGACGGATCGCATCGCCGTTTTCCACCAGGGCCGGATCACGGGCGTGCTTGAGACCGCCAAGACCAATCAGGAAGAAATCATGCGGTATGCGTCCGGTTACGGCCGGGCCGCGCAGTGAGGAACGACATGGCCAATATTGCAGAACCAAAGAAGAGCTTCGCTTTCAGCGACCGCCAAAAGGACATCATCCAGAAATTTGCGGCGCTTGGCAGCCTCGTTGCGCTTGTAGCGGTCTTCTCCGCAACCAGCAGCGCTTTCTTCACCGTTAATAATGGCATGACGATCGCATTGCAGGTCACGTCCATCGCGCTGCTGGGTATCGGCGCAACCTGCGTCATCATCACCGGCGGTATCGATCTTTCCGTTGGCTCAGTGCTTGCGCTCGCCGGCGTCGTTGCAGCCCTTGCGGTGAAAGAACTTGGCATGCCGGTGCCGATCGGCATGTTTCTCGGCATTCTGACGGGGTCGCTTTGCGGCTTCATCAACGGCCTGCTTGTCACACGCTTTAAGCTGCCGCCCTTTATCGCCACACTTGGCATGATGCTGATCGCCCGCGGCGTGGCCCTGCAGATCACCGGTGCGCGTGCTGTTTCTGGCCTCGGCGAATCCTTCGGCGAACTCGGCAATGGCGCTCTCTTCCGCATCGTCAATATCGGTGACGACGGCTTCCCGAACGTGGTGTTTCCGGGCATCCCCTACCCTGTCATCCTGATGGTGGTGATTGCGCTTGCGGTTTCCTTCATGCTCAACCGCTCGATCCTCGGCCGTCATATCTATGCCGTCGGTTCCAATGCGGATGCGGCGCGCCTGTCTGGCGTGAACGTCGCCCGCGTTACCAATTTCACCTACATTCTGTCCGGCACGCTCGCTGGACTGACGGGCTGCGTGCTGATGTCGCGCCTCGTCACCGCCCAGCCGAATGAAGGCGTGATGTATGAGCTGGATGCGATTGCCAGTGCCGTCATTGGCGGCACATCGCTGATCGGGGGCGTTGGTACCATTTCCGGCACAGCCATCGGCGCCTTCGTCATCGGTATCCTGCGCAACGGTCTCAATATGAACGGCGTCTCCGCCTTCACGCAACAGATCATCATCGGCCTCGTCATTCTGGTCACCGTCTGGATCGACCAGTTGCGCAACCGCCGCTGATCAAGGGCCTGCGGACCCTTTCCGCAAAAAAGATCGGCAAGGGGAGGCCCGGTATGCCGACATCACGGAGGAAGAAATGAACAAACTTGCGACCGCCCTTCTGACATCCGCAATCGCGCTGTGGAGCGTTTCCACCGTGCAGGCCGGCGAAATCGCCGTCATTGTCAAGACCGTCAACTCCACTTTCTGGCAGAACGTCCAGAAGGGCGCCGATGCGGCGATGAAGAACTCTTCCGGCAACACCATGACTTTCCAGGGTCCGGCTGCCGAATCCGCGATCGCCGACCAGGTCAACATGGTTGAAAACGCCATCAACCGTAAGGTCGCAGGCATTGTTCTTGCCCCTTCCGATCCGGATGCACTGGTTCCGGCCGTCAAGAAGGCCTGGGAAGCCCGTATTCCCGTGGTTCTGATCGACTCGCAGCTGGCCAGCGGCTCGGAGCAATATTACCAGTCGTTCCTCGCGACCGATAACAAGAAAGCCGGCGAACTGGCAGCGCAGGCGCTGATCGACAAGGTGGGCAAGGAAGGCAAGATTGCCGTCATGTCATACGTCGCCGGCGCCGGTTCGGAAATCGGCCGCGTTGGCGGTTTCACCGATTACATCCAGATGAATTCCAACCTTAAGATTGTCGGTCCTTTCTATTCGCAGTCGCAGATGGCGACCGCGCTGAACCAGACCACCGACGTTCTGGCCGCGAATTCCGATCTGAAGGGCATCTTCGGCGCCAATGAGCCGACGGCAATCGGCGTTGGCCGTGCGCTCGCCCAGACCGGTAAGGCCGGCAAGGTCATCGGCATCGGCTTCGACGGCAATCAGGACCTTCAGGGCTTCGTCAAGGACGGCACGCTGGCCGGCATCGTCGTTCAGGGTTCCTACCAGATGGGTGAAAAGGGTGTGGAAACCATCACCAAGCTCATCAACAAGGAAAAGGTTGAGAAGTTCGTCGACACTGGCGTCGTTGTCGTCACTAAGGACAACGTTGAAAAGCCGGAAGCCAAGAACGTTCTGTACTAATGCATGACGGCGCGCCGCTTTACGGCGGCGCGCCTTTTCAAAGAAAAACCCGGAAAGTCCCTGCGATGAAAGTCTCCGATACACGCAAATTGCCGCGCCGCGCCGTTGACGTCACGGTCATGGGCCTCGGCTGCGCCCAGATGGGCAATCTCTACCGCGTTACGCCCTATGAAGAGTCCAAAGGTGCGTTCGATACGGCATGGGAAAGCGGCATGCGTTATTTCGATACCGCGCCCTTTTACGGTTACACGCGATCGGAGCGTCGTCTCGGCACCATGGTAACGGAGCATGAGCGGAGCGATTATACACTCAGCACCAAGGTCGGTCGTGTGATGGTTCCGGATGAAACCGTCGGCCCGGAAGAGGACGCCTATATCGCGCCGTTGCCGTTCCGCCCGACTTATGATTATTCCTATGACGGTATCCTGCGTTCCTTCGAGGCTAGCCAGCAGCGGCTGGGTGTTCTGAAGCCGGATATTCTTTATGTGCATGATATCGGCTCCTTCACCCATGGCGAAAAGCACCAGCATTACTGGGAGCAGCTGACCACTGGCGGCGGCTTCCGGGCGCTTGGCAAACTGCGTGAAGAAGGGTCGACCGGAGCTGTTGGCCTTGGCGTCAACGAATGGCAGATCGTCAGCGACGCCATGGATGTCTTCGATATCGACGTCGCCATGCTTGCCGGTCGTTATACGCTCCTGGAACAGCAGAGCCTTGCCTTCATGAACCGCTGTGCTGAAAGCGGCGTGGGCATCGTCGTCGCCGGTGCGTTCAATTCGGGCATTCTGGCCGGCAACCGCAAGTTCAACTACGCCGATGCGCCTGCCGATATCCTCACGCGCGTCGATGCGCTGCAGGGCGTGTGCGAGGAACTGGGCGTGTCGTTGCAGGCGGCCGCGCTGCAATTTCCGCTCTCCCATCCGGCTTCGGTCACGGTCGTGTCAGGCGCGCGCAATGCGCAACAGCTTGCCTCCAATATCGAATGGTTCGAACAGCCTATCCCGGATGAATTCTGGTCTGAGCTGCACAGGCGCGGCCTGATTGCCGAAGGTTCGCCCGTACCCGGCGGAAAGGCCTGAGGCCATGTTCATCGACGCCCACCAGCATTTCTGGTTGATGAAGGACCGCGCCGGGCAATGGCCGCCGCCGTCGCTCGCCGCCATCTACCGGGATTTTCTTCCGGCCGATCTGTCGCCGTTATTGGCCGAAGCCGGTGTCTCCGGCACGGTGCTGGTGCAGACGATGGAGACTGCGGCCGACACGGATTTCATGCTGGAGCTGGCGGAAAAGACCGACTTCATCAAGGGCGTGGTCGGCTGGGTGGACATGAAGTCTCCCGATGCGGTGACGGAAATTGCCCGCCGGGCAAAACATCCGGCCTTCAAGGGCGTTCGCCCCATGCTGCAGGGCATGGAAGATATTGCCTGGATCGACGATCAGGCGCTGGATGCCGCCGTGGAAGCGTTGGTGAAACACGGGCTGGTCTTTGATGCGCTGGTGTTGCCGCCCAATCTGCCGCATCTCCTTTCCTTTGCCCGCCGTTATCCGCAATTGCCTGTTGTCATCGATCATGGTGCGAAGCCATTGATCGCCACCGGTCATTATAGCGACTGGCGGAGCGACATTGTGGCTCTGGCCGCTCTTGCCAATGTTCATTGCAAGCTTTCCGGTCTGCTGACCGAGCGCGGCGAGCAGCGGCCGGAAGCGGTGCGGCCTTACGCCGAAACCATTCTGGAGCTGTTCGGTGCCGAACGCGTGATATTCGGCAGCGACTGGCCGGTGTTGCGGCTGGCGGGAGATTATCAGGCCTGGCTGGATTTCTGCCGCGATATCGTGCCGGCAGAGGACCATGCGGCAGTTTTTGGCGGCAACGCCATCCGTTTTTATTCCCTTTCTGACAGGTGATGCATGCTGGCGATTTTCTGTGACACTCCCGGTCAACTTACCGCCAAGGATCTGCCGAAGCCTCGCCGTGGTGAAGGTGAAGTGCTGGTGCGCATTCGCCGCATCGGCGTCTGCGGTACGGATCTGCATATTTTCACCGGCAACCAGCCTTATCTTTCCTACCCGCGCATCATGGGCCACGAGCTTTCCGGCACGGTGGAAGAAGCGCCTGATGGCAGCCCTCTTTCCGCTGGCGACGTGGTCACCGTCATCCCCTATATCTCCTGCGGAAAATGCAGTGCCTGCCTGAAGGGCAAGAGCAATTGCTGCCGCAATATCGGCGTGCTCGGCGTTCATCGCGATGGCGGCATGGTTGAATATCTGAGCGTGCCGCAGCAATTCGTGCTGAAGGCGGAGGGGCTGAGTCTCGATCAGGCGGCCATGACTGAATTTCTGGCGATTGGCGCGCATGCCGTGCGCCGTGGCGCGGTCGAGAAAGGGCAGAAGGTCCTGATCGTCGGCGCCGGCCCTATCGGCATGGCGGTTGCGGTTTTTGCGGTTCTCGATGGCGGCGAGGTGACCATGATCGACGGGCGCACCGACCGGCTGGATTTCTGCAAGCAACATCTCGGTGTCGCCCATACGGTGGCGCTTGGTGAAGGCGACAGGGAGCACCTTTCCGAAATCACCAGTGACGATTTCTTCGATGCGGTTTTTGATGCGACGGGCAATCCGAAAGCCATGGAGCGCGGGTTTTCCTTCGTCGGGCATGGCGGTTCTTATGTGCTGGTATCGATTGTCGCCAGCGATATCAGCTTCAACGATCCGGAGTTTCACAAGCGCGAGACGACGCTGCTCGGCAGCCGCAATGCGACGCCTGACGATTTCGAGCGGGTGTTGCAGGCGCTGCGGGACGGCAAGGTACCGGAAGCTCTGATTACCCATCGTATGACGCTTGCCGATGTACCTTCTAAATTCGCCGGTCTGACCGATCCGAAAGCCGGAGTGATCAAAGGCATGGTGGAGGTCGCATGACGTCTGATACCCCCATTCTGCAATTTGGCACCAGCCGCTTTCTTCTGGCGCATGCGGATCTGTTCGTTTCACAGGCGCTGGATAAAGGCGAGGCTCTTGGACATATCGCTATTGTCCAGACGACCGGCAATGCGGAAAGCCTGAAGCGTGTTGCGGCACTGAACAGCGGAGCGCCCTACCCTGTGCGCATTCGCGGTATCGGCGATGGGCAGGAAGTGGACGAGGAAATTCCGGGTAAGGCTGTCGCACGCGCGCTGACCGCCGCGACCGACTGGGCCGAAGTGCGGCGTCTTGCCAGCGTGGCCGAGGTTATCCTGTCCAATACGGGCGATCGCGGTTATGAGCTGGATTCCGCTGACGGGCCTGGCCTTGCGGCCGATTTCACGGTGGTGCCGAAAAGCTTTCCGGCGAAGCTCTGCACGTTGCTGCTGGAGCGTTTTCAGAGCAATCCGGAAGCGCCTTTGTCGATCTTCCCCTGCGAACTTGTGCCGCGCAATGGCGAAAGGCTGCAGCAAGTCATTCGCCAGCTTGCCGACGAATGGCAATTGCCGGCGGGGTTTGCTTTTTATCTCAATGAGAAATGCCGTTTCGCCAATAGTCTGGTCGACCGCATCGTCTCCGAGCCTATCGATCCAGTTGGTGCGGTGGCGGAGCCCTATGCGCTCTGGGCAATCGAGAGGCAGGAAGGGCTCGTTTTGCCATGCGCTCACCCTGCGATCGTGTTGACGGATGATCTCGACCACTACGAAAAACTGAAGCTCTTTCTGCTCAATCTCGGCCATTCCTATCTGGCCGAGCGCTGGATGCAGGATGCCCGGGCCAAGGACGAGACGGTGCGGCAGGCAATGGCCGACGACGCTCTCGTTACGAATCTGGAAACGCTGTGGCGCGACGAAGTTCTGCCGGTCTTTGCCGCCGAAGGCATGGGAGATGAGGCTGAGGCCTATATCGGTGTGTTGCGCGAACGTTTGCGCAATCCTTTTCTCGCGCATCGGCTGGCCGATATCGCCGGTAACCACGATGAAAAGAAGCGTCGTCGATTCATCCCGATCATCGCTGCTGCAGAACGGCTGGGATTGAACCTGCCGCAACACGGGCTGCGCGCGGCGCTTGCCACCATCAAGCAATAACGGAGTTTTTCATGCAGCGTATGGGCATGGTCATAGGCGTCAAACCGGACATGATCGCGGAGTATAAAAGGCTGCACGCTGCCGTCTGGCCGGAAGTTCTGGCGCTCATCAGCGACAGCAACATCCGTAACTATACGATCTTCCTGCGTGAACCGGAAAATCTGCTGTTCGGTTATTGGGAATATCACGGCACGGATTTCAGCGCTGACATGGCGAAGATAGCCGCAAGCCCCAAGAACCAGGAATGGTGGTCTTTCACCATTCCCTGCCAGCAACCGCTCGAAAGCCGCAAGCAAGACGAGTGGTGGGCGATGATGGAAGAAACCTTCCACCACGATTGAACGATTTCCTTTGACACTGACCGCGAGTAACCGGCCATGACCAAAATTACAGATCTGCGTGTTTTCGACCTGCGTTTCCCGACCTCCCAGAGCCTCGACGGTTCGGATGCGATGAACCCCGACCCGGATTATTCGGCGGCTTATGTCATTCTCGACACCGACGAGCCGGGCTTGAAGGGCCATGGCCTGACCTTCACCATCGGCCGTGGCAATGACATTTGCTGCATGGCGATCGAAGCGATGCGGCATCTGGTGGTCGGCACCGATCTTGCCGTGGTTACCGAGAACCCCGGCAAATATTGGCGGCATCTGACGAGCGACAGCCAGCTGCGCTGGATCGGCCCGGACAAGGGTGCGATGCATCTCGCCACCGGTGCCGTCGTCAATGCTGTCTGGGATCTGCTGGCGAAGAAGGCGGGCAAGCCGGTGTGGCAGCTTGTTGCCGATATGAGCGCGGAAGAAATCGCCGATATCGTCGATTACCGTTATCTGACCGATGTGCTGACCCGTGACGATGCGCTTGCGATCCTCAAAACGGCCGAAAGCGGCAAGAAGGAACGTATCGAAACGCTGAAGAACGAGGGTTATGCCTGCTACACGACGTCAGCCGGCTGGCTCGGTTATGACGACGCCAAGCTGCGCCGTCTTTGCCAGGAAGCCATCGATGCCGGATTCAACCATGTGAAGATGAAGGTCGGTCGCGATCTGGAAGACGATATTCGCCGTCTCACCATTGCCCGCGAGGTGATCGGCCCCGACCGTTACCTGATGATCGATGCCAATCAGGTGTGGGAAGTGGATCAGGCGATCGAGTGGGTGAATAAGCTCGCCTTTTCCAAGCCTTTCTTCATTGAAGAGCCGACCAGCCCGGATGATGTCGCCGGCCATCGCAAGATTCGCGCAGCCATCGGCTCCGTGAAGGTAGCAACTGGTGAAATGTGCCAGAACCGCATCATGTTCAAGCAGTTCATCGCCGAAGGCGCCATCGACGTGGTGCAGATCGACAGCTGCCGTATGGGTGGGCTGAACGAAGTGCTGGCGGTGCTGCTGATTGCCGCCAAATACAATCTACCGGTCTGGCCGCATGCCGGCGGCGTCGGCCTTTGCGAATATGTGCAGCACCTGTCGATGATCGACTATCTGGTGGTTTCAGGCACCAAGGAAGGTCGCGTCATCGAATATGTGGATCACTTGCACGAGCACTTCATCGAGCCTTGCGATATCCGCAACGCCGCTTACATGCCGCCGAAACTGCCGGGCTTCTCCATCGAAATGAAGCCGGATTCGATTGAGACCTACACCTTCGAGGGATGATCAAAGGACAGTAGCGCTGCCTCGAGGCGCTGCCACTCCGCTTCGCTGCCGGGAAGGCCGAAACGCATGTCGCTCGGCCTTTCATCGAAAATGCGGACCAGAATGCCGCGCCGGCCGAGATGGCCGAACAGTGCTGTGGCGCGCTTGTCCCGGACCAGCGTGAACAGGGACGTGCCGCCGGCGATTTCCAGTCGCGCTTTTTTCAGCAGGTCATTCATGCGCCGGGCTTCTTTCGCGAGCTGAAGGCGCATGGATGATCGCCAATCCTCGTCTGCCAAAGCTTCGGTCGCAATATGTAGTGCCGGGCCGGAAACTGCCCAGGGTCCGAGCCTTGCCTCGAGTGTAGCGGCGATATCAGGATGCGCAATTGCGAAACCGAGCCGCACGCCTGCCATGCCATAAAATTTACCGAAGGATCGCAGTACCACCAGCGCATCGTGATCTGCGACATCTGCAAGGCTTTCCGCACCTCCCGTTTCGATAAAAGCTTCATCCACGACGAGCAGGCCGCCATTAGGGCGCATCGAATCGGCTAGAGACAGCAGAGCCTGTCTATCAGTGGCGCGGCCATCGGGATTGTTGGGATTGACCACCACCGCATAGCCGGATGCTGACAGGTCGCCAAGGTTTTCCACTTCGGTAACGGTCAGTCCGGCCATGCGCGCGGTGCGGGAATGTTCCGCATAGGCGGGCGAAAGGACGCTGCCATTTTTTGCCCCACGGGAAAGAGCGATTTGAGCCAGTAAAGGCATCAGCATCTGCGTGCCGGGAGAAAGTGTGACATGCCGGGCAGAAGGTGCGCCAAAATGGGCTGCTGCCAGCTGTTTCAACTCTTCGGCAGCATCCGGTTCCGGCAGGCGGGCGAAGGCGCTGGCGGGAATGGGCGAATGCGGATAGGAGTGCGGATTGATCCCGGTCGAAAGGTCGATCCAAGGTTCAGGCGCTTCAGGGAACATCAGCCGCGCCTTGCCGAGATTGCCGCCGTGACGGATCGCTCCTTGAGCCTTTTCTGGTACTGTCTCGCCCATGTTCTTTGCTCTCGCTTTCCTGTCGCTCGTGATCGAACGCCTGACCGGTTATCCGGAATGGCTGTTCAATCGCATCGGCCACCCCGTCACCTGGATCGGTTCGCTTATCGCGCTGCTGGACAAAAAATGGAACCGGGAGAGTGCGTCATTTTCGCAGCGTAAGGCGGCGGGCGTGGCGGCTCTGGTGGTTTTTGCCGGTCTCACCGTCATTCTTGCATGGTCTGCGCAATCGCTTCTGCTTCTCCTGCCCTTCGGCCTGTTGGCTGTGGCGATCCTCGGTGCTTCGCTTCCGGCGCAGAAAAGTCTGGAACAGCATGTGGAAGCTGTCGCCATTGCTTTGGAGCGCGAAGGGGTGGAGGGTGGCCGTATGGCGGTTTCGATGATTGTCGGTCGTGATCCGCAAAAGCTGGATGAGGCGGCGATCTGCCGCGCGGCGATTGAAAGTCTGGCCGAGAATTTTTCCGACGGTATCGTTGCCCCTGCTCTTTGGCTCGGCCTGTTGGGCCTGCCGGGCGGCGCGGCCTATAAGGCGATCAATACGGCCGACAGCATGATCGGCCATCGTTCACCACGCCATGAAGCCTTTGGTTGGGCCTCGGCCCGGCTGGACGATCTGGTCAATTTGCCGGCGTCGAGGTTGAGCGGCGTTCTTTTCGTAGCGGCAGCTTTTTTTGTGAAGGGCGCGTCGCCCAAGGGTGCCATCGCTGCGATCCGTCGTGATGCGCACCACCATCGTTCCCCCAATGCCGGCTGGCCGGAGGCGGCGCTGGCTGGTGCTCTTGGCTTTGCACTTGCCGGCCCACGCTCCTATGGCGGGCAGATGATTGATGCGGGTTTCATGGGTGAGGGCGGAAGAGCGACGCTGGTTGCCGGCGATATTCGCACCGCGCTACGGCTGGCGCGGATCGCAGATGTCTTGCTGATCGGCTTGTTTGGGCTGCTGGCGATCCTTATCGCGCTATAGACAGCAGTCTGTCGAGATCGAGGTGCTCTTCCATATGCGCCGCCAGACGGTCAAGAACCGCGTCCACTTGCGCATCGTAATTCAGATGGGTGCCCTCACCGCCAAGTCGCTCCAGCCATGCGCTGCGCTGGCCGTTATCCGCAAAAAGCCCGTGAATATAGGTGCCGAAGATGCGGCCGTCGGGCGAGATGGCGCCATCGGCATGTCCGTCGATCATCGAGAACGGCTGGTTATCCGCAGCACCCTTCGTTTCGCCGACATGCATTTCATAGCCGGATAAATCAATTCCGTCGAAACTCCTGCCCCGCACGGAAACCAGCCGTTTGTCGCCGGTCAAAACCGTATCGACATCCAGCAAGCCAAGCCCGTCAATCTTCGCCAGCGGCCCTTCTATGCCGGCAGGATCAGCGACGGTTTTCCCCAGCATCTGGTATCCGCCGCAGAGGCCAAGAACATAGCCACCACGCCGGGCGTGGGCCTTGATATCGATATCGAGACCCGCATTTTTCAACATGGCCAAATCGGCGATGGTGGATTTCGAACCGCAAAGCAGCACCAGCCGGCAATCGGCAGGAATGGTTTCGCCCGGCCGCACGCGGATCAGTTCCACATCCGGTTCCATGTCCAGCGGATCCAGATCGTCGAAATTGGAAATATGCGGCAGGATTGGCACCGCGATGCGGATATTCGCACCCGGTTTCTGCTGGGCAGGGCCGGAAAGACCGAGAGCATCTTCCGCCGGCAGTTTCGTGGCATCGGAAAAATGTGGCAGAAGGCCGATGGAGGCCCAATCGGTCTTTTCCGCAATCATCCGCATGCCATCTGAAAACAGCGCCGGATCGCCGCGAAAGCGGTTGACGATGAAACCTTCGATCATTGCCGCATCGCCCGGCTCAAGCACTGCCTTGGTGCCGACGAGGCTGGCGATGACGCCGCCCCGATCGATATCGCCGATCAGGATTACGGGCGCATTTGCCGCACGGGCAAAACCCATATTGGCGATGTCATTGGCGCGTAGGTTGATTTCAGACGCGCTGCCCGCCCCTTCCACCAGCACCAGATCGGCCTGTAGTTTCAGGTGCTCAAAGCTTTCCAGCACAAGCGGCATCAGCCCGGCCTTCATGTGCTGATAATCGGCCGCTCTGGCATTACCGACGATCTTGCCCTGCACCACCACCTGTGCGCCGGTCTCGCTCTGTGGTTTCAGGAGTACCGGGTTCATGTGAACGGAGAGCGGCACCCCCGCCGCCCGCGCCTGCAGCGCCTGCGCACGGCCGATCTCGCCGCCGTCGGCGGTCACCGCCGCATTATTCGACATGTTCTGCGGTTTGAACGGCATGACCGACAGGCCGCGCCGGGTGAATGCCCGGGCAAGGCCGGCCACCATCAGCGATTTGCCGACGTCCGAGCCGGTTCCCTGAAACATCAGCACCCGCGCAGTCATGTCAGAATTCTATCCCGGCCTGCGCCTTCACGCCCGCCTTGAAGTGGTGTTTCACCAGCGTCATTTCCGTCACCATGTCGGCGGCGTCGATCAGCGGTTGCTTGGCATTGCGGCCGGTGACGATAACGTGCAGATCAGGCCTGCGACTGGACAGCGTTTCAACGACCTCTTCCAGCGGCAGATAGTCGTAACGCAGCGCGATGTTCAGTTCATCGAGGATCAGGAGGCCGATCGTTTCATCGGCCATCAGGACCTTGGCTTCTTCCCAGGCCTTTGTGGCTGCGGCAACATCGCGTTTCAGATCCTGTGTGTCCCACGTGAAACCCTCGCCCATGGTGCGCCAGACAACCTTGTCACCGAAAAGCGTCAGAGCCTGTTGTTCGCCCGTTGACCATGCGCCCTTGATGAACTGCACCACGCCGACTCGCCGCCCGGTGCCGAGCATGCGCAAAGCAAGGCCGAAGGCCGCCGTGGACTTGCCTTTGCCGGGGCCGGTATTGATCATCAGCAGACCTTTTTCGATGGTCTTTGCCGCAACTTCGGCATCCTGAGCCGTCTTGCGGTTGACCATTTTCTGCCGGTGGCGTTCGGCTTCGTTGTCGCTGATGTCGCGCGTCATCACGTTTTCCTTCTCATCCTGCTGTGCGGGGCCATGCCCCCGCCATTCGGAGCGGCGACTATACCCAATTTGCCGCACCCGGCAATGTGTGAGGGACAGGCCGCGGCATTGACCCTCACCCCCGTTCAGCCTAATGGTAGCGGACTGACGGTCTTTTCCCGGCAACGGGAAAAGCTAAGAGGGAACACGGTTCCACCCGGACAATGGGTCATTCCGTGGCTGCCCCCGCAACTGTAAGCGGTAAGCCCGCACCGTAAAGCCACTGGGCCTTCAATATGGGTTCGGGAAGGCGGTGCCCGGGTGTTTTGAAGCCGCAAGCCAGGAGACCTGCCGTTTCAGAAAAAACGTCTGCCGGGCGGGGTGCTCCGGTCAGTCGGTCAGATCGAACATTGGGGTTGCGCATCTGCGCATGCCGTTTTCGATATCCGCACCCCGACGATTTTTTTAAAGGCGCGGGAAGCGAAACGGTTTGGATATTTCAGCGACATCTTCATGTGCAGGCGGAAACACGCAGGCTGACACGGCGTCCGGTGTGGTCGTCTTCGTTTGCCGAAGCTGTCGCGATGAAGCCGATCCCAATGCTGAACCGCGCGCCGGTTCGCGCCTCGCCGATGCCGTCATCGCAAAGGCGGAAGAATCTGGCGTCGTCGTTCGTTCCGTCAATTGCCTTGCCAATTGCAAGCGCGGCCTCAGCGCCGTGCTGCGTGGCGGCGACGGCTGGTCCTATGTATTTGGCGGACTGACGCCGGATGATGCAGGTGACCTGTTGACGGGCGCGCATATGCTGGCCGCCTCCGCAGATGGCCTGATGCCCTGGCGTGGCCGGCCCGACACATTAAAGCGCGGCATGGTGGCGCGCATTCCCCCATTCGATTTTACCGAGGAGAGATCATGAGCACCCTTCTGGACCGCGTTCCCTGCACCATCGTCACCGGCTTTCTGGGGGCCGGAAAAACCACGCTGCTGCGCGGTCTTCTGGAAAAGCTGGACGGCAAGCGGCTCGCCATCATCGTCAATGAATTCGGCGATATCGGCATCGATGGCGAAATTCTGAAAGGCTGCGGCATTGAAAGCTGCCCGGAAGAAAACATCGTCGAATTGGCCAATGGCTGCATCTGCTGCACGGTGGCGGATGATTTCCAGCCCGCCATCGAGCAGATTTTGAGCCGCCAGCCGAAGGTGGAGCATATCCTCATCGAAACGTCCGGCCTCGCCCTGCCGAAGCCGCTGGTGCAGGCCTTCCAATGGCCGGCGATCAAGAGCCGCGTGACGGTGGATGCCGTGGTGGCCGTAGTGGATGGTGCCGCCCTTGCCGAGGGACAGGTTGCCCACGACATGGAAGCACTCGCCGCCCAGCGGGCGAATGACGAGGCGCTTGATCACGATGACCCGGTTGAAGAGGTTTTCGAGGATCAGATCGCCTGCGCCGACCTCATCGTTATGACCAAGGCTGATCTTCTCGATAGCGCTGGTCTCGACAAGGCAAAGGCCCACATTCTTGAGCACCTGCCAAAGGCCGCGAAGATCGTCGTGGCATCCAATGGCGCAATCGATCCTGCGGTGCTGATCGGTCTCGGTCTTGCGGTGGAAGAGGACATCGAAAACCGCCGTACCCACCATGATGGCGAACTGGATCATGAACACGACGATTTCGACAGCTTCGTCATCGATCTGCCTGCCGTGAGCGATCCGGAAGCGCTGGCGATCCGCATTGCAGAGACGGCGGCTGCCGAAAATGTTTTGCGCATAAAGGGCTTCATTGAAGTTTCCGCCAAGCCGATGCGCCTGCAGGTGCAGGCTGTCGGCAGCCGGGTCAACCACTATTACGATCGCCCATGGGCGGCGGGTGAGGAGCGCCGCAGCCGGCTCGTTATCATCGGTGAAAAGGGCATCAACCGCGAAAAGATAGAACAGATGCTGGCCGCCTGACCGGCCACGGACTTTTACTGGAAATGCTTTAGATGCATATTCTCGCCACCACATCCTCGTCTCTGGACGACCTGATCGAGCCGGTTGATCTCAACCAGCCCCGTTCAGATGTGGTGATGTTGTCTTTTTCGGCAAGCGATCTTGCCGGGCTTGAGCAGGCCTGGCGGCAGGCGGGGCGCGCTATGCCATCCCTGTCCGTCGCCAATCTGTCCGAGCTTCGGCATCCGATGTCGGTTGATCTGTGGATCGAAAAGACGGCGGAACATGCCCGCGTTATTCTTATCCGGATTCTCGGCGGCGCGGAGCGCTGGCGTTACGGCGTCGACCAGCTTGTGATTTTGGCACGCAGGCACGGCATCAAGCTTCTGCTTTTGCCGGGAGAATGCAGCGAAAGGGACGAAAAGCTCGAAGCGGCTTCGACCGTCGATCGGCAGATGTTGGCCTCCGTCCTTTCCTTTTTCCGTGAAGGCGGAGGGGAAAATATGGGCCGCCTTGCAGCTGGTCTGGCGGTTCTGGCAAAGGATGGCATCTGGCCGGATATCGAGGCCGAACCATTGCCGAAGGCCGGATTCTACCGGCCCGGGCAGGGCGTCGTCAGTCAGACGGAAGCCCGCGCCGCCTTTCCAGCCGATGCAGCCATCCTGCCCATTCTCTTTTACCGCTCCATGCTGCTTGCGGAGGATGTGGCGCCCGTGGATGCGCTTTTCCACGCGCTCTGCGAGCGCGGTTTTGCGCCCTTGCCGATTTTCGTCAGCGGCCTGAAGGATGGGGAGGCGATCCGTTTTCTCGAAACCGTGCTGCCCGATCTTCAGCCTGTCGCCATCATCGCCGCCACGGCTTTTGCCAGCCAGACGGATGAAGTCGGGAAAACACTGTTCGACCGCCTTGGCGTGCCAGTGTTTCAGGTGGTCATGGCGACGACCCGGCGGGATGGCTGGGCGGAAAATGCCCGCGGCCTCAACCCGTCCGATCTTGCCATGCATGTGGTTCTGCCGGAACTGGATGGCCGGATTCTCGCCGGTGCGATTTCGTTCAAACAGGCGCGGGCGGATGGTGGTGTCAGCCTCCTAAATGTGCCGGAGGCGGATCGCGTCGAGCAGGTGGCGAACCGCATCGCGGCCTTTCTGCGATTGAAACAGGCATCGAAACAGGATCGCCGTATCGTTATTCTGATGCCCGATTATCCCGGTGCCGCGCCGGGGCGCACGGGTTATGCCGTTGGTCTGGATGTGCCGCAAAGCGTGCTTGAAATGTTGCGCGATCTTGCCGATGCGGGATATGCGGTGTCGAATATTCCTGAAACCGCTCGGGCTTTACTGGATTGTGTCGAGCATCAGGAAGCGGCGATTGATCTTTCCGCCTATCTAGATTTTCTTGAGGTTTTGCCGGAAACGGCGGCCGTATCCGTGAATGCCACGTGGGGAACTGCGGAAAGTGACGATGCGCTTGCCGATGGCGCATTCCGCTTTCGCGTCGCCCGTTTTGGCAATGTGTTCGTGGCGCTCGCACCGGACCGGGGGCGAAACGAGGATAAGCGGGTGGATTACCACGACCCTGCCCTGCCGCCGCGTCACGCACTTGTTGCTTTCGGTGCGTGGATGCAACGGGTCGCGGCGGCACATGCCATCGTACATGTCGGTGCTCACGGCACGCTCGAGTGGCTGCCGGGCAAGACGGTCGCGCTTTCGCGCAATTGTTTTCCGGAAATCGTCACCGGCCCACTGCCGGTGGTCTATCCTTTCATCGTTTCCAATCCCGGCGAGGCGGCGGTGGCCAAACGGCGGATTGCTGCCGTGACTATCGGCCATATTCCGCCGGTGCTGGTCAATGCCGGGCTTTCACAGGGCCAATCGGCGTTGGAACAGCTGGTCGATGAATATGCGCAGGCGGATGGGCTGGATCGCCGCCGCCGTGACCGGCTGGCGAAACTGATCGTTGAAAAGGCGCTGGAAACCGGGCTTGCGGCGGAGGCGGGCGTGGGCGCGAAGGATGACGCCGACGCGGCCCTGTCGCGTATCGACGCCTTTCTCTGCGACCTGAAAGATTTCGCCATCAAGGATGGCCAGCATGTCTTCGGCCGCTACCCGGAAGGGGAAACCGATCCGCTGAGACTTGAAAGCGCCAGGGCGGAAAAAGCGGCGCTACTCGCCGCGCTTGATGGACGACATGTGGTTCCCGGCCCTTCCGGGGCACCCGCTCGCGGACGGCTCGACGTGCTGCCCACCGGCCGTAATCTTTATGCAGCCGACCCGCGCACCATGCCGACGCCGACGGCTTTCGAGCTAGGCCGCATGGCGGGGGAAGAAGTGCTTCGGCACCACCTGCAAAGTCATGGCGACTGGCCGAAACATCTGGTTTTCGACCTCTGGGGAAGTGCGAGCCTGCGCAATGGCGGTGAGGATGTGGCGCAGGCGCTGCATCTGATGGGGGCGAGACCGATCCATGACCTGACCACCGGCCGCGTCACCGGCATCGAAGTTATGCCACCGGCGAGCCTTGGGCGGCCGCGGGTTGATGTCACCTTTCGCATTTCTGGCCTGTTCCGCGACATGTTTCCGGCGCTGATTGCGCTGCTTGATGCCGCCGCCAAGGCCGTGGCGCGGCGGGATGAGGCGCCGGGAGACAATCCGCTGGCGGAAGAGGCGGCAGCGCTCGGGCATATTCCGGCGCGTATCTTCGGTTCCGCGCCCGGAACCTATGGCGCGGGTATCGAAGAAAAACTCGCCAGCGGAAAATGGGACGAACGCGAGGAGTTGGGACAGGCCTATCTTGATGCTGCAAGCCATGCTTTCGGCGGTGCCGATGGGCTGGAGATGTTCGAGAATGCCGGTTTTGTGGAACTTGTGCGCCGGGCCGATCTTCTGGTTCATACTGGCGACGATCCCGGCCGCGATCTTCTTGACGGTTCTTCCGATGTCGCCTTCATCGGCGGCTTCTCCGCGGCGAAGGCAGCATTGGGTGGTGTAGCCGATATCGTGGCGCTGGATACGACCGACCCGGCACGTCCGCGTGCAAGGTCGATGGCGCAGGCGCTGACGCGGGTGGTGCGGGCACGCGCCGTCAACCCGCGCTTCATTGCCGGCCAGATGCGGCATGGCCCACGCGGAGCGGCGGAATTTGCCGAGACTGTGGACCGGCTGGTCGGTTTTGCCGAAACCACTCATGTGGTTTCCTCTTCGCTGATCGAGGCGCTTTATGATGCCTATTTCGGCAACGAGGCGGTGCGCGATTTCATCCTGCGGGAAAATCCGAAGGCAGGACAGGTGATGGCCGAGCGCTTCCTGTCCGCCCGCCGTCGCGGCCTGTGGCATAGCCGGCGAAATGCGGTGGATGCGGAGCTGGAAATACTGATCCTGCCCCGTTCCGAAAGGGTTGGCGCATGATGGCTACCGCTGCCGATACCGTTCAGCCATTCGGTCGCCGTGGTCTTTGCCCGGCGCTCTCAGCACCTATGCGGACCGGCGACGGTTTTCTGTCCCGAGTAGCTTTCGACGCGGATATCTCGCCCCGTGCGATGGTGGCACTTTGCGACCTTGCCGAGCGGCACGGCAATGGGCTGCTCGACATCACCGCACGCGGCAGCCTCCAGTTCCGCGGCCTGACGCCGGAAAGCGCATGCGCCCTGGAAAAGGATGTTCTGGCACTTGGTCTGCCGCTGCGCGAAGGGCTGGCAGTCGAGACTTCGCCTCTTGCCGGCCGGGATGACACGGAAATCGCCGACGGGCGTTTTCTCGCCGAACAGATAAGGAAAGAGGCTGACCGGCTCGCTCTTCATGAAAAGCTCGCCGCCAAGATTTCTGTCGTCGTTGATGGTGGCGGATATCTCTCCACGGGGGAATTGCTGGCAGATATTCGCCTCAAAGCGATCCGGCTGGACAGCCAGACTTTCTGGCAACTGCTTGTCGGCGGGCCGGAAAGCAAAGCACTGAACGCGGGGTTAGTCGAAACGGCTGCGGCGGCGGATGTGGTCCTTTCGCTTCTCCTTTATCTCGCCGGCAAGGGGCCATTTGCACGTGGCCGCGATCTGGACCGATCGGCCATCCAAGCGGTTTGTGGTGACCGGCTGCTGGATCGGCTGCTAAAGAGCGAGGCCGTTCGGGCACCTTCTTCGCCGCTTGGATTGACGGCAGCGGGCACGGGCCTTTTTGCTGCCGGTACCGCGCCTGCCTTCGGGCAGGTTCGAGGCTCTGATTTATCGCGCCTCTGCCAGGACGCCGATGTGCTCGGCATCAGGGCTTTGCGGCCATCACCAAACCATAGCATGCTATTTTTCGGATCGAAATCCGCTTGCGATGCATTGCTTGAGGCTGCGGGGGCATGTGGTTTCGTTACCGAAGCTGGTGATGCGCGCTCTTCCATCGCTGTCTGTCCCGGCGCGCCGGGCTGTGCATCGGCTTTTCTTCCAACGCATGAACTGGCCGCTTTTGCTTCCCGGGAATGCGTCTCATTGCTCGACGGTTCTTTCACGTTGCATATTTCCGGCTGTGGCAAAGGCTGCGCGCACCCTGCCCCGTCGCTTCTGGCCTTTTGCGGCACGGCCGATGGGCTGGTCTTTTCCGTTTCCGGCCGCGCCGGCGACCCGCCCGACGGGATTTTACCTTTCGCACAGCAGAGGACGGCGCTTTCGCGGCTTGCCCGTCTTTACGAAAAAGAACATAAGCCCGGGGAAAACGGCGCCACCCTGCTTGCCCGTGTTGGCAGGCAAGCGATTGGTGCGGCGCTTCGACAGGATGACCGATGACCGACTATGACTATATTCGCGACGGCAACGCGATCTATGAGCGCTCCTTCGCCATTATCCGTGAAGAAGCGGATTTATCCGGCTTCACCGAAGAGCAGGCGGATATCGCCATTCGCATGATCCATGCCTGCGGGCAGGTGGAGGCGGCCAGCCATTTCCGTTTCTCGCCCGATTTCGTTGCCGCTGCGCGGGGTGCGTTGCTGGCCGGAAAGCCCATCCTCTGTGATGCGCAAATGGTTGCCCATGGCGTAACCCACGCCCGGCTTCCGAATGACAATGCCGTGATCTGCACATTGCGTGATCCACGCACACCAGAGCTTGCGAAAAAGATCGGCAATACGCGTTCGGCCGCCGCACTCGATCTCTGGGCGGAAAAACTGGACGGCGCTCTTGTTGCGATCGGCAATGCGCCGACGGCGCTGTTCTATCTTCTCGAGATGTTGGAAAAGGGTGCGCCGCGTCCCGCCGCCATCATCGGCATGCCCGTCGGCTTCGTCGGTGCGGCGGAATCGAAGGATGCGCTGGAGGCAAGCGCGCTCGGCATTCCCTATGCCATCGTCAAGGGACGTATGGGCGGTTCGGCCATGACGGCCGCTGCCATCAATGCGGTTGCGAGGGCAGGCCTGTGAGTGCGGCTCTTTTTGAACAAGCCAAGGGTAAACTGGTTGGTGTCGGCACCGGGCCGGGCGATCCCGAGCTTCTGACACTGAAAGCGGTGCGCGCCATCGAAAATGCCGATGTGCTTGCTTTCTTCTGCAAGAAGGGCGGCAGCGGTAATGGTCGCGGCATTGTCGAAGCCTTCATCCGCCCCGGCACGCTGGAAATGCCGCTGGTCTATCCGGTGACCGTCGAAAGCGACAAGAACGGCGAGGATTATCGCGGCGCGATTGCCGCATTCTTCGATCAGTCGGCGAAGGACATTGCCGCCCATCTTGAGGCCGGGCGCAATGTGGCCGTGCTTTCGGAAGGCGATCCGCTGTTTTACGGCTCCTATATGCACCTTCATCTGCGGCTGTCTCCGTCCTACGATGCAGAGGTGGTTGCGGGTATCACGGCCATGTCCGGCTGCTGGTCCATGGCCGGGCTGCCGTTGGTACAGGGTGACGACATATTGAGCGTGCTCCCCGGAACGCTTGCGGAAGATATTCTCGCGGAACGACTTTCCGGTACCGATGGAGCCGTGATCATGAAGGTTGGGCGCAACCTGCCGAAAATCCGCCGGGCGCTGGAAAAGGCCGGCAAGCTCAGCGAGGCGCTCTATGTTGAGCGCGGCACCATGGCAAACAGCCATGCGGTGCCGCTTATCGAGCGTGACGCATCGCCGGCACCCTATTTTTCGCTGGTTCTGGTGCCCGGCTGGAAAACCAGACCCCTCTCTTCAGGTGAAAAGCCATGACCGGCAGGCTCGTCGTCGTCGGCCTCGGCCCCGGCAATATGGCGCAGGTAACGCCGGAAGCGCTGGCTGCCGCCGAGGCTTCGGAAGATTTCTTCGGTTATATTCCTTATCTCGACCGCCTGTCGCTTGGACCTCACCAGCGCCGCCACGCCTCCGACAATCGCGAAGAAATCTCCCGCGCCGAACAGGCGCTGCGGCTTGCGGCCGAAGGCGGCAAGGTTTGTGTGGTCTCCGGCGGCGATCCCGGCGTTTTCGCCATGGCGGCGGCCATCTGCGAGGCGATTGAAAATGGTCCGTCCGAATGGCGCGAGATCGATTTTTCGGTCGTGCCTGGTGTGACCGCCATGCTGGCCGTTGCCGCAAAGGCCGGCGCTCCGCTAGGTCATGATTTCTGCGCCATTTCGCTGTCTGACAATCTCAAGCCCTGGGGTATCATTGAAAAGCGGCTGATCGCGGCGGCGCAAGCCGGATTCGTGATGGCTTTTTATAACCCCGTCAGCAAGGCGCGGCCGCACCAGCTCGGCACCGCTTTTGATCTTTTGCGCGCGCATCTGCCCGGCTCGGTGCCGGTGATCTTCGGTCGCGCCGCAGGCCGCTCGGATGAGCGCATTCGGGTCGTGCCGCTCTCGGAAGCATCGAGCGACATGGCTGACATGGCCACCTGCATCATCGTCGGTTCGGTGGAAACCCGTCTGATCGAGCGTTCCGGCAAGGAACCGATCGTTTATTCGCCGCGGTTTTCGAAAAGGGAGAGCTGATGGCGGATGGCGGTGAGCGCAGACGCTATGTCCGGCACCGTCGTGCCCTTCAGGGGCGCGTCGCCGAGAGATCGCGGCCGCTCGATCATGATGACCGGCAGGTCAAGCCGTCTCGCCGCTTCGATTTTGCCGTAACTGGCGCTGCCGCCGGAATTCTTGGAAACCACCGCCTCGATGCGGTTTTCCGCCAGCATGTGGATTTCGTCATCAAGAGCGAAGGGGCCGCGCGCGGTGATGTAGCGCGCATCCGGTACTTTCAGCGGTGGCTCCACGGGGTCGACACTGCGGATGAGATAATTGTGCTGGGGGGCGGCTTCGAAGGGAAGAAGCTCCTGGCGGCCGAGAGCCAGAAATACACGCCTGCTTTCATCTCCAAGCGCGGCAACAGCCTGTTCGGCAGTGTCGGCGCTCTGCCATCGGTCACCTGGCTGTCGCTGCCAGGCGGGACGCGAAAGCGCCACAAGTGGAACGTCGGCCAGTCTTGCTGCTTCAACCGCATTGGCGGAAATTTTTGCCGCATAGGGATGGGTGGCATCGACCAGAATATCGAAACCCTTGGTGCGAATGAAATCCGCCAGCCCTGCTGCGCCGCCAAACCCGCCGCTGCGCATCGGTACCGGCTGTTCGACCGGCGAGAGCGTGCGGCCCGCCATGGACAGCAGAATTCGGTAGCTGGAGTCCTCTGCCAGCCTGCCGGCCAGAATGCGGGCATCCGCCGTGCCGCCAAGGATGAGTATGGAGCGTGTCATGACGTCTGAATATTCCGGAACGGGTAAGGCTTCTACTGAAAAGAGTGCTTCCACCGAAAAGAAAGAAAAGCCATGGCTCTCGATCGTCGGTATCGGCGAAGACGGGCTTCAGGGGCTGGGCCGCAACGCGGTCGCGGCAATAGAGACGGCGGAGGTGGTTTTCGGCGGAAAACGTCATCTGGAACTGGCGGAAGCAGCCATTCAGGGGGAGGCACGCCCGTGGCCGGTGCCCTTTGATGTGGGCATGAGCGATGTTCTGGCGTTGCGCGGCAGGCGGGTTTGTGTGCTGGCCTCCGGCGATCCATTTTTCTACGGCGTCGGCGTTACGCTTCTGCGGCGGATCCCTTCCGGGGAGACTGTCTGCTATCCCTCGCCTTCCGCCTTTTCTCTGGCCGCGGCACGGCTTGGCTGGGCGCTGCAGTCGGCCGAATGCGTTTCGCTGCATGGGCGTTCCATCGATCTTTTGCGGTCGCATCTGCATCCCGGCGCGCGGATCATCGCGCTGACTTCGGATGAGCGCGACCCGGCTTCGATTGCGCGGTTATTATCCGAGTCCGGTTTTGGTCGGTCGGAATTCATCCTGCTTGAGGCGTTGGGGGGAGCGCGTGAAAGGCGGCGGCAAGCCAGGGCGGCTGATTTTGCCTTTGAAGATATTGACCCGCTGAATGTGGTGGCGATTGATGTCGTGGCGGATGAGGATGCGCGTGTCCTGCCGTTTACGCAGGGGCTCGATGACAGCCTGTTCGAACATGACGGGCAGATAACCAAACGGGAAATCCGGGCTGTGACGCTCTCCTCACTGGCGCCCCGGCGTGGAGAACTGCTGTGGGACATTGGCGCGGGCTCCGGCTCGATCGGTATCGAATGGATGCTGTCGCATCCCTCGCTGCGCGCCATTGCCATAGAGCAGCATCCGGAAAGGGCGGAGCGGATCACCCGCAATGCCGATGCTTTTGGCGTTCCGGGGCTGGAGGTCATGATCGGTGTGGCCCCGGCAGCTTTTGAAGGCTTGCCCACGCCGGATGCTATTTTTATTGGCGGTGGCGGCAGTGAAGCAGGTGTGCTCGAGGCTGCCATGGAGGTTTTGAAACCCGGCGGGCGGCTGGTCGCCAATGCGGTGACGCTGGAAATGGAAGCGGTGCTGCTGGCCGCCTATGCGCAGCTTGGCGGTTCGATGATCCGGCTGGAGGTTTCTCGCGTAGCGGCTGTCGGCTCCATGTCAGGCTGGCGGCCGGCCATGCCGGTGACGCAATGGAGCTGGGTCAAGCCATGGTGATCGTGGCCGGTATAGGCTGCCGTAAAGGTGCTGCTTCGGATGCGATCATCACGGCCATACGCACCGCCGAGCTGACCCTTGGCATGACGGTTGACTCTCTGGCGACTGCGTCGCTCAAGGCCGGGGAAGCTGGCCTCGCGGAAGCGGCAAAAGCCCTGTCGCTGTCGCTTGAAATCGTAACGCAGAAGCGGCTCGAGGCAGTTGCCGCTGAGACGATGACATTTTCACAGGCCAGCCTTGATCATGCCGGAACGCCAAGCGTCAGTGAAGCTTCGGCGCTTGCGGCGGCGGGAGAAAATGCACGGTTGGTTTCGCCACGCCTCGTCGTCGGTGATGTAACTGTGGCTATCGCAACGACGGGCAACGTGCCACGTGGTAACGACTGCGCCATTGAATACGGAGAAGAAGAATGACGGTTCATTTCATCGGCGCCGGTCCGGGTGCCGCAGATCTCATTACGGTGCGCGGGCGCGATCTGATCGCTGCCTGCCCGGTTTGCCTCTATGCCGGCTCGCTGGTTCCGAAGGCGCTGATCGATTATTGCCCGCCGGGGGCGCGCATCGTCGATACGGCGGCACTTTCGCTGGATGAGATCGAGGCGGAATTCGCGGCGGCGGCAAAGGCAGGCAAGGATGTCGCGCGGCTGCACTCCGGCGATCTTTCCGTCTGGAGCGCCATGGGCGAACAGATTCGCCGACTGGAGCGGCTGGGTCTGGATTATACCGTCACGCCTGGTGTGCCCTCCTTCGCCGCGGCTGCCGCCACCTTGCAGCGGGAGCTGACGGTGCCGGAAGTGGCGCAGAGCCTTGTGCTGACCCGCATTTCCGGTCGTGCATCGAAGATGCCTGACGGTGAGACGCTGAAGGCTTTCGGTGCGACTGGCACGACACTCGCCATCCACCTCGCCATCCATGCCATCGGCAAGGTGGTGGAGGAGCTGACGCCGCTTTATGGGTCCGATTGCCCCGTTGCCATCGTGGTGCGCGCCTCCTGGCCGGATGAGCGGGTCATTCGCGGCACGCTGTTCGATATTGAGGCCAAGCTTACGGCGGAACCGGTGGAGCGCACGGCGCTGATCTTCGTCGGTCGCGGGCTTGCCTCCACGGATTTTCGCGAGAGCGCGCTTTATAGTACCGACTATGTACGCCGGTTCCGTTCTCCGAAAGAAGATGCGGCGGGTTGATGCGACGGCGTGAAGGCGGTGCGCCCCTTGAGCGCGCCCTGGCGATCGAAAACAACAATATCGAGCGCGATGGCCGACGTGTTCAGCGCCGCCGCTGCGGTTACCCAGGCTTTTTCCGCAACGATTGCCCCGAGGTCTATCCCCGCGTCTTCGGCCAGCTGAAAGGCGTGCGCGACCATGTTGGCCTGACGGATGGCAATGGCGAGATCATCATCGCCTCCCGCCTCCGTGGCCAAAGCCGCCAATGCTTCAAGATCGGCAAGGCCCTTTTTGGAATGCACGTCGAGCATGCCCTGGGCGAGCTTGGTCATTTTGGCGACGCCGCCGGCGATCGTCACACGCTCGACGGGGTGGCTGCGCAGATATTTCAGCATGCCGCCGATGAAATCACCCATGTCGATCAGGGCAGTTTCCGGCAACTCATACAGCGCCTGACCGGCCTTTTCGGAGGTGTTTCCGGTCGCGCCAAGCACGTGTGTGCAGCCGGTTGCCCGCGCCACATCGATGCCGCGCCAGATGGAGTGAATCCAGGCCGAGCAGGAAAAGGGAATGACGACGCCGGTGGTGCCGAGAATGGAAATGCCGCCGAGAATGCCGAGCCTGCCATTCAGGGTTTTTTCGGCCAGTTTCTCGCCGTCTCGAACCGAGATTTCCACTTCGAAATCGGCATTCGCTCCCGCCACTTCGCGAATGGCGGTCTCGATCATCTTGCGCGGCACGGGGTTGATGGCGGGTTCTCCCGGCGGCAGTGGCAGGCCCGGCCGGGTAACGGTGCCGACGCCCTTGCCGGCCTTGAAAGTGATGCCGCTTCCTGGCTCACCCCGTCTGACCGTGCTTTCGATCAGCGCGCCATGGGTGACGTCAGGATCGTCGCCGGCATCCTTGACGACGCCGGCGCGGGCGAAGTTTTCACCTTTTTCTTCTGTTGCAAGGGAAAATGCCGGCCTCGCACCGCTTGGAAGTTCGACCTCGACGGGGTAAGGAAATTCGCCGGTCAGAAGGGCGGCGCAGGCCGCCTTCGTGGCGGCTGCCGCGCAGGTGCCCGTGGTCCAGCCGCGGCGAAGGGTCTTTCCATCCGTTTCCATATCAATTCCTATAGCCGGGACGGCTTTTTCCGTCATCGTTAAAAAGCAGCCAAGAAATGTCGATACCGCAGATTTTGAACAGCATTGCCGCAAAAGGCCCGGTCTTTGAGGCCGGTCACGTCTGGCTCGCGGGCGCAGGGCCGGGCGATGTGCGTTATCTGACGCTGGAAGTGGCGCTGGCGCTTTCTCAGGCCGATATTATCGTGCGCGATGCACTGGTAAGCGATGACGTTGTGTCTCTTGGCCCACAGGCCGAAATCGTCTTTGCCGGGAAGCGGGGCGGCAAGCCCTCGACGACGCAGGACGATATTACCGCCTCCCTGATCGATTTTGCACGGCAGGGTAAGAAGGTGCTGCGGCTGAAAGGTGGCGATCCCTTCATTTTCGGGCGCGGTGGCGAAGAGGCGGAGGCGCTTGTCGGAGCCGGCATTCCCTTCCGGATCCTGCCGGGCATGACCTCTTCGCTCGCCGCGCTTGCTTCGGCTCGCATTCCCGCCACCATGCGCGGCATCAGCCGCGCTGTGACGCTTGCCACCGGCCATGCGGCGGGCACCGAAGAGGATCTCGACTGGCTGGCGCTGGCGAAAACACAGGAACCCATTGTCGTCTATATGGGGTTAAAGAATATTGGCGCGATTGCAGCACTTCTGGTGCAGGGCGGACGTTCGGGCACGACGCCGGTTGCGGTCATCATGTCGGCGACGACGGAGCAAGAGCGCATTTTCATTGGTACGCTGGAAAGCATAGCTGACGATGCAAAGCGGGAAAATTTTGAAGCACCGGCGTTGATCGTCATCGGGGAGATCGTTTCGATGCGAAGCCGTCTCGGTGGGGTCGGTTCATGACGGTTCGGGCGATCATCATCGGTGCGCCGCGTTCGGGGTCGGGCAAGACCAGCGTGACCATCGGCCTGCTCAGGGCCTTTGCCCGGCGTGGCATCAAGGTGCGGGGGATCAAGACCGGGCCGGATTATATCGATCCCGGTTTCCACGCCTTCGCCACCGGCACGCCCGGTCTCAATCTGGATAGCTGGGCCATGCAGCCGGATTTGCTGCGGCATCTGTTTTCACAGCAAACCGAGGATGCGGAACTCGTTCTGATCGAAAGCGCCATGGGTCTGTTCGACGGCATTCCGGTGGCGGAAAACCGCACCGGTTCGGCGGCGGATCTGGCGCGGCTGTTCGGCATTCCCGTGCTGCTGGTGCTGGATGTGTCAGGCCAGTCGCAGACGGCGGCCGCTGTCGCCCATGGTTTTGCTCATTACGATCCTGATGTCACCATGGCGGCAGTGGTGCTGAACCGAGCTGGTAGCGAAAGGCACCGGACCCTGTGCACGGAAGCCATCGAAAAAATCGGCCTTCCCGTTGCGGGCTGTGTCCTGCGCGATCCGTCGCTCATCTTGCCGGAGCGGCATCTGGGGCTGGTTCAGGCCAGCGAACATCCGGAAATCGATGCCCATATAGAACGGCTGGCGGATGCAATGGAAAAATCCATAGATCTCGACGCCTTGCTTTCACTCGCCGCGCCGGTGAATGTGCCTTCGGGTTCGGTGTCGGCGGCGATTGCACCACCCGGCCAGCGTATCGCGCTGGCTGAGGATGCGGCTTTCACCTTCCTTTATCCGCATCTCAGGAAACATTGGCATGCGGCCGGGGCCGAAATCGTGCCATTTTCGCCGCTGGCTGATCAGGCGCCTGACGAGAGCTGTGATATTTGCTGGTTGCCGGGCGGGTATCCCGAGCTTTTTGCCGGAAAACTCGCCGATGCGGGTGATTTCAAGGCCGGTCTTACCCGTTTTGCCGCGACGAAGCCGGTGCATGGTGAGTGTGGCGGTTACATGGTGCTCGGCGAGGCGCTTGAAGATGCTGATGGGGCAACCCACGCCATGACCGGGCTTCTATCGCATGCCACCAGTTTTGCAACGCGTAAGATGAACCTCGGTTACCGGCAGGCAACGATCGCGGCAAGTGGTCCGCTCGGCTCGGCGGGCGATGTTCTGCGCGGCCATGAGTTTCATTATGCACGGGTCACCGATCCCGGCCGTGATGAGCCTTTTGCCCAGATCGCCGACGGGCAGGGCCGTCCGCTCGGGCCATCGGGTGGGAGAAGGGGTTTCGTCTCTGGCACCTTCTTCCATGCCATCGCGAGAGGCGGTTGACCGGGGTTTTCGTCGTGGTGCGGCAAAGTGGAGCAAGCTGCGAAAGTTTGTAGGCTCTGGCCATGGGAAAGTGCTATAGATCGCGTCAGGGAACACGGAAAAGCGGAAATAGCTCCTGCGATCCATGTTCCGTGAAGTGTGGTCGGCTTGAAAGCTGTTTCATATTTTCCGGCCCGAGCCTGCTATCGCGCATTTTTGTCCCGAGCGTGCCTACCGATGATAAAGCCCCGAATTTTTCTCTCTGCCGCTCTTGCTGCATCCATTCTGCTGGCTCCCTTCGGTGGGGGAATCAACGGCATGTCCGCCCATGGCGGCGAAGACTATGCGACGCTGGAAAAGCTGGGCGCAGCGCTATTCGATGATCCCAATCTTTCGATGAACCGCACCATGGCCTGTTCCACCTGCCATATGCAGGCTTCAGGTTTTTCCGATGCACGCGAGAGCGAGAAGGTTGGGCGGGATGTGTCGCTGGGTGATGACGGCATTTCGCTCGGTGACCGCAATGCGCCGACGGCAGCCTATGCCCGGTTCACGCCGCCTTTCGGCAAAAATGCGGCGGGTGAGTATGTCGGCGGGCAGTTCTGGGATGGCCGGGCCTCGCTGCTGGAAGATCAGGCGGGCGGCCCGCCGCTCAATCCGCTTGAAATGGGCATGCCGGACAAAGCCTCTGTCGTAAAACGGCTCAGGGAAAACCCGGATTATGTCGCAGCCTTCGGCACACAGTTCGGCAATGATGTCTTCCAGAGCGATGAGACCGCCTATGCCGCGATGACCAAGGCGCTGGCGAGCTTCGAGCGCTCGGATGAATTCTCAACCTTCGATTCCAAGTACGACCGCTTTCTGCGGGGCAAGGAAAAGCTGACCGATCAGGAGGAGCTGGGCCGAGTTCTCATCTCCTCGACGCAATTCACCAATTGCAATACCTGCCATGAAATCCGTGGTGCCAAGGGTCTGGAAGACGGCCTCTTCACCAACCACAAATATTTCAATATCGGTGTTCCCGCTAATATGGCGGTCAGGGCCGTAAATGGTTCGAGGCCGGATGCGGTCGATCTGGGTTTGGCGCAAAATCCTGAAGTGGCCGGTGATCCGGCTCAGCGGGGAAAATTCAAGGTGCCGACGCTGCGCAACGTCGCGGTTACCGGTCCTTATATGCACAATGGCGTGTTTCGGGATCTACGCACGGTGGTGCTGTTTTACGTGAAATATAAGAGCAAGAAGCCCAGCCGTCAGATCAACCCGGAAACTGGCAAGACATGGGATGCGCCGGAAGTGCCTGAGAACATCGCCATGACGGAACTGACATCTGCGCCGGCGCTGGATGACAAGCGGGTGGATGCCATCGTCGCATTTCTGAAGACGCTGACCGACAGGCGCTACGAGCATCTTCTCCCGAAGGAAGAAGGGCAGACGGCGGTGCCGCCTGCCCAGCCGGTTTCGGTGAGCGTTACGCCGAAAGCGCCTTGAATTCAGCGAGAACCGCGTCACCCATTTCGGAGGTGCTGACCTGGCGGCTGCCTTCGGCCATGATGTCGGCGGTGCGGATGCCCTTGTCGAGCACGTTGGCGATTGCCGTTTCGAGCTTCGTCGCCTCATCCACCATGTTGAACGAATAGCGCAGGCACATGGCGAAGGAGGCGATCATGGCGATGGGGTTGGCGATGCCCTTGCCGGCGATGTCCGGGGCCGAGCCGTGAACCGGCTCATACATGGCCTTGCGCTTGCCGGTCTTGGCGTCCGGTGCGCCGAGCGAGGCCGATGGCAGCATGCCGAGCGAGCCGGTGAGCATCGCAGCAACGTCGGAGAGCATGTCGCCAAAGAGGTTGTCGGTCACGATCACGTCGAACTGTTTGGGCTTGCGCACCAGCTGCATGCCGCCGGCATCGGCCAGCATATGTTCCAGCTGAACGTCCCTGTATTTGGCGGCGTGGGTTTCGGTGACGACCTGGTTCCACAAAACGCCTGATTTCATGACGTTGCGCTTTTCCATCGAGCAGACGCGGTTGTCGCGGGTGCGGGCCAGTTCGAAAGCGACGCCGGCGATGCGTTCGATCTCGAAAGTGTCATAGATCTGCGTGTCGATGCCACGCTTCTGGCCGTTGCCGAGATCGATGATCTGCTTCGGTTCGCCGAAATAGACGCCGCCGGTCAGTTCGCGAACAATGAGGATATCGAGACCTTCAACCAGCTCCGGCTTCAGCGAGGAAGCGGCGGCGAGCGCGGGGTAGCAGATGGCGGGGCGCAGGTTCGCGAAGAGTTCGAGGTCCTTGCGCAGGCGTAAGAGGCCGGCTTCCGGGCGATGCTCGTAGGGAACGCCATCCCACTTCGGGCCGCCGACGGCGCCGAACAGGATCGCATCCGCGGCAAGCGCCTTTTCCATATCCGCGTCGGAAATCGCTACGCCATGGGCGTCGTAAGCCGAACCGCCGACAAGGCCTTCCGAAACGGTGAAGCCGGCATTTTGCGCGCTGTTCATATAATCGATCAGCTTGCGGACCTCAGTCATGGCTTCAGGGCCGATACCGTCACCGGGCAGCAGGAAAAGCGAACGGACTGTCATGAGAACCCTCCTTGGGCGGCGCGCCGGAAAACATCATGAAGGGTTTTCGATTGCGGCGAGCGCGGCGTCAAACTCGTTTCCGTCCCAGTCAGGTCGTATCGCCAGCTGGACAGGATCGAGGGCTTCTTATCTCCGCCTCAAGGGCTTTTCAAGCAAAGCAAAAGCCGATCCGGTACGGTTTTGTACGGGATCGGCTTTTTTGAAGGGCGGAAATGTGGTCAGGCCCAGGGGCGGACCGAGGCGTTTGCCTTCTCGAAAGTGTCGATGGCGCCGGCATGCTCCATGGTCAGGCCAATGTCGTCGAGGCCGTTCAGCATGCAATGGCGTTTGAATTCATCGATTTCGAAGGTGATCGTGCCGCCATCGGGGCCGCTGATTTCCTGGCGTTCCAGATCGATGGACAGAACGGCATTCGATCCGCGCGAGGCGTCATCAAGCAGCTTTTCGAGGTTCTCGGTGCTGACGAGAACAGGCAGGATGCCGTTCTTGAAACAGTTATTGTAAAAAATGTCGGCGAAGCTGGTGGAGATCACGCAGCGGATGCCGAAATCGAGAAGCGCCCATGGCGCGTGTTCGCGCGAGGAGCCGCAGCCGAAATTGTCGCCGGCGACCAGAATCTGAGCGTTCTGGTAAGCGGGCTTGTTCAGCACAAAATCGGGGTTGGGCGAGCCGTCCTCAAGATAACGCGACTCGGCGAAAAGGCCTTTGCCAAGGCCCGTGCGCTTGATGGTCTTCAGATAGTCTTTCGGAATGATCATATCGGTGTCGATATTGACCACCGGCATGGGCGCTGCAACGCCCGTCAGCTTGGTGAATTTTTCCATCTGTCGCTTCCCGTGTTTCCCTTGAACAAATCCGGCGCGGGCAGAGCCTGCCGGATGTTCTTTCTCGGGAAATACTGCAAAACTTAGCGCTTTAGAAGCGCAAACCCGCGTTCTTCGGTACGCCGTGTGTGTCGCAATGGCATTTTGACCGGATCAAACGACCTTAGAGATCGATAATCGTGCCTTTGCCATCGTTCCAGACGCGCATGTCGCGCTGGTTGCGGGGCTTGACCGGAATGGGAGCCGGTTTCAGGCGCGCGGAAAGCATACGGGCAGCACTGAGAACGGCGAGCACGCCGATAAAAGCGACTGTGAGCGACGCCGTGAAAAGAGCGGCCATCGCCAGAATTGCGATGCCGGATGCGGCGATGAAAAATGAACGGATGCCTTGCATGATTCAACCTTTCTTTCCAGACGAATGTGGGCCTTCTTCTTCCGGCTTGCAAGAGGATTCAGTGGATTGTCAGCTTGCAGATGTC
The DNA here is from genome assembly GCF_017313405.1 of Agrobacterium burrii. Classification (NCBI taxonomy): domain Bacteria; kingdom Pseudomonadati; phylum Pseudomonadota; class Alphaproteobacteria; order Hyphomicrobiales; family Rhizobiaceae; genus Agrobacterium; species Agrobacterium burrii. The sequence continues at coordinate 107,167 of NZ_JAFLNA010000010.1, forward strand.
ACAAAAGCTTGACACAAGTGCGGCATGGTCAATTTTTCCGAAAATATTCTTGTGAGACCGCGCCGTTCGCTGCTGTCGGTTCCGGCCATCAATGTCAGGGCGCTTGAAAAAATCCGCGATCTCGATTGCGACGGCGTGATCCTTGATCTTGAGGATTCAGTCGCGCCCGACATGAAGGGCAAGGCGCGGGAAAATCTCGAAAAACTGTTTTTAGAGGCACCCTTTGCCGGGCGCGAGGTGATTATCCGCATCAACCCGCTCTCCACTCCGGACGGGAAGGCAGATTTGCAGCTCGTGCTGTCCTGCCGGCCGGATGCGGTTCTTCTGCCGAAGGTGGAGCAGCCCGCCGATATCAATGACGTGGCCGACCTTCTGGCGGAGGCGGACGCGCCGCAGGCTATGAAAATCTGGGCTATGATCGAAACGCCGCTCGGTGTCCTCAATGCTGCGTCGATTGCCGATGCCGCCCACACACCGGATGCCCGGCTTGCCGCTTTCGTCATCGGCCTCAACGATCTCCGCAAGGAAACCCGTGTTCCGGCTTTGCCCGGGCGCGCCTATCTCGTGCCCTGGATGATGCAGGTGGTGCTCGCCGCCCGGGCCTACGGGCTGGATGTCATTGACAGCGTCTCCAATGATTTTCGCGATATTGCGGCTTTTCAGGTCGAATGCGAACAGGGTCGCGCCATGGGTTTTGACGGCAAGATGCTGATCCACCCGGCCCAGATCGAGCCGGCCAACCGGCATTTCGGCCCGGATGAGGCGGCGGTTGCGGAAGCCCGCGAGATTATTGCCGCTTTCGCAAAACCGGAATCTGTGGAATTGAACGTCATCAACATGAACGGGCGGATGATCGAACGGCTGCATGTGGTTGAGGCCGAAAGGCTGGTCGCCATGGCCGATATCATCGCCCAAAGAAAGGCAGAAAAGACGTGAAGGTCTATCGTTTCATAACCGGCCCCGATGACTCAAAATTCTGTCACCGGGTCACGGAAGCGCTGAACAAGGGCTGGGAACTTGCCGGCTCTCCGAGCTATGCCTTTAACGCCGCAAGCGGCGTCATGCATTGCGGCCAGGCCGTGACCAAGTCGGTCGAGGGCAAGGAGTACCATCCGGATATGAAGCTCGGCGAGCAATAAGAGCGTTGCCGCCCGGCAGAGTCTGCGGGGCTATCGCTCCGCAGCGGCCTCGTCGGCGCTTTCCTCGATCCGCTCCATGTCGTCATCCGACAGGCCGAAATGATGGCCGATTTCGTGGATGAGAACATGGGTGATGATGTCGCCAAGCGTTTCCTCATTCTCGGCCCAGTAGTCGAGAATGGGGCGGCGATAAAGCGTGATGCGGTTTACCATCTCGCCGGTTTCCATGGTGAAACGCTCGGAGATGCCGCGCCCCTCGAACAATCCGAGAAGATCGAACGGGGTTTCGAGCGCCATGTCCTCGAATACTTCGTCGGTCGGAAAATCCGCGATCTCGATGATGAGATCCTTCGTTAAGGCGCGGAATTCTTCTGGCAGGTGGCCATATGCCTCGATCGCAAGCGACTCGAAGGCGGAAATTGTCGGCGCATGGCGGTCCCGCCAATCGTCGGTCTGGTCTATGCGGGCCATTTCTGCTCCTTGTTGGTAGGCCCATATAAACACTTGCTGCGCAAATTTCGAGACCTGACTGCTGCACCCGCCAAAAAAGCATGAAATTCTTGGCGTTACAGTTACTTTTCAAGCCGTCGTCATCTTGACATAAACTGGCGTCTCGCGTAATCGGCACCCAAATTGATGGCGTAGTCCGCCTTCGATTTATTCCGCCCCTCAAAGGCGGCTTCACCGGCAGACATTCATAGGGACATTCAGTCCCGACGGGTTTCTACCAAATTCCGACTGATAAAAAGACGGCGAGCTTGCTTTGGCGGGCAGAGCCGGAACGAACATGAAAGGATAAAAAATGTTCGCAGTCATCAAGACCGGCGGTAAGCAGTACCGCGTAGCGGCCGACTCCGTGCTGACCATCGAAAAGCTGGAAGCAGAAGCAGGCGCAACTGTAGAATTCACCGAAGTTCTCGTGATCGGCGAAGGTGCCGACGCCGCGTTCGGTGCTCCCTTTGTCAAGGGCGCTATCGTCAAGGCTGAAGTTGTCGAGCACAATCGCGGCAAGAAGGTCATCGCCTTCAAGAAGCGTCGTCGTCAGAACTCCAAGCGTTCGCGCGGCCATCGTCAGCATCACACTGTCGTCCGCATCACGGACATCGTTGCTGCCTGATCGGCGCGACACGGGAAACAAGGTTTAAAGGAGAACTCCAATGGCACACAAAAAAGCTGGCGGTTCCTCGCGTAACGGTCGCGATTCCGAATCCAAGCGCCTTGGCGTGAAGAAGTTCGGCGGCGAAGCCGTCATTCCAGGCAATATTATTCTGCGTCAGCGCGGCACGCAGTGGCATCCGGGCGCCAATGTCGGCATCGGCAAGGACCACACGATTTTTGCGCTGACCGCAGGTAACGTGAACTTCCGCGCGAAGGCCAATGGCCGCGTGTTCGTATCCGTGGCTCCGAAAGCGGAAGCCGCAGAATAAGCCGGTAAGCGTCATATGCAGCCGGTGTCCCATCGACCCGGCTGAGACGTATCAGGTTCAGTCAAGAAAACAGGGGAGATGGGGCACCACCCAACTCCCCTTTTTCTTTTACCTCATGGAGGGACTGAACCATGCAAGCTGAATTGTTAAGGGTAGACCAATCACGGTCACCCGAAGAGCGGCCGAGGCCCGATCGGTCGAGGAGCGATTGCCCCGTTTTACTGTCGCAAAGGCTGGTTTTACGCACGCCTCACGAAGAAGACATCGACGCCCTTGCCCATCTTGCCAACAATGCCAATATCGCGACCATGGTGTCGCGTATGCCGCACCCTTACACGGCCAAAGACGCCGCGGATTTTGTGCGACGCTCCAAAGCTGGCGAGATTGGCAAGTGCGTCTATGCAATTACCCGCATGGACAATGGCGAGTTCCTGGGCTGCTGCGCGCTTGAACCGCAGGAAGATGAAAAGACGCTGGAGATCGGTTACTGGCTGGGGGAACCCTACTGGAACCGGGGCTATATGACGGAAGCGGCGCATGCGCTGATCGACATGGCCTTCCGCACGCGCGAAATCGACCATATCGATGCCCGCTGCCGGGTCACCAACATCCCGTCGCGGCGCGTCATCCAGAAGTGCGGCTTCCAGTTTCAGGGTTCCGGCATGGTCGGCTCGCTGGCGCTGGGCGGCATGGTGCCGGTCGAATGGTACAGGCTGGATCGCAAGACCTGGGTTTCGCTGAAGAGCTGGGGTGACATGGGATGAGCACGCTCGACCTTACCCGCCGCCGGACTGGCGCGACGGCCGCGCCGCCCGGCCCCTGCCCGACCATCGAGACCTCGCGTCTGGTGCTGCGTCCGCAGCGGCTTTCCGATGCCGGCAGCATCGCGGAATCGCTTGGCGATTTTGCCGTGACCAGGATGCTGGCCCGTGTTCCTGCGCCCTATCACAGGCAGGACGCGCTGGAATGGCTGGTGTTGCGCACATCAGGCACCCTGCCCGATTGGGATTTCGCCATCACCAGTGGTGACGATACGCTCATCGGCGTCGTCTCCGTCGAATTGCGGCACGGCGAGTGGCATCTCGGCTACTGGCTGAACCGCTTTTACTGGGGCAAGGGTTACATGACCGAGGCGGTGGCCGCCGTGGTCGAACGGTTTTTCCGCCGCATGCCCGGAGTGGTTGTTCATTCCGGCGTGTTTGCGGATAATCCCGCTTCGCTGCGTGTGCAGGAGAAACTCGGCTTCCGGGTGACCGGCTGCCACCAGATCTACGCCACGGCGCGCGCCGCCATGGTGGCGCATATCGATACGGTGATCACGGCAGAAGATTTCATTCCGCCGCGCCGCTGACAATCAATACAAGGCCGGTTTCATCGTAAACCGGCCTTGTCCCGCTTTGGTGCTTGCTTCACGATAGTCTTTGACGTTGTGGGAAAGCACTTGTATTCGAAACGACAGAACTTTTTACCGCAATGCGTAACGCGATATCGCAAGGCACTTTTGGCCGGCATCGCTTCAGGTTGCGCCACAAGCTGACAGAACGGCAATCCGATGAAATTTCTCGATGAAGCAAAAATCTATATCAAGTCCGGTGACGGCGGCGCAGGCGCCGTGTCCTTCAGGCGCGAAAAATTCATCGAATTCGGCGGACCTGACGGTGGCGATGGCGGCCGCGGCGGCGATGTCTGGGTGGAGGTCGTCAACGGCCTCAACACCCTGATCGACTTTCGTTTCCAGCAGCATTTCAAGGCCTCGATTGGGCAGCATGGCATGGGCAAGACCCGCACGGGTGCCAAGGGTTCCGATGTGGTGCTGAAAGTGCCTGTCGGTACCCAGATTTTCGAGGAAGACAATGAAACGCTGATCATGGACCTCACCAAGGAGGGTCAGCGTTTTCGTCTTGCCGCCGGCGGCAATGGCGGTTTCGGCAATGCCTATTTCAAGTCGTCCACCAATCAGGCGCCAACCCATGCCAATCCGGGCCTTGCCGGTGAAGAAAAGACCCTCTGGTTGCGGCTTAAGCTGATTGCCGATGCCGGTCTTGTCGGTCTGCCGAATGCGGGTAAATCCACGTTCCTCGCGACGGTCACCCGTGCGCGGCCGAAGATCGCCAACTATCCCTTCACCACCCTGCATCCGAACCTCGGCGTCGCCACCATCGATGACCGCGAATACGTGCTGGCCGATATTCCCGGCCTGATCGAAGGCGCGCATGAGGGCGTCGGCATCGGCGACCGGTTCCTCGGCCATGTGGAGCGCACCCGTGTGCTGCTGCATCTCGTCTCAGCACAGGAAGAAAAGGTCGGCAAGGCCTATAAGACTGTCAAGGCCGAACTTGACGCCTATGGCGGCGGGTTGACCGAGAAGCCGGAAATCGTGGCGCTGTCGCAGATCGACGTGCTCGATGAAAAAGAGTTGAAGAAAAAGGCCAAGGAACTGGAAAAGGCCTGTGGCCGTCCGCCGCTGCTGTTATCCGCTGCCGCGCATATCGGCATGACGGAAGCCCTGCGTGCGCTTCGCGACATCATCGTTTCGGCAAGCAATGGCGGAGAAACCGCCCTTCCCGACCGGTCGATGCTGCATGAGGATAGCGAGGCCGAGGAAGAGGACGACCGCCTATGAGCCTGACGCGCAAGCCGCTGGCAAGCCACCACCGGATCGTCATCAAGATCGGGTCGGCGCTGCTGGTGGATCGGAAAACCGGTCTGAAGAAAGACTGGCTGGATGCCATCTGTGAGGATATCGCTGCGCTTAAGAAAAACGGCGCGGATGTCCAGGTCGTGTCTTCGGGCGCTATCGCGCTTGGCCGCACCGTGCTTGGCCTGCCCTCCGGTGCGTTGAAGCTGGAAGAGAGCCAGGCGGCTGCGGCTGTCGGCCAGATCGCGCTGGCGCGGGCATGGTCTGAAAGCCTGTCGCGGCATGAGATCGTCGCCGGTCAGATTCTGCTGACGCTCTCCGATACCGAAGAGCGTCGCCGTTATCTCAATGCGCGCGCCACCATCAATCAGTTGCTGAAGATCGGCGCCATTCCGATCATCAACGAAAATGACACGGTGGCGACCACCGAAATCCGCTATGGCGACAATGACCGTCTGGCCGCACGTGTGGCGACCATGACGGGCGCAGACCTTCTGGTGCTGCTGTCGGACATTGACGGGCTTTATACCGCTCCGCCGCATCTCGATCCGGATGCGAAATTCCTTGAGATGATTGCCGATATTACCCCCGAGATTGAGGCCATGGCAGGCGGTGCAGCTTCCGAGCTTTCGCGCGGCGGCATGCGAACCAAGATCGATGCGGGCAAGATCGCGACTGCTGCCGGTTGCGGCATGATCATCGCCTCCGGCAAGACGCTCAATCCGCTGAAGGCGATCGAAAACGGCGCTCGTTCCTCATGGTTTGCGCCATCGGGCACGCCGGTGACGGCGCGCAAGACCTGGATTGCCGGGCAATTGCAGCCGGCCGGCGAAATCCATGTGGATGCGGGTGCGGAAAAAGCTCTTTATGCCGGAAAAAGCCTGCTTCCCGCCGGTGTGAGGGTGGTGAAGGGCAATTTTGGGCGCGGCGATGCAATCGCCATTATCGGTGTCGAAGGGCGGGAGGTCGCGCGCGGTCTTGCGGGCTACGATGCGGAAGAGGCGCGTCTCATTATCGGCCACAAGTCCAATGAGATCGAGGCTATCCTCGGTTATGTCGGCCGTGCGGCGATGATCCATCGTGACGATCTCGTCATGACCGGCGCTGCCGTCAAAGTGAAACATGCAAAAAAGGATGAGGTCCATGCCTGAACAGGCCGTGAAGCAGAGCCATGATATTGACGCGCTGATGATGACCATCGGCGCTCAGGCAAAAGCTGCTTCGCGACCGTTGTCCATCGCAGGGACGGACCAGAAGAACCGTGCTCTTCTTGCCATGGCCTCCGCTATCGAGGCATCGAGGGATGTGATCCTTGCCGCCAATAAGAAAGATCTGGCGGCGGCGGATACTGCCGGGCTTGCAGCGTCTTTCGTCGACAGGCTCACGCTCAACGAGGCGCGAATTGCCGGCATTGCCGAAGGTATCCGCTCGGTTGCGGCGCTGGCCGATCCGGTTGGCGAAGTTATCGCCGCCTGGGATCGTCCGAATGGGCTGAAGATCGAGCGCGTGCGCACGCCGCTCGGCGTGATCGGTGTTATCTACGAAAGCCGCCCGAATGTGACGGCAGATGCCGGCGCGCTCTGCTTGAAGGCGGGGAATGCCGTTATCCTGCGCGGCGGTTCGGATTCACAACATTCATCGCGCGCTATTCATGCCTGCCTCGTGGAAGGTTTGAAGATTGCCGGTCTGCCCGAACATGCCATCCAGCTGGTGCCGGTGACGGACCGCGCCGCCGTCGGCGCGCTTTTGGGTGGATTGAACGGCACTGTCGATGTGATTGTACCGCGCGGCGGCAAAAGCCTGGTTGCCCGGGTGCAATCGGAAGCGCGCGTGCCGGTCTTTGCGCATCTGGAAGGCATCTGCCATATATATGTCGATGCCTCGGCCGATCTCGATATGGCAAAGCGTATCGTCGTCAATGCCAAGATGCGCCGCACCGGCATTTGTGGCGCGGCCGAAACCCTGCTGGTCGATGCCGCTGCTATTTCCACGCATCTCGCGCCGCTCGTCAATGACTTGATCGCAGCCGGTTGCGAGGTGCGCGGTTCGCAGGCGGTTTGTAATATGGTTGAGGGCCTGAAGGCCGCGACGGAAGAGGACTGGCGCACCGAATACCTCGATGCGATCATTTCGGTTGCCGTGGTGGACGGTATTTCAGGTGCGATCGATCATATCGGCACCTATTCCTCCAACCATACCGAGGCGGTGATCGCTGAAGACCCTCAAGTGGTCGAGCGTTTCTTCAACGAACTCGATTCGGCCATTCTGCTGCATAACGCCTCGACGCAATTTGCCGATGGCGGTGAATTCGGCATGGGTGCGGAAATCGGCATCGCCACCGGTAAGATGCATGCACGCGGCCCCGTCGGCGTCGAGCAGCTCACTTCGTTCAAATACCGTGTGCATGGCACCGGCCAGACACGGACCTGATATTTGCCGACTGAGAAGCGCCTTGACCGACGTTATCTCACCATGCCGCATGCGGAGCGCGGCATGGTCGTCGGCCTGTTCGGCGGCTCTTTCAATCCGCCGCATGCCGGCCATGCGCTGGTGGCCGAGATCGCGCTGCGCCGCTTGGGTCTCGACCAGCTCTGGTGGATGGTCACGCCCGGCAATCCGCTGAAAAGCCGCTCAGAACTGGCATCTCTGGAGGACCGCATCGCTGCCTGCGAAAAGCTTGTCAGCGATCCGCGCATCAAGGTAACGGCCTTCGAAAAATCACTTGGCATCAGCTATACGGCCAATACGCTTGCCAAGGTGAAGGCGAAAAATCCGCATGTTCGCTTCATCTGGATCATGGGGGCCGACAATCTGAAAAGCTTCCACCGCTGGCAGAAATGGCGAGAGATCGCCGAGACCTTTCCGATTGCGGTGATCGACCGGCCGGGTTCCACCCTGTCCTATCTTTCTTCCACCATGGCGCAGGCTTTCAGCCAGGCGCGGATAGACGAGGACGATGCGGGGGTTTTATGGAAAAAACGGGCTCCCGCCTGGGTCTTCATCCACGGTCCGCGTTCGACGCTCAGCTCCACGGCACTGCGCAATAATCACAAATGATGTATGCGGCGGTCGTTGAAGGCTCCATATCTTGAAAAGTTAATGCTTTGATGCCACCTTTATAAAGCGATGCAGAGAATCGCGTCGCCCAGTATCTGTTTTGTCATTCTTGGAAAGGGAAAACCTCTGACAACAGTACACAGCAAGGGAAAAGCATTTGTTGCTATCCCGAAGGGCCAGGACAGTGGCGACGATGCCGCCGATCACGCCCTCGAAACCGTCCTCGCGAGCCTCGAGGACTCCAAGGCTGAAGATATCGTATCTCTCAACATTGCCGGAAAATCGGCGCTTGCAGACTATATGGTTGTAGTCTCCGGGCGATCGAACAGGCATGTCTCGGCGATCTGCGAGCATCTTCTCAAGGATATGAAGGATGAGGGGTTCGGCAACGCCCGCGTCGAAGGTCTGGAGACCGGCGACTGGGTGCTGATCGATGCCGGCGATGTCATCGTTCATGTGTTCCGTCCGGAAATCCGCGCCTTCTACAATATTGAAAAAATGTGGGCGACGCCGGAAATGTCGGAAGAAACGCTGCATTGATGCGGTGCCTTTGATCGAGTGCATCGTGTTTGCCGGAGGCACTCTGCCTTCGGAACGATGTCTCTGGCCGGAAATCGAACCGGCCGCATAGGAATCCGCAAGCTATGCTGTTAAGAGCGTGACCCTGTTTGTCACGACAGTCACAGGTTTGCGATGCGGATTTCGATTTTTGCGGTGGGACGGCTTAAATCCGGCCCTGAAAAGGATCTTGCGACCCGTTATATCGAGCGTCTTGCCAAGACCGGCCCGGCAATCGGGCTGGAGTTTTCGCGGGTGATCGAAGTGGCGGAGAGCCGAGCGTCGAATGCCGAGACACGCAAGCGCGAAGAAGCGGCGATGCTGGAAAAGCATCTGGCCGACGGTGCGGTGCTGGTGCTTCTCGACGAGCGCGGCAAGGCGCTGGACAGTCCGGCTTTTGCCACGTTTTTTGGCGACCTGCGCGATAGCGGCAAGCGCGACCTCATCATTGCCATTGGCGGGGCAGACGGTCTCGACCCCGCGCTTTACGACAGGGCGGCGGCCGTTCTCAATCTTGGCAAGCTTACATGGCCGCATCAGATCGTTCGCATCCTGATCGCCGAACAGCTTTACCGCGCCGTCACCATTCTTTCCGGTCACCCGTATCATCGGGTTTGAGCGGGTTTTTGGTGTAAAAATCGTCTCAATTTCAACATGAAGCTCCGCGACACGAAAAGGCGCAGACGCCTTTGCCGGCGTCCTCTTTCAGGCCTCTTGGAAGATCGCAGCAAAATCCCTAATATCAGTGCTTCTGCTTCGGCATCAAAGAAAGTTCAAATGGACAAGAGGTCTCAACGAAAACAGCGCGCTGCCCTTGCGGGTGCGGTTATTGCTGCTTTCGTCATTGGGGCCGGTCCAGGCTATTCGCGAGACGATGCGGGCGCGGCTCCGGCCGAGAACGGCGATTCATCGCCGGACGAGCTGCAGACACTGGAAAACCGTCGTGACCAGAACCGCCAGGATCTGGAGGAATTGGTCGACAGTATCGGCCTTTCGGAGGACAAGACCCGCAATCTTGAGGAAAGCATTGCTTCCCTCAATCAGGACAGCGCCCGTATCCGGGAAGAGCTGATCGCATCTGCTGCCCGGCGCAAGGCATTGGAAACCAAGATCAGCGACGGTGAGGATCGCCTCGCCAAACTTTCCGTTCGAGAGGACGGCGTCAAAGCGTCGTTACGTGAAAGGCGCGGGGTGCTGGCGGAGGTTCTGGCCGCATTGCAGCGCATGGGTAGAAACCCGCCACCTGCCCTTCTCGTTTCGCCGGAGGATGCACTTGCCTCCGTGCGCAGCGCCATTCTTCTTGGCGCCGTCGTTCCGGGTATTCGCGGTGAAACCGACAAGCTGGTTTCCGCTCTCAAAGAATTGACTGATCTGAGGCAGGCAATCGCTCGCGAAAAGGACGATCTTACGGGTATGATGACGGCAAGTCTAGAAGAGGAAAAACGCCTCGACCTGCTGCTTGCCGAAAATGACCGTAGAAATACACAGACGGCGGCTGAGCTGGAGGCGGAACGCAAGCGATCCGAGGAGCTTGCGGGCAAGGCAACCAGTCTTGAAGGTCTGGTCAGCTCGCTCGAAGGCGAGATTACCTCAGTGCGGGAAGCAATGGAAAGGGCGCGGGCGGAAGAGCAGCGTGTGGCCCGTCTTTCGGAAGCAGAACGTGAAAAGGAGCGTGCCGCAGCGGCTGCTGGAATGCCCGATAAAAACCGCATTGCGCCCGCATATCCCTTCGCGAGTTTGAAGGGTAAGCTGGAGGTTCCGGTTGCGGGCGAGGTGCTGCGGCGCTTTGGCGATGCTGACGGTACTGGCCACTTTTCCAAGGGAATTGTCGTCGCGAGCGGACCGGAAGCCATCGTGACGGCGCCTGCAGACGGCTTTGTGGTGTTTGCCGGAGATTTTCGCAGTTACGGCCGGATGATCATCCTCAATACGGGTGATGGATATCACGTGGTGATGACGGGCATGGACAATGTGAGGACACGACAGGGAATGTTTGTGTTCTCCGGAGAGCCTATCGCCTCCATGGGTGCAAAAAGAGTAGCGAGTGCAGCAGCATTGGCGCTGGAAACCGACCGGCCAACGCTCTACATTGAGTTCAGGAAAGATGGTGTGCCGGTTGATTCCCAACCTTGGTGGACCGCAAAAAATACCGGAAGGGCGCACAATGATTCGTAAGGTTTCGCTTCTCCTTATCGGTGGGCTTATGGGCGCCACGGCGATGAGCGTGATTTATTCGGCGAGCATGCCGGCACAGGCGGCCGGGCCTTCGACCTATAAGGAGTTGTCGATATTCGGCGACGTGTTCGAGCGCGTGCGCGCGCAATATGTGACGCCGCCGGATGACGAAAAGCTGGTGGAAAATGCCATTAACGGCATGCTCAGCTCGCTCGATCCGCATTCCAGCTTCATGAATGCCAAGGATGCCACCGACATGCGCACCCAGACCAAGGGTGAGTTCGGCGGTCTCGGCATCGAAGTGACCATGGAAAACGAACTGGTCAAGGTCATCTCGCCGATGGATGATACGCCGGCTTCCCGCGCGGGTATTCTTGCTGGCGACTTCATTTCGGAAATTGACGGTACACCGGTTCGCGGCCTCAAGCTGGAGCAGGCTGTCGAAAAGATGCGCGGTGCGGTCAAGACGCCGATCAAGCTCACGGTTATTCGCCAGGGTGCCGACAAGCCGCTCGACATCACCGTTGTGCGCGATGTCATTGCCGTTCGCGCAGTCAAGTCCCGCGTCGAGGGCGACAATGTCGGTTATCTGCGCGTCATCTCCTTTACCGAGAAGACCTATGACGATCTCGAAAAGGCGATCAAGAAGATCAAGGCGGACGTACCGGCAGACAAGCTGAAGGGTTACGTTCTCGATCTGCGCCTCAACCCCGGCGGTCTGCTCGATCAGGCGATCAATGTCTCCGATGCCTTCCTTGAGCGCGGCGAAGTCGTTTCGACCCGCGGCCGCAATCCGGATGAGACCCGCCGCTTCAACGCGACAGCCGGCGATCTGACCGACGGCAAACCGGTGATCGTGCTCGTCAATGGCGGTTCGGCCTCGGCCTCGGAAATCGTTGCAGGTGCGCTGCAGGATCTGCGTCGTGCCACCGTTGTCGGCACGCGTTCCTTTGGCAAGGGTTCCGTCCAGACGATCATTCCGCTCGGCGAGGCCGGTGCGTTGCGTCTGACCACGGCGCTTTATTACACGCCGTCTGGCAAATCGATCCAGGGCACGGGCATCGCGCCTGACATCAAGGTGGAACAGCCGTTGCCGCCGGAATTGCAGGGTAAGGTGACCACCGAAGGCGAATCCGGTCTTTCCGGCCACATCAAGGGCCAGAGCGAAACCGACGAAGGATCGGGTTCCTCCGCCTATGTTCCGCCGGAAGCCAAGGACGATATCCAGCTCAATTATGCGCTGGATCTGCTGCGCGGCAGCAAGACCGATCCGTCTTTCCCGCCGAACCCGGACAAGGCTGTGGTCAACAAGCAGTAAGATAGATGCGCCGGCCATCCGGCGCATTTTTTCGATTGCTTAAAGCGGGTCGCGATTTCCAGATTCGCTGCTTTTGCTTTAAGTCCCTGTTTTTTTGCATGTCTTTAGCGCAAACCGCCGCGTAGTTTTGCGTGACATGCCTTGACCGTTTGGACGGACCGTTCATTGCCTTCGGACCTGCGAAAACCGCTTCTGGGTCGTCAGAAAAAAAGCGTCGGTATCAACCGGCGCTTTTCCGTCATTATGGTTTTGTCCGTGCTTGTGGTTTTCTCAATCGGCGGGCTCTCCGTCTATACGGCGCTTTCGCCAGGCAACCTGCAGAAGACGGCGTTGGGGCCAGATGTTGAGCTACAGCGGCCCCAAAGCACGCCTGAAACGGCGGCCGTCGATGGGGTCGGTTCTGCTGGGACGGCCGGCCTGAAACCGGAAAGCGGCCGCTCCGGCGCCAATATCAACCGGGAAACCATGCCGGACGGCAATGTCGTATCGGTCTATTCTCCGAGGCCCCGCGATGCCAACGGGCCGGTGCTGATGAGTGGCCAGACCTATGGTCAGGACCCGCGCATGGCCACTCGTCCCAATGAAGAGTTGCTGGAAGAGTCCGCTTTCGGAAGGCTGCCGGTCGTTGGCACCGATGGCCTGCGGCCAATGGAGCAATATGCGAGGCCCTGGTCGGGCGCGCGTGGTATCCGGGTGGCGATTGTCGTCGGTGGTCTCGGCCTCAGTCAGACGGGTTCGCAAAAGGCGATCCGGGATCTGCCGCCGGAGGTGACGCTTGGTTTTGCCGCAAGCGGCAATAGCCTGCAGCGCTGGATGCAGGAAGGGCGTCGCGAGGGCCATGAAATCCTTCTGCAGATACCGCTGGAGCCTTTCGGTTATCCCGGCACCAATCCCGGACCGGACACGCTGCTGGCTGGCGATCCTGCAAAGGTCAACATCGACCGGCTGCATCGCTCCATGGCGAAAATCACCAATTATACCGGCATCATGAACTATCTTGGCGGGCGTTTCCTCGCCGAACAGGCGGCGCTGGAGCCGGTGATGCGCGATATCGGCAAGCGCGGGTTGCTGTTTCTGGATGATGCTTCATCGGCACAGTCGTTGAGCGGCGGAATTGCCAAGGCGATCTCCGCGCCGCAGGGTTTTGCCGATGTTCTGCTTGATGGCGAAGTGACTGAAAGCGCCATCCTGCGCAAGCTGGATGAGCTGGAGCGAATTGCACGCCGCAACGGTCAGGCGATTGGTGTGGCTTCGGCTTTCGACGAAAGCATCGCCGCGATTTCCAAATGGTCGCGGGAATCCGGTGGGCGCGGTATCGAGATCGTTGGCGTTTCTGCGCTTGTTTCACAGCAGGCGGGGCAGTAAACCTTCTGCACGGCTATTTCATGCGCCTTTGCGGCGCTCAGCAATGCGGGTTCCCCATGACAATCAAAGCAGAAGATTTGCCTTATCGCCCCTGTGCGGGAATAATGGTTCTCAACGCCGAAGGCCTTGTCTGGGCCGGTCGACGCATCAGCGAAGGTAATTCCGAATATGACGGCTCACCGCAATTGTGGCAGATGCCGCAGGGCGGTATCGATGATGGCGAGCGGCCTTTGACGGCCGCCATTCGTGAGCTTTACGAAGAAACCGGAATGAAGACGGTGACTTTGCTTGCGGAAGCGAGTGACTGGATCAACTACGATCTGCCGCCCGAACTGATCGGCATCGGTCTAAGGGGAAAATATCGCGGGCAGGCGCAGCGCTGGTTCGCTTTCCGCTTCGAAGGCGATGAAAGTGAAATCCAGATCGACCCGCCGCCAACGGGCCACACGGCTGAATTTGATGCCTGGGGCTGGAAGCCGATGGAAAGCCTTCCGGATTTGATCGTGCCATTCAAGCGCGCGGTCTACGAGCAGGTGGTCGCAGAGTTCCGGCACCTCTCCGGCAAGTAAATAAAAAGGCGGCCATGGGCCGCCTTTTCTTTATCCAATGTCGAAAGCTTATTCCGCTTCGTTGGCGGAATCGGCGTTGAGCTGACCATATTTTTCCACGCCGATCTTGCCGAGCAGATCGAGCTGGGTTTCGAGGAAGTCGATATGGCCTTCTTCGTCGATCAGCAGGGCTTCAAACAGCTTCATGGAGACGTAGTCTCCGGCCTCGGAACAGATGTCACGCGACTTCTTGTAAGAGGTCCGGGCGTCGTATTCGCCCGCGAGATCAGCTTCCAGCACTTCCTTGACATTCTGGCCGATGCGCAGCGGAGCCAGCGTCTGAAGGTTGGGATGACCTTCGAGGAAGATGATACGATCAATGATCTTGTCGGCGTGCTGCATCTCTTCGATGGATTCAGCGCGCTCCTTCTTTGCGAGCTTTGTATAGCCCCAGTCGTTCAGCAGCCGGTAATGAAGCCAATATTGGTTCACCGCACCGAGTTCGAGAAAAAGGGCCTCGTTAAGCCGCTCGATGACTTTTTTGTCGCCTTTCAATGTCCGCTCTCCTGTTCTCTTCATGGAATCGCTTCAAGCGGGACATAAAATCAAAAACATCGGCCTCAGTCGAGTGGCGACGGGCGTGATATTCTTCGGTGGTTTTGATGATCAGGTCGACAACGGTCGGAAAACAGCCGCAACAGCGACCACGTTTTTCCATGGCGTGATACACTTTCGCAGGAACGATCAGCTGCCAACAGTCCTCGTCGAGGAGTTCGTTGATGACGTCCCGGATATCGTGATCGGTGATGTAATTGCAGCTGCAAACCAGCATGATGGACTGCCTGTATGACGCAACACGTTGTTTTCATTCTTAAACCAAAACAGGACACCAAATGTCAAGAAAAACCTCCTTTTGAATCGGAGCGGAATTTCTAGATTCATTCTAAACTATACAAAAACTATCGTATTTTCATTGGTTTAGCGCGCCATACTTTCCAGTGTTTCGTGCTCAAGTTTTTGTGCGCGGCAAAATTTCCAGAGTAATTATCACGAAAAGTTTACTGATTTAGCTGCCGCCAAACTCAGGAGCAGCCGATCTCAGGCGAAATATTGCCCGCCATTGGCCGTCATGGTGGAGCCTGTGATGAAACCGGCCTCGTCGGAAACGAGAAACAGGACACAACGGGCGATTTCTTCCGGTTCGCCCAGCCGCCCGACCGGAATTTGCGGGACGATCCGTTCGGCAAGCACTTTTTCCGGTATCGCTCTCACCATCTCCGTGCCGATATAGCCGGGGCAGATGGCGTTGACGGTGATGTTGCGGCTGGCGCCTTCCTGGGCGAGCGCCTTGGTGAAGCCGATATCGCCTGCCTTCGAGGCGGAATAGTTGGCCTGCCCCGCCTGTCCCTTCTGGCCATTGATCGAGGAAATATTGACGATGCGGCCGAAACCGCGATCCCGCATGCCCGGCCAGACGGGATGCGTCATGTTGAAGACGCCGGTGAGGTTGGTGTCGATCACCTCGCGCCATTGCTGCGGCGACATCTTGTGAAACATCGCATCGCGGGTGATGCCGGCATTGTTGACGAGGACCTCGACGGGACCGAAGGCCTCTTCCACCTTTGCAATACCGTCGACGCAGGCGTCGTAGTCGCGAACGTCCCACTGAAAAGCAGGGATGCCGGTTTCTTTCTGAAAGGCTTCAGCCCTGTCAGTCGTGAAAGCATAGTTGACGGCTACCCGGTAGCCGGCTGCCTGCAAGGCGCGGGCAATTGCGGCGCCTATGCCGCTCGTCCCGCCGGAAATCAACGCAACCCGGCTCATATCGGCCTCCATGTCCTGAACTGCTTTTGCCGTGCTCAACGGCCACAGAAATACGGCCAATGGGAGGCTGCTTCTACCCTATTGTTCGCCGAACAGGAATTGATTTTTGGAAAGCCACGCAGCCGTTTCAGAGCGCCTCAATGCACATGGCGACGCCCATGCCTCCGCCGATGCAGAGTGTTGCTAGGCCCTTGGACACGTTGCGGCGTCGCATCTCGAAAATCAGCGTATTCAGGACGCGTGCGCCGGAAGCGCCGATCGGGTGGCCGATGGCGATTGCACCACCGTTGACGTTGACGATATCAGGATCAAGGCCCAGTTCGCGCACGACCGCACAAGATTGGGCGGCAAAGGCTTCATTGGCCTCGACAAGACCAATATCGTTGATCGACCAGCCGGCCTTGGCCAGCGCCTTTCGGGAGGCGGGGATGGGGCCGGTGCCCATGATCTGCGGATCGACGCCCGCCGTCGCCCAGGAGGCGATACGCGCCAGCGGCTTGATGCCGCGCTTTGCCGCTTCCTGCTCCGACATCAAAAGTGTGGCGGCTGCGCCATCATTCAGGCCGGAGGCATTGCCTGCTGTCACCGTGCCTTCCTTGTCGAAGGCGGGGCGAAGCTTTGCCATGGTTTCCAGCGAAGCGCCGGCGCGGATATGTTCGTCTGCATCAATGACGGTATCGGCCTTGCGGCCTTTGACCGTGAAGGCGACGATTTCATCGGCGAAACGGCCGGCATTCTGTGCCGCTTCGGCCTTGTTTTGCGATGCGACAGCAAATTGATCCTGTTCATCGCGGGAAAGCTGCCATTGGCGGGCGATGTTTTCGGCGGTGATACCCATGTGATAGCCATAGAATGCGTCGGTCAGGCCGTCCTTCAGCATGGTGTCGATCATCTTGAAATCACCCATTTTCACGCCGCCGCGCAAATGTGCGCAATGGGGCGCCATGGACATGGATTCCTGACCGCCGGCGATGATAATGGCCGCATCGCCGGTAACGATCTGCTGCATGCCGAGGGCGACGGCGCGCAGGCCGGAGCCGCAGAGCTGGTTGAGACCGAAGGCGGTCGCCTCCTGCGGAATGCCGGCTTTCATGGCCGCCTGCCGGGCCGGGTTCTGCCCTTCGCCAGCCGTCAGCACCTGACCAAGAATGACTTCATCGACTTCGCTTGCCGCAACACCCGCGCGTTCCAGCACGGCATTGATGACGGTTGCCCCCAGCTCGTGGGCGGGTGTGTTGGCGAAGTGGCCATTGAAGGAACCGACAGCAGTGCGCGCGGCGCTGGCAATCACGATTGAAGGCAGGGTCATCTCTATTCTCCTCACATGCGGGCGGAGACTGGCAAAGCTTTCAATACAAGTCAAATGCCGAAAGTTGCTTTAAAAGATGTTGCTAAATCACTTGGGAATCTTGCGGAAAATTGCTGCGCAAAAAACAAACTGTTGCGATGCACAAAACATTTGTCAGAGGGCTCGTTTTGCGCATACACTTTGCGCCGGGAAGAGCACTAAGACCAAAAAAAAGAAAATACCATCATCGCGAGGAGGCGGGCATGGCGAAACACGACGGCGAAACAATCATTAAAAAATACGCCAACCGGCGGCTCTATAATACCGGCACCAGCACCTATGTGACGCTCGATGATCTGGCGCAGATGGTCAAGCGCGGCGAGGACTTCAAGGTTCAGGATGCCAAGTCGTCCGAAGACATCACCCATGCGGTTCTGACGCAGATCATCGTCGAACAGGAAGCCAAAACCGGCAATACGTTACTGCCGACGGCGTTTCTGCGGCAATTGATCTCCTACTACGGTGATCAGATGCAGATGGTCGTGCCGACATTTCTCGAACATTCGATGAAGACATTCTCGGATCAGCAGAGCCAGATGCAGGAGCATATGGCTAAGGCGTTCGGCGACGGTTCGCTTGCCCGGAATTTTCAGGCGCCGCTGCAGATGATGGAAGAACAGATCCGCCGTAATACGGAACTGTTCCGGCAGGCGATGCAGGGATTCACGCCTTTCGCAATGCCGCAGGCGCCAAAGGAAACCCGCAAGCCGAACGCGTCCGAAATCGATGAGCTGAAGGCACAGCTGCGCGCATTGCAGCAAAAACTGGATCAGCTCTGATCTGTCTTGTGCGGGCCGATGTCGGGTTTGATCAACCGCATCGGCTGCTGCTTCGAACTTTTAGCCTGCCGTTCTTTCCGGCACGCGCAGCAACAGTAGAAATCCAGCCCCCAGAAATACGATGAGCGTGGCCATGCCGATATGGGCGGAGCCGCTTATATAGGTTGCTATGGAAAACGACAGCGTCGCCATGAAACTCGTGGCACGCCCGGAAAGCGCGTAAATGCCGAAATAACGGCCCGCTTCTGCCACGGTGATATTGCGCGCGAGATAAGAGCGGGACGAGGCTTGGACGGGGCCGAAGGCGAGGCCGATCAGGACGCCATACAGCAGATAGGCCTTTTCCGCGCCTGTCGCGAAGATGCCGCCATTGTCCGCCGTCGATAATTGTATCCAGCCAAACAGGGTCGAGCCCTTTTCCGTGGAGACGATGCCGAGCGTGGCGAGCAGCAGCAGCACCAAACTGATGAGGATGGTGATGCGCGATCCGAGTTTCTGATCGAGCCGCCCGGCGGCAAAGCAGCCTGCGATGGCGACGACGTTGAGGAGAATGCCGAAGAGGCCGATTTCCATCGTCGCCCAGCCGAACATGCCAGCGGCGAACGCTCCGCCCAGAATGAGCACGCCGTTCACGCCATCCTGATAGAGCATGCGCGCGATCAGAAACCGCAACAGCGTCGGGCGGTAACGCAGTTCGCGGAGTGTCATCTTGAGTTCTGAAAGGCCCGAGCGGATCGCCGCTGCAAAGGGCAGGCCCTTTTCGGCGTCCGGGGTTAACAGAAACATCGGCAGAATGAAGATGAGATACCAGAGCGCAGCGAGCGGACCGGTTATTCTGGCGTCCTCGCCGGTTGCCGGGTCGAGACCGAAAAGTGGTTTGATGCCGGCGATGGTCAGCCCGGTCTGCGGGTTGGCGGCCAGAAGCGTCACCACCGCAATCAGCACCACCATGCCGCCCAGATAACCCAGTCCCCAGGCGAGATTGGAAATGCGCCCGACATTTTGCGGGTTGGTCAGTCGCGGCATCATGGAGTCGTTGAAGACGATAGAAAATTCTGCCGCGATGGAGGCGAGGATCATGCAGATGATCGGCAGGATAAGCGGTGAGCCTGGCGCTGCAAACCAGAGGAAAAAGAGGCTGACGATCTTGATGACGGCAAAAAAGGCGATCCACGGTTTGCGTGCGCCGGACTGATCGGCGATGGAGCCGAGGATGGGGGAGAAGAGGGCGATGATGATCGAGGAGACCGTCGCCATATTGCTCCATGTCGCCTGCGCTGAAATCGGATCATCGGTGAGACGGGCGACGAAATAAGGCCCGAAAACGAACGTGGTGACGACCGTGAAAAACGGCTGCGCCGCCCAGTCGAACATGACCCAGCCCCAGATGCCGCGTTTGGCAACCACTGTTTCCGCGTTTGGGTAGGGGACAGTCATTCATCGTCCTATCGGATAATCGGGGAGGATAGAGTGCGGGATGCCGGTCATCCGCTTCGTTTTTCGCCATCCGGGTCGGTAACCCGGATGGCGTTTTTAAGACTGCCGATCAGCGCGCCTGAACGATATCGCCAAGCAGCCCCGCCGCCACCGTCAGGCGAGCGAGGTTGGTATCGCCACTTTCGCTGAGTGCACCCAGCTCGGAAACGATGCGGTTCACCCGCACGCGGTCGGCGGCATACCAGGCCTGAACCGGATCTTTCTCCTTTGCATATTCCGTCAGCGCAGAGATGACGATCCGGCGTCGGGAGGAGGAGATCTGGTCCTGGCTGCGCAGAAGAGCCAGGCTCTCGTAATGATCGGCCGGTGCGATGCGCTGGCTGGAGTCCAGCAGGCGTGCCACACGGAAGGTCGAGGAAACGGTGGCATAGCTTTCGGCGGCGCGGGCAAGCGTCGTGTCCGCACTTTCGGCGATCCGCATGATCTCTGGCACATAGACCAGCAGGGAAAGTGTATCCAGCTCTTCCAGAAGGGTGGAAGGAACGCCGTCGATTTCCGTGACGCCAAGCTCGCGGCGATATTTCGCCGCTGCAGGCGACAGCGTCTTGATGGCGGTTTTCAGGCGCTCGATCTCGGTCGCCATGTCGCCTGTTGCAGCGCCCGCGCTTCGAGTCTGGAGGTAAAGCCTGCTTGCATCGGAGAAGATGCGGGCAATGGTGGCATAAAGCCCGTTCTGGACTTGTCCCCCGATCTTGCCATCAAGCGCGTCGACCTCACTCCACAGACGTTTGAGGCCGAAACCATCCTCGACGATGACGGCCGCCTTGACGACGTCAGCTGCCAGAAGACCGCTTGCATCGCCAAGTTTCTGCACGAAGCCCGGACCACCGCGGTTGACCACGGCGTTGGCGAGCGCGGTTGCAACGATTTCACGGTGCAGGCGATGCGCCTTGATATCGTCCGCATAGTTCTTCTGCATCTTGGCCGGGAAATAGTCGACGAGCAGATGCTGGAGATAAGGCTCATCCGGCAGCGGGCTTGCCACCAGTGCGTCGAACAACGTCAGCTTGGCATAAGACAGAAGCACACCGATTTCCGGTCGGGTCAGCGGCTTGCCAGAGGCATATCTTTCGCTGAACTCGGCATTATCAGGCAGGGTTTCCACCTTGCGGTTCAGCTGTCCGGTTGCCTCCAGCGCGCCCATCAGGCGGCCAAGTTCTTCGCGGTTTGCGAGCCCCAGCCGTTCCGTCAGCGAGATCGCCAGCGATTGCAGGTAGTTGTTGCGCAGCACCAGCTGCGCCACTTCCGGCGTCATGGAGGCAAGAAGCTGATTGCGCTTCGGCATCGTCAAGCGACCGGTATTGACGGCGGAGGCGAGCGCGATCTTGATGTTGACCTCGACGTCGGAGGAATTCACCCCGGCCGAGTTGTCGATGGCATCGGAATTGCAACGTCCGCCCGAAAGCGCATAGGCAATGCGGCCCTTCTGGGTGATGCCCAGATTGGCACCTTCACCGATGACCTTGGCGCGCAGTTCGGTGGCGTTGACGCGGATGGGGTCGTTTGCCCTGTCACCCACCTCGGCATTGGTTTCCACCGCCGCCTTGATATAGGTGCCGATGCCGCCAAACCAGAGGAGATCGGTCGGCGCCTTCAGAATGGCGGTCATGATCTCGAAGGGCGTGGCGGCGGACTTGTCGAGACCGATGGCGGCCACGGCTTCCGGCGTCAGTGTTACCGATTTTTCGGAACGCGAGATGATCATCGCGCCGCCGGAGAGGGCCGAGCGGTCATAGTCCTGCCAGCTGGAGCGCGGCAGTTCGAAAAGCCGTTTGCGCTCAGTGAAGGACTTGTCGGTATCGGGATCCGGATCGATGAAGATATCGCGGTGATCGAAGGCGGCGATGAGCCTGATCTTTTCCGACAGCAGCATGCCGTTGCCGAAAACGTCGCCGGACATGTCGCCCACGCCGGCCACGGTGAAGGGTGTGGTCTGGATGTCGGTGTCCATTTCACGGAAATGGCGCTTTACCGTTTCCCATGCGCCGCGTGCGGTGATGCCCATCTTCTTGTGGTCATAACCGGCCGAACCACCCGATGCGAAGGCATCGTCCAGCCAGAAGCCGGCGTCGCGGGCAAGGCCGTTCGCCGTGTCGGAGAACGTCGCTGTCCCCTTGTCGGCGGCAACGACGAAATAGGGGTCGTCACCATCGAGCCGCAGCGTATCGGCAGGCGGTATGATGGCGTCATCGACGATATTGTCGGTGATCGAGAGCAGGGTGCGGATATAGGTCTTGTAGGCCTCGCGTCCGGCATTAAAGACCTCATCGCGGGAGCCGCCGGCGGAAAGGTTCTTCGGGAAGAAACCGCCCTTTGCGCCAACGGGCACGATCACCGCGTTCTTGACCTGCTGCGCCTTGACGAGGCCGAGCACTTCGGTGCGGTAATCCTGGCCACGATCCGACCAGCGCAGACCGCCGCGTGCGACCTTGCCGAAGCGCAGATGCACGCCTTCGACCTCGGTTCCGTAGACGAAGATTTCGCGGAAGGGACGCGGATCAGGCAGGCCGTCCAGATGTTTCGGATCGAACTTGAACGCCAGGAGGTCTCTTGGCGTACCGTCGCCATTTTTCTGGAAGTAGTTGGTGCGCAGCGTCGCGTCGATGGCGTTGACGTAACGCCTCAGCGTGCGGTCTTCATCGAGATTGGGAACGCCGCTCAATGCCGCTTCGATCGCCTTGTGTATTTCGGCAAGTTTCTTCAGCCGCTTCTTTTCGTCGATAGACGGGTCGAAGCCAGCCTTGAACAGCGCGAAAATATTACGGGAAATGGCCGGATATTTGAAGAGCGTTTCGGAAATATGCTCCTGCGAATAAACAATGCCGGTCTGACGAAGGTAGCGTGCATAGGCGCGCAAAACAGAGACTTCGCGCACGGACAGGCCGCAGGCGAGGATCAGCCGGTTGAAGTTGTCATTATCAACCTTGGCCGAAAAGGCGGCAAGGAAGGCTTCCTCGAGTTTCGGTCCGTCATGCGGCAGGTCGAGTGTCGTGCCCGCCGCGACGGATAGCTCCATGTCGTGCAGCACGATGTCGCGCTTACCGTCATCTGAAACGACACCGATGTCGAAGGTACGCTCGCTGATGACGTTGAAGCCGAGATTTTCGAGCAGCGGCACACGGCGCGAAAGCGGCAGATGGCCGTCGCGGTGGAAAATTTTCAGCGACAGCGTGTCGGCCGGCTGGCCTTCCTGCTGGTAGAATTCAATGCGGACCGGCTCACCATTGGCGGCCGCCAGAATGTCCGGCATGTCGCGGATCGCCTCTTCAGGCGTGAAGGCTTCCTGATAGGCCTGATCGACCTCCAGCACCGGTGCGCCCGGTTCGGACAGGGTGACGAGGTGGTCTATCCAGCGTGCCGCAATATCGCTGACGGCGTCTTCCAGCCTGTCCTGCGCGATGCGCGGCGTCTTGCCTTCCGTGCGGCCGACGATGAAGTGGACGCGGGCGACTGCACCTTCGGGGAAGGCGGGGTAATAGGCGGAAATATGCCCGTCATAGACCCTGCTCAGATAATCGCCGATCTTCTCACGCACATAGGAATTATACTCTTCGCGCGGCACGAAGATGATCGCCGATACGAAGCGGTCGAAGCGGTCGATACGGGCAAGCACGCGCACGCGTGGCCGGTCGCTCAGTTCCATGATCTGCTCGATGAAGCGGATCAGAAGGTCCGTCTCGATCTGGAAGAGGTCGTCACGTGGATAGGCTTCCAGCGTGTTTTGCAGGATGCGGCCGGAGTGGCTGTTCGGATCGAAGCCGAAGTGCCGCTCGACATCCGCGATCTTGGCGCGCAGCAGCGGGATCTGCTTAACAGAACGCGTATAGGCGGTGGCGGTGAAAAGGCCGACGATGCGCAATTCGCCGATGACGTTGCCGTCCTCATCGAAGCGCTTGATGCCGATATAATCCATATAGGCGCGGCGATGCACAATGGATTTTACATTGGCCTTGGTGACGATGAGGAAATCCGGGCCATCCAGGAAGGCGAGAATTTCAGGCGTCGTCGTTACGGCGTTCTTGCCGAGGCGCAGCACGCGCACATCCGGATCGCTCAGGCTGCCCAGGCCGACGCCGTCACCGCGTTCGATCCTGGCGTTCTTCCCCTTGCCGGAATAGGTGTAATCCCGCATGCCGAGGAAGGTGAAATTGTCATTGCGAAGCCAGTTGAGGAATTCGACCGCTTCCGTACGCTCGGTCTTGCGCCGCGAGGAGCCGCGCTTCGATAATTCGTCCAGCGCCTCGTCAAGCTTCGCCAGCATGGGCCGCCAGTCACGATAGGCGGATTGCACCTGTGTGAGGACAAAGCGCAGCCGTTCTTCCAGCGCTGCGGCGGCCTGCTGTGTCAGCGGCGCGATATGCAGCTGGATGAGGCTGATATTCTCGGCGGGATCATCCTCGGGTTCCGCAAGGCGGTAGCCAGCCTGCGCGTCGTCATCATGCACGAGGATGGGGTGGACTGCCAGATAAAGGCCGCGATAGCTGCTGGTGACCTCACCCATGACCGAATCATAAAGGAAAGGCATGTTGCGGCCGATAATGGTCAGGACGGTTACCGGGATATCGCGCGGTGAAACGCCTTCCACCTGGGTGATGCTGATGTGGGGCGTCTCTCTGGTCCAGTGCGAAAGCGCCTGGAAACTGTGAGCCGCGCTCGCCGCCAGCATCTCGGCGGAATAATATTCTATATCGTCGGCACTTGCCCTTCCATAAAGAATACCTGGATCAAGAAATTGGACATTTTCGGCAATTGCCTGTTGGCGCGCTTTTTCGATCTGTTTTTCGCGTTTTGGATTATTTCTGTAGCCCATTTGACGTGGATTCCTCCAAAAATCACACTTTAATGTAAAAAAGCACCGTCAATTTACGGATTTTGCCTTTTCAGTCGAATCGGATATTGGCGTGGAATTACGAAGAGTTTAAGAGGCTTTCGTATTTCTTTGGTTGGTAAGTGAAATTTTTTTGCTTCTTTTGCCATGAGGGTCTGTCGCGAAGCATTTGACAGTATTTTAGCGACTAATTTTTAGGCGGTTATTGAGCCGCCATGTGATGTTGCGGCCACGGTCGAAGCAAATTATTGATTTGCGCCTATTTTTGTGGTACACCAACGACACTGATCCACAGCGTGGCATTTGTGTGCCCAAAAACACCACGAAAGCAACACCTCTTTTGCACGCGGTTTCCGTGACATATCGAGCGTTTACGTTATCGAACCCCGCAATGCGGGAAGGTGTTTTTTTGCGTACACGGCTGGACCAGTGCGGAGTCACTTGACGGTTCCCCCGTCTCATCAGGGCCTGACCGACCCAACCCCGGCATTGCCGGGTATGTAACAGGGAGTTTTTAGAACGAATGACGACCCAGCAGAAGAAATCTCCAGCACATCACGGTTTCAAGACCGGTGAAGCGATTGTGTATCCCGCTCATGGTGTCGGTACCATTTCTGCAATCGAGGAACAAGAAGTCGCCGGCATGAAGCTTGAGCTTTTTGTCATCGATTTCGAAAAAGACAAGATGCGTCTTAAGGTTCCCGTCGCTAAAGCTGTGAGCATCGGCATGCGCAAGCTTTCCGAAGGCGATTTTGTCGAGCGGGCGCTGAAAGTGGTGCAGGGCAAGGCACGTGTGAAGCGTACCATGTGGTCGCGCCGCGCCCAGGAATATGATGCGAAAATCAATTCCGGCGATCTTATCGCGATCGCGGAAGTGGTACGCGATCTTTACCGTGCCGAAAATCAGCCGGAGCAGTCCTATTCCGAGCGTCAGCTTTATGAAGCTGCTCTCGATCGCATGGCGCGCGAAATTGCCGCCGTCAACAAGATGTCCGAAACCGAGGCTGTTCGCCTGGTGGAAGTCAACCTTGCCAAAGGCCCCAAGCGTGGCAAGGCTGTTGAAGAGGACGATTCTCAGGACGAAGCCGCTTAATAACCGGCCTCTTCCTTCTAAAAAAACCCGCCACGAATGGCGGGTTTTTTGTTGCCCGATTGCACGATGCGCTTCAAAGAATGCGGATTTTCGTGCCTTTGCGCATGTGGGGCAGAATACGCCGCATGTCTTTAGGGTGGAGGGCGACGCAGCCGGCGGTCGGCTCATATCCCGGACGGATCAAATGCATGAAGATCGCCGAGCCCCGGTTGCGGCTTCTTGAGGTGATGTTCCAGTCGAGCACCAGGCAGACGTCGTAGAGACCGTCCTTGCGCATCATTTCTTCATGGCTTGGCGCAAAGGGCGTTTTGACCAGCCTGTTGTAATTGGCGCTACGGGGTTCGTCACACCATAGCATGGATCTGCGCGTCCGCTGCATCGGCAATGTTGTGGTGATGCCGGTATTGCGGTCGCCGCGATAAAATCCGTACAGCAGGTGGGTGAGGGAAATGGGTGATTTGCCGTCTCCCTCGCGTTTCATCGCGGTGCGGCCATTGCGCCCGATCGCGGCGGCAAAGGTGAGGTGCCCGAGCTGGACGATGGCACGGCTGGTTTTTGAGGGAGCCGGCCGAACCATGAGCGTTGATGCGCGTTTACGTTGTCTTGGCGAGGGGTTGCTCATGTTTTTCACGAGATTTTGCTTTGCAGGTTATTTAACGTGAAGTCATAGCACTTCGTTATATCATGGCAATGGGTTGACCTTTTACCGGCAAACCGCTGAATTGGCTGATAATTAGAGCGCCGTGCGTTATTATCGATGCACAGCGAGCGCTCTAACTCTTTTAAACTACGCCTCGTGCCTTCCTAAAATCGAGCCCGATTTTTTGAGCCGAGGCGCTAAAGTAAGAAAGGCTGAGAATCCGAATGACGGCTCGCACAATCCTTCTGGTGGACGATGACGACGATCTTCGGGAGACGCTGACCGAGCAATTGTCTCCCTATGAGGAATTCTCGCTGCTGAGCGGTGCAAATGCCGCGCAGGCGATGCAGACCGCCAAGACCGCCCAGGTTGACCTCCTCATCATGGATGTAGGCCTTCCGGACATGGACGGCCGCGAGGCCGTGAAACTGTTGCGCAAGGGCGGCTTCAAAGCGCCGATCATCATGCTGACCGGCCATGACACCGATTCCGACACGATCCTCGGGCTTGAAGCGGGTGCCAATGATTATGTGACGAAGCCGTTCCGCTTCGCCGTGCTTCTGGCGCGCATCCGGGCGCAGCTTCGCCAATATGAACAGAGTGAAGATGCGGTTTTCACCGTTGGTCCCTATCAGTTCAAGCCCAGCCAGAAGCTGCTGACGACCGAAGACGGCAAGAAAATCCGGTTGACGGAAAAGGAGGCGGCGATCATCCGTTATCTCTACCGCGCCGGCAGCGCCGTCGTTACCCGA
Source organism: Agrobacterium burrii (assembly GCF_017313405.1). NCBI lineage: Bacteria > Pseudomonadati > Pseudomonadota > Alphaproteobacteria > Hyphomicrobiales > Rhizobiaceae > Agrobacterium > Agrobacterium burrii. The sequence goes on from NZ_JAFLNA010000010.1 coordinate 134,153, forward strand.
GACGTCCTGCTGGAAGAGGTCTGGGGTTACAATTCCGGTGTGACGACGCACACGCTCGAAACGCATGTGTATCGTCTGCGTCAGAAAATCGAGCGGGATCCTTCCAATGCCGAAATTCTGGTCACCGAGAATGGCGGCTACAAGATCGTTCCCTGAACAGGGACCTGATGGCTTAGAGCCTGCCGGGCGCATCTGAAAAAATCGCGCGGCGCTCTAACGTCTTGTATTTTGAAGGCTGATATTGGAAAACCGCTCTAGTGATGCAGGCGGTTTTCCGGAGTAACGAACGACATGGCCTTGACGGACGATATCATGCTGCTGGGGCAAGTGCCGTTGTTCGCTGGCTTCAGCGACGACCAGTTGCGGCTCATCGCCTTCGGTGCGGAACGCCGCCGGGTATCGGCGGGCCAGACATTGTTCCGGGAGCATTCGCCGGCGGAATGCGCCTTTGCGGTGACATCAGGCCATTTCGAGCTTTTTTCGGCGGGGCGAGACGGCAAACCCGAACTGCAGGCGACACCGGGCAAGGGAGCGCTGCTTTCGGAGCTTGCCCTTTTCACCCTCTGCGAAAGGAAATTCACCGCCGTTGCGGCGGAGGATTCCGAAGTCATACGGATAACGCGCATCCTCTTTCACCGGCTGGTGGAGGAGTTTCCGGAGGTCGCCGATATCGTGTCGGCGCGCATCCGTGACAATATCGCCGCGCTCGCGGCGGGTGCGGCCCGTTTACAGAACCGCTTCGTCTGAGATCGTCCGGAAAATGCCGGTTCAGAACCGGAAATGGGCTGTAACCGGAACGTGGTCCGATGGCCGGTTCCAGCCGCGCGCCTCCTGCAATATGTCGATTTTTTCGAGCGAGGCGCCGAGATCCTGCGATGACCAGATATGATCGAGACGCCGGCCACGATTGGCCGCTTCCCAATCCTTGGCGCGGTAGCTCCACCACGTATAGATTTTTTCCGTCTCCGGCACGTTCAGGCGCATCAGATCAAGCCAGTTGCCCTGCTTGATGATATCAAGCATGCCGTCGGTTTCGACAGGCGTGTGGCTGACGATCTTTAGAAGTTGTTTGTGTGACCAGACGTCATTTTCAAACGGCGCGATGTTGAGATCGCCGACAAGGATGGACGAGGTGCCGGGCACGCCATCGGCACGCAGCGCCTTCATTTCCTCGATGAAATCGAGCTTGTGGCCGAATTTCGGATTGATCGACCGATCCGGCTCGTCGCCGCCGGCCGGAACGTAGAAATTATGCAGCCGCACGCGGCGCGACCCGACCTGAAAAATCGCCGAGATGTGACGCGCATCGCCGATACCGCAATAGTCCTGCCGGTGGTCTTCGGTCAGCGGGATTTTCGAAGCGATCGCCACACCGTGATAGCCCTTCTGGCCGTGGATGATGACGTGCTCGTAACCCAGTGCCTTCAGCGGCTTCATCGGAAACTCGCCATTCGGGCATTTCGTTTCCTGCAGGCAAAGAATGTCGGGTTTGTAACGCACCAGAAACTGCTCAACGATCGGCATTCTCAGCCTGACAGAGTTGATGTTCCAGGTGGTTATCGAAAACGACATGCATGTGCTCCGCGTTTGCTGCCCCGAACTCCGTTGTTTCGAGACATGTTTCCGGGGCGCAGGCTTATAACATCGCGATGAAAACGGGAATGTATTTTAGCGGCAAAATGAAAAAGGCGACCGCGAGGCCGCCTTCGAACCGTTTTTCCAAAATAGACGGTGCTCAGCCGCGCTTGCGCACTTCCTCATAGTTGATGTTGAAGACGCGCTCATCGAGGTTCACGCCCGTCTGGACGTTGAAGATCATGACGGTGGTGTCCTTGTTCTGGGCGTCGGTCGTTGTCCATTGCCTCAGATCGAAGGTTTTCGGGTCGAACATCAGGGTGATGGTCGAATCGCCGAAGATGCTCTTGTCACCCAAAACGATGGTGGTCAGGTCTGACTCTTCCTTCACGTTCCGGACCTTCTGGTTGCCGAGATCGATCTTGTCGGACAGAAGCAGGCTGAGAGGGGTCTTGGACAGCGGATAGAGATCCCAGGTCTTCAGCTTCATGTTGCCGATAACCACATTCTTGCCATCGGCAATGACCCGCATGGGTGAGGGGTCTTCATAATTGAAGCGAAGCTTGCCCGGCCGTTCGATGTAGAATTTACCGCCGGTCTGTTCGCCGCGCGGGCCAAACTGCACAAATTCGCCCATCATCGTCTTGACCGACGAGAAATGATTGGCAATTTTCTGTGCGGTTGCGCCATTGCCGGCTGCCTGGGCAAAGGCGTCAAGCGGCGACAGGCCCGCCATGACCGCAGCCATGGAAAATGCCGTCAGCACGCCACGCCGCGTCATCCCTTTTTCAGGTGCGCTTGCGGTGGCCGTTTCGCCGGTAGTGAGGTCGTTCATTCTGTTCTCCTTCATCGCAGCGATTGTCCGCATAAAAGGCGGCGGCTTCATGACGTTGGACGCGTGTAATAACGCTTCTCAGCCCCGCTTGGTTGCCCGACGCGTCGGGCCTTTGCTTTGTGCATGTCGTTACCCCGAAACCGCTAAGCACTTTCGGGCGACATGTCATTACCGCTCGATGATGTCTGCTTCCGTTGGTACGAGGATTTCGCGTTTTCCAGCATGGTTGGCGGGGCCGATAATGCCCTCCTGCTCCATGCGCTCGATCAGCGAAGCGGCGCGGTTATAACCGATGCCAAGACGGCGCTGCACATAGGAGGTAGAGGCTTTTCCGTCCCTCAGCACGACGGCCACGGCCTGATCATAGGGGTCTTCGGAATCGGAGAAGTTGCCGGTGCCCGCCGGGCCGCCGCCAGCGCCATCCTCGTCGTCTTCCTCGGTGATCGCCTCAAGATATTCCGGCGAGCCTTGTGTCTTCAGATAGGCGACGATTTCCTCCACCTCGTTGTCGGAGACGAAGGGGCCGTGTACGCGCTGGATGCGTCCGCCGCCCGCCATATAGAGCATGTCGCCCATGCCGAGCAGCTGTTCGGCGCCCTGCTCTCCAAGAATGGTGCGGCTGTCGATCTTCGACGTCACCTGGAAGGAGATGCGGGTCGGGAAGTTCGCCTTGATCGTGCCGGTGATGACATCGACGGACGGACGCTGGGTGGCCATGATGACGTGGATGCCGGCGGCACGCGCCATCTGCGCCAGACGCTGCACCGCGCCTTCGATGTCCTTGCCGGCGACCATCATCAGGTCAGCCATTTCGTCGATGATGACGACGATATAGGGCAGGGGCTTCAGATCGAACTCTTCCGTCTCGTACATCGCCTCGCCGGTCTGGCGGTCGAAGCCGGTCTGCACGGTGCGGGTGAGGATTTCGCCCTTGTCGAGCGCCTGCTGCACGCGGCTGTTGAAGCCGTCGATATTGCGCACGCCGATCTTCGACATCTTCTTGTAACGTTCTTCCATCTCGCGCACCGTCCATTTCAGGGCCACGACGGCCTTTTTCGGATCGGTGACAACGGGGGAGAGCAGATGCGGAATGCCGTCATAGATCGACAGTTCGAGCATTTTCGGATCGATCATGATCAGGCGGCACTGTTCCGGCGACATGCGGTAAAGCAGTGACAGGATCATGGTGTTGATGGCGACGGACTTGCCCGAACCGGTGGTGCCGGCGACCAGCAGATGCGGCATCTTGGCGAGATCGGCGATGACGGGCTCGCCGCCGATCGTCTTGCCGAGCGCCATGGCAAGCTTGGCCTTGCTGTTTTCGAAATCGCGGCTGCCAATCAGTTCGCGCAAGAACACGGTTTCGCGCGTCTGGTTCGGCAGTTCGATGCCGATGGCGTTACGGCCGGGAACAACCGCTACACGGGCGGCGATCGCGCTCATGGAGCGGGCAATGTCATCTGCAAGGCCAATGACACGCGAGGATTTGATGCCGGGTGCCGGCTCCAGTTCATACAACGTGACTACAGGGCCGGGGCGGACATGGATGATTTCGCCCTTGACGCCGAAATCCTCAAGGACCCCTTCCAGAAGGCGGGCATTCTGCTCAAGCACTTCTTCGCTCAGCATATTGTCGCGCACGACATTCTTCGGTTCCGCCAGAAGATGAACGGTGGGTAACTGGAAGCCGTCTGCGGCGATAAACGAGGCCTGCGCTTCCCTTGCCACGCGTTCGCTGGGTTTGGGGCGTGCGGAGGCGGCGGCTATTCTGGGCTGCCCGCGTCCCGGTGCCTGTCTGGGAGTGAACTTCTGATCGGCCTCGTCGGCATTGTCGTCGTCCGAGAGGATGCCGCTCGGCAGACGGCGTCCGTCCGCATCGAAAGCCGGCTCGTCATCCATGTCGCCGTCATGATCGAGAGCGATGGAAGGAGGCGACATCTGCCGACGCGATGCGGCGCGTTCCTCGAAGGATGGTTCGGCGCGCTGGTCGAGGCGGTTGATTGCGGTCTTCAGGCGGGAGGGTTCGTTCAGGGTGCCGAATTCATATTCGTTGAAATCGTAAGGGTGTTCGAATTCATCGTGCAGGGACTTCGACTTCAGGCCGAACAGGCGGCGCAAGCGCGCCTGGATGGTATACCAGTAATGTGTGAGCGCGCCGAAGGCGAGAATGTTGGCGAAGAAGCCCTCACCGTCGTCGTCGTCATCCTCTTCCACCTCACGCGCGGCGCGAGCCTTGTTCGCAACCGGCGCCGGTTCTTCCCGCTCGAGTTCATCGTCCAGGCCGCCGACAACGCCCGCGGCAAACAGCATCAGCCAGGCGGCGGGTGCTGCAAATATGGCACCCAGCACGGTGGCAACGGTGCCGGTCGGGTAAGCGCCAATGAAAAGGGCGGGAAAGCGGAGAATCATGTCACCGATGACACCGCCGATGCCGTTCGGCAGCGGCCAGGTGACGGGGGCGGGAAAACAGCCGAGCGAGGCGGCGCAGACGATGGTGCCTGCAACCCAGGCGACGAGGCGGGCGGGTATCCGGCTGAATTTGCGGCCGGCGATCAGGGTGATCGCCCAGGCGATGACCGGCAGAAGGGAAATGATTGCGGAAAGCCCGAGGAACTGCATGACGATATCGGCGAAGATGGCGCCGCTGTAACCCAAGAGATTGGTGGGCTGGTTCCCCGTGGCATAGGACAGGCTCGGATCCGCCACATTCCATGTGGCGAGAGCGGCAATGCCCAGCGCGATCGTCGCGAGCAGAGCGAAACCGGCCAGAGCCATGATCTGACGCACGAAAAACGCCGTCAGCACGAAGCGCGTGTGACGACCATCGAATGTCGGAGAATGCATTCTGCCCATGTCCCTGAACCCGTCATTTTTGTGGTTTCGGCAAGATCCGGCCGTTGACCTGATCCCGGATTGACAGGGAAAACTAACCGCTTGCTGGTTAATGTCGTGTTAACCATGCAGTTTTTTGCTGTTTTCAGCAGATTTGCGGCAAAGAAAAAGGCCCGTCGAAACGGGCCTTTCTTTTGGGAAAGGGGATGGAGAACCCCTTGTCCCGAGATTACGAGTGGTAAGCGGCTTCGCCGTGGGTTGCGAGGTCGAGACCTTCGCGTTCCGCTTCCACCGGAACCCGCAGACCGACGATCACGTCAACGATCTTGTAGAGGATCACCGAGACGACCGCACACCAGACGATGGTGATGGCGACGGCGACGAACTGCGTCCAGAGCTGCGAGGTAATCGAGAAATCAGCCTTGCCGGTGCCGCCGAGCAGCGGCGACGTGAAGATGCCGGTGCCAAGAGCGCCGATGATGCCACCGATACCATGAACGCCGAAGACGTCGGCCGTGTCGTCATAACCGAACTTGTTCTTCACCACGGAGACGAAGAAGTAGCAGATCGGCGAGACGATGAGGCCGAGAACGATCGCACCCATCGGGCCAACGGAACCGGCGGCAGGCGTGACGGCAACGAGGCCGGCAATCATGCCCGAGGCAGCGCCCAGCATGGAGGCCTTGCCGCGGGTGAAGCTTTCAACCAGCGACCAGGAAACGATGGCGGCGGCCGTTGCGAGGAAGGTGTTCATGGTTGCAAGAACCGCACCGCCCGATGCTTCGAGGTTTGAGCCGGCGTTGAAGCCGAACCAGCCGAACCACAGCATGGCTGCGCCAACCAGCGTCAGCGTCATGGAGTGGGGTGCCATCATGTCCTTGCCGAAGCCGGTACGCTTGCCGACCATGATCGCGCCGATCAGGCCTGCCACACCGGCATTGATGTGAACGACCGTGCCGCCGGCGAAGTCGAGAGCGCCCATGCCGAAGATCAGGCCGTTCGCATCCCAGACCATGTGTGCAATCGGGAAGTAGACGAAAGTGGCCCACAGGATGGTGAAGAGGATGACGGCAGAGAACTTCACGCGTTCGGCGAAAGCACCGACGATCAGGGCCGGCGTGATGGCCGCAAAGGTCATCTGGAAGGCGATGAAGGTGTATTCGTAGATCACCACGCCTTCGGAGAAGGTTGCCGACGTGCTGTCAAGCGAAACGCCCGACAGGAACAGCTTGCCGAAGCCGCCGAAATAGGGACCGGTGCCGCCGCCGAAGGCGAAGGAGTATCCGTAGATCACCCAGACGAGCATCATGACCGCGCCGACGACCGTGCACTGCATGAGAACGGAGAGCATGTTCTTGGTGCGGACGAGGCCGCCGTAAAACAGCGCCAGACCGGGAATGATCATGAACAGCACGAGGATTGTCGCGACATACATGAAAGCGGTGTCGGCTTTATCCGGAACGGGCGCTGCTGCTGCCACTGCCGGCGCGGCATCCTGGGCAAAGGCGATGGCCGGGGCCATCAGGGCTGCCGCACCGGCACCCAGCTTGCCGAGTGTTGAAAACTTGTTGAATTGCATAGCGAGAAAACTCCCCTGTCAGCCGTGCTTCAAAGCGCTTCTGTGTTGGTTTCGCCTGTACGAATGCGCACGGCCTGTTCGATAGAGTAGACAAAGATCTTGCCGTCACCGATCTGCCCGGTCTTTGCCGCGGATGCGATCGCCTCGACAGCCTTGTCGACAACGTCGGATGCGACCGCGATCTCGATCTTCAGCTTGGGAAGGAAGCTCACCGCATATTCCGTGCCGCGATAAATTTCGGTATGTCCCTTCTGGCGTCCGTAACCCTTCACTTCGGTCACGGTCAGGCCCTGGATGCCGACGCCGGTGAGCGCTTCGCGCACCTCATCCAGCTTGAACGGCTTGATAATGGCCATCACAATTTTCATCTGGTTTCCCATCCTTTGTTTGTCCTCGGCACGGAGCCGACTCTCCTTGCCGCTGGCAGATCAGTAACAGCGACTGCGGACATACATTCAAAGGGCGTGCCAGTTTCGGATGGCGTGTCTAACTTATTGAAATATAAAATTTATATGACGGACGTCTGAAAAACGGGCAGGAAGTCGCGTAATTTTCGTCTATTAAATGTGCGGTTTTTGAAAAAAGCGCATTATTTAATCAATTGCCCTTTTGCGGATCAGACCTTCCTGCGCCACGGAGGCGACCAGTTCACCCTGTCTGGTGAAAATATTGCCACGGGTCAGGCCGCGGGCGCCTGAGGCGCTTGGGCTGTCCTGCGTGTAGAGCAGCCAGTCGTCCAGTCGGCAGGGGCGGTGGAACCACATGGCATGATCGAGGCTTGCCACCTGAATGGAAGGATCGAAAATCGTCGTTCCGTGGGCATAGAGCGAGGTGTCGAGCAGGGTCATATCCGAGAGATAGGCGAGAATGGCCAATTGCAGGCGCGGGTTATCAGGCACATCGCCAACGGCGCGGACCCAGATGTCCTGCTGCGGTTCCAGCTTTTCCTTCGAGATATAATGGGTCAGTGAAACCGGACGTATCTCGATCGGTCGCTTGTTGCTCCAGTAGTTCCGGATCGAAGCCGGCGCCTTGGCCAGAAAGGCTGCCTGCATCTGTTCTTCGCTCATCAGTTTTTCGGGTGGCGTCACATCAGGCATTTTTATCTGATGGTTAAAACCGTCCTCGAAGATCTGAAACGACGCCGACATGGAGAAAATCGCCTTGCCATGCTGGATGGCGACCACGCGGCGGGTACAGAAGCTCGCGCCGTCGCGAATGCGCTCCACCTGGTAGACGATAGGCACCAGCGGATCGCCGGGGCGCATGAAATAGGAATGCAGCGAATGCACTTGGCGGTTATCATCCACCGTTCTTTGCGCCGCAATCAGGGCCTGCGCGATGACCTGGCCGCCGAAAACCCGCTGCCAGCCGATTTGCGGGCTTTCGCCCCGGAACAGGTTCTCTTCCAGCTTCTCGAGATCGAGTGTGGCGATGAGGTTGGCCATCGGGTCGGACGTTTGCGAGGGATGCGACATTTTTTCAACCTGCTCCGGCTGTAGGAAGATGTCATATGGTCTATAGTGCGCCGATGATGGGTGCACAAGATTTGAGGAGAAGCGCGATGCTGGACGTGGTGGTGGCAGGCGGCGGATATGTCGGCCTTTCGGTTGCTGTCGCAATCAAGCAGGCGGCCCCACACCTCAATGTGCAGGTGGTCGAGGCTGCTCCGGAGGATGTCTGGAAGAAGGATGTCCGCGCCTCCGCGATTATCGCGGCGGCCACACGCATGCTCGATGTTTTCGGCATATGGAACGAGATCGAACCTGAGGCCCAGCCGATCAACAGGATGATCGTCACCGATTCGAAGACCGCCGATCCTGTTCGTCCGGTGTTTCTGACCTTTGATGGAGCAGTGGAAGAGGGTAGGCCGTTTGCCCATATGGTTCCGAACGTCGCGATGGTCGGGGCGCTCAGGGGGCTTTGCGAGCGTCTTTGCATCGAAATTCGCCACGGCCTCAGTGTTTCCGGCTTTACCGCAGGTGCGCAATCGACGGCGATCAGCCTTTCCGACGGCTCATCGCTAGACGCGCGATTGTTGATTGCCTGCGACGGGGTCCGCTCAGCGCTGAGAGATATGGCCGGTATCAAGACTGTGCAATGGGACTATGATCAGGCTGGTATCGTCACCACCGTCGAACATGAGCGGCCGCATGAGGGCTGCGCGGAGGAACATTTCCTGCCGTCCGGTCCCTTCGCCATCCTGCCGCTGAAGGGAAATCGTTCCTCGCTCGTCTGGACAGAACGCAAGGCGGATGCCAACCGGCTGGTGGCCGCCGATGATCTGGTGTTCGAGGAGGAGCTGGAGCGCCGGTTTGGCCACAAGCTCGGCCCTGTCCGTCCCGTCGGTCCCCGACGCGCCTTTCCGCTTGGCCTGACACTGGCACGCTCCTTCGTTGCGCCGCGTGTGGCACTTGCCGGCGATGCCGCGCACGGAATTCATCCGATCTCGGGCCAAGGCCTCAACCTTGGCTTCAAGGACGTTGCGGCGCTGGCCGAAACGGTGGTCGAGGCCGACCGGCTTGGCCTCGATATCGGCTCTCTCAACGTTCTGGAGCGTTACCAGTCTTGGCGGCGTTTCGACACCTTGCGGATGGGCGTGACGACGGATGTGCTGAACCGGCTTTTCTCCAATGATGTCGGTCCAATCCGCATCATGCGCGATTTCGGTCTGGGTGTGGTCGATCGTTTGCCGGGTCTGAAATCCTATTTCATCGGTCAGGCTGCGGGCACGACGGATGCGAATGCGCCGCGCCTGCTCACTGGCGAGGCGCTCTGATCCGGCCTTTTCCGCATGTTCCGGACCGGCTTTCCTATGATTGCCGCTTGACAGCCGATTCCGGTATTTTCTGCCGGTAGGCTTCGCCATAAAGCTGAATCCGGCCAAGGACTTATCCGGATTCATAATCTGGTATGAGCTGTGTCTTCGCCAACCAGATGTTGCGGAGAACAAAAGCTGAATCACGCGAAGTCAGCGATTCGTATTCGATTCGTTCGCAAACTGTTCTTTGCTCCTTCTGATTCCGTTTTCACCGGATTCTTTTTATTCCCTTAACCAGCTGAATCTGAACGGAAAATTGCGGCAAGTAGGCGTCTTGCACCAGTTTACAATCAAGGCCTATTGCCTTTGCCGACGGGCATTGCCATGTGTGGTGCGTGCGGCCCGCCTTAGCGACGGCGGGCGGCGCGGCCAAGCAGATGAAGTCGATTCGCGGATAGTACGTTGAATTTTCGCCCCATGATCCTGAGCGGCCGCGGTGTCACGGCCGTTCTCGGCCCCACCAATACCGGCAAGACCCACTACGCGATCGAGCGGATGGTGGCCCATGGCAGCGGTGTCATCGGCCTGCCGCTGCGTCTTCTGGCGCGTGAGGTCTATACCCGCTTGGTTGAAAAGGTGGGTGCGCCGAATGTGGCGCTGATCACCGGCGAAGAAAAAATATCTCCGCCCAAAGCCAAATATTCCGTCTGCACGGTGGAAGCCATGCCGCGCGAGACGACGGCCGCTTTCGTCGCGATCGACGAGGTGCAGTTGGCCGGCGATCTGGAGCGCGGCCATATCTTCACCGACCGCGTGCTGCATTTACGCGGGCGGGAGGAAACGCTGCTTCTGGGTGCCGGCACGATGCGCCCGATCCTGCAAAAGCTGCTGCCGGGCATTACGGTGGTGGAGCGGCCGCGCCTGTCGCAGCTTTTCTATGCGGGCCAGAAGAAAATCACCCGCCTGCCGCAACGCACGGCGATCGTCGCGTTTTCGGCAGAAGAGGTCTATGCCATCGCGGAACTCGTTCGCCGCCAGCGCGGCGGCGCGGCCGTGGTGATGGGCGCGCTCTCGCCGCGCACGCGCAATGCCCAGGTCGGGCTTTACCAGTCGGGCGACGTCGAATATCTCGTGGCGACGGACGCCATCGGCATGGGCCTCAACCTCGATGTCGATCATGTCGCGTTTGCGCAGGACCGTAAGTTCGACGGTTACCAGTTCCGCAATCTCAATCCGGGCGAGATCGGCCAGATTGCCGGCCGCGCCGGCCGCCATCTTCGCGATGGCACCTTTGGTGTGACCGGCCGTGTCGATCCGTTCGATGATGAGTTGGTGGAACGCATCGAAACCCATCAGTTCGATGCGGTGAAGGTGCTGCAGTGGCGGACGAAAAATTTCGATTTTTCCTCCATTGCCAATCTGCGTCTCAGTCTGGATGCCGCGCCTGCGATCCAGGGTCTTTCCCGCGCCTTGCCGGCAATCGACCAGCAGGCGCTCGAATATTTGTCACGTTATCCTGAGATCAACGACGTGACGACGACCGATGCGCGGGTGGAAAAACTCTGGGAGGCTTGTGCACTTCCGGACTATCGCCGCATCGCACCCGCCCAGCATGCGGATCTGATCTCGACGCTCTATTTCGATCTGGTAAAACGTGGCACGGTGAACGAAGATTTCTTAAGCGAACAGGTGCGCCGCGCCGATCGTACCGATGGAGAAATCGATACCTTGTCTGCAAGGATTGCGCAGATCAGAACATGGACTTATGTATCGAACCGCCCAGGATGGCTTGCCGATCCGACACACTGGCAAGAAAAGACGCGGGAAATCGAAGATCGATTGTCCGATGCTCTACATGAAAGGTTGACGAAACGCTTTGTTGATCGCAGGACATCTGTGCTCATGAGGCGCCTGAGAGAGAATGCGATGCTTGAAGCTGAAATCAGTGTAAATGGTGATGTCTTCGTAGAAGGACATCACGTCGGCCAATTGGCCGGGTTCCGGTTCACGCCGGTGCCGGGAATGGAAGGGCCGGATCAGAAGGCCGTTCAAGGTGCGGCCCAGAAGGCGCTCGCTCTCGAATACGAGGCGCGTGCGGCGCGTCTGCATGCCAGTGGCAACGGCGATCTCGCTTTGAGCTCCGATGGTCTGGTTCGCTGGTTGGGCGAACCGGTGGCCCGCCTTTCGGCAGGTGATAACATTATGAAGCCGCGGGTGATCCTCGTCGCCGACGAGCAGTTGAGCGGCAATGCCCGTGATCATGCGCTGGCGCGTGTCGAACGTTTCGTCAATCACCAGATTGCGACCGTGCTGAAGCCGCTGGACGATATTTCGCGCGCCGAAGACCTTCAGGGTCTGGCGAAGGGGCTGGCGTTCCAGCTGGTAGAAAATCTTGGCGTTCTGTTCCGCCGCGACGTCACCGAAGACGTGAAGTCGCTGGATCAGGATGCGCGTGCCTCCATGCGCCGTTACGGTGTGCGTTTCGGCGCCTATCATGTTTTCCTGCCTGCGCTTCTCAAGCCCGCTCCGGCGGAGCTTGTCACGCTGCTCTGGGCGCTGAAGAATGACGGCCTCGGCAAGCCGGGTTATGGCGATCTCATTCCGGTTCTGGCCGCCGGCCGTACCTCGGTGGTGACGGACCCCGCATTCGAGCGGATGTTCTACAAGCTTGCCGGTTTCCGCTTCCTCGGAAAGCGCGCCGTGCGTATCGACATTCTCGAGCGCCTGGCCGATCTCATCCGTCCGCTGTTGCAGTGGAAGCCTGGCCAGCAGCCGCGTCCGGAAGGTGCCTATGACGGCCGCCGTTTCACGACGACGACTGCGATGCTTTCCATTCTCGGCGCGACGCTCGACGATATGGAAGAGATTCTCAAGGGTCTTGGTTACCGCGCCGACCAGGTGACGGCGGAGGAGGCGCAGGTCTTCCTCGCCAGCCAGACCGGTGCTGCCGCCCCGGCCGCCGCTGAGGCGGTGGTGGAAGAGGAAAGCGCCGAGACCGAGCAGGATGAGCCGGCCTCCGAAGAGCAGGCGTCAGAGACGGCGGCTGTCGCGGAGAGCGAAGCTGTTGATGAGACGTCGGTCGTGGAAGCCGTCAGCGAAACCGCTGCGGAGACGCCTGTCGCGGAAGCCGTTGCCGAAGAGGCTGGTGCAAGCGAGGCCGTGTCCGCAGAAAGCACGGAGGCTGCAGAGCCGAAGCCTGTTCTTTTGTGGCGTCCGGGTGGCCGCAACGAAAATCAGCGCAGCGAAAACCGTCGTCCCGGCAATCGCGGTCAAAACCGTGAACAGGCTCCCCGTGAGCAGGGCGAACGTCGCGGCGAAGGCCGTCGTGACAACCGTGACGGCGCAAATCGCGAAGCTGCCAATCGTGGTGGCGAGGGCGAGCGCAAGCGTGATGGCGGACGTCCTGACCGTGGCAATCGCAACGATCGTCAAGACCGTGGTGAGCGCAAGGACAGGCCGGACCGTAATGACCGTGGCGGAAAGCCGCAGGGTCAGCAGCGTTTCGAAGCCAAGCCGCCACGCAAGGAGAAGCCGATCGATCCGGATTCGCCTTTCGCAAAGCTCGCTGCTCTCAAGGAGCAGTTGAAGAAATAAGCCCATGGGGAGCAACGAACAGCCACTGGAGAGCACGCGTCAGCGTCTGGACAAGTGGCTGTTCTTTGCCCGCATGGCCAAATCCCGCTCGCTTGCTCAAAGCTATATTCAGTCGGGTAAGGTCAAGGTCAACGGTGTCACTATCCGCCAGCCCAGCCATCTGGTGAAGGCCGCTGACCGGCTCGATATCGGTTTCGAGCGGATGGACAAGGTGCTTGTCATCAAATCCGGAGGGGAGCGACGCGGACCCTACGAGGAAGCCAGACTTCTCTACGACGATCTGACGCCGCCACGGGAGCCTTCTGACAGGTTGAGCCCGCTGGAGCAGGCGATGCGCGAGCCGGGCAGCGGCCGTCCGACAAAAAAAGAGCGTCGGGCGCTCGACAGGTTTTTGTCCGATAGTGACGGAAGCAAAGATTAGAATAAACCTCCAGGTCGGCCCCGTTTTCAGAATTGTTTATCCTTGCTATCTGAAGTCAAAGGCATTACCTCCTTTGCGAAATTGCCCTGTCTGAATTCCGGGCGTCGGCTTGTGTTCCGAAGCTCAAAGACCCGGTCTGCATATTCTGGAGTTCATCATGACATATGTCGTGACCGACAACTGCATTCGCTGCAAATATACCGATTGCGTTGAAGTCTGCCCCGTTGACTGCTTCTACGAGGGTGAAAATTTTCTCGCGATCAACCCCGACGAATGTATCGATTGCGGTGTGTGCGAACCGGAATGTCCCGCCGAGGCGATCAAGCCCGATACGGAGCCGGGTCTCGACAAGTGGCTGAAGCTCAATACGGAATATGCGGCGATCTGGCCAAATATCACCATCAAGCGTGATCCCATGCCCGAGGCCAAGGAAATGGACGGCGTTGAGGGCAAGCTGGAGCTTTATTTTTCCGCAGAGCCCGGTCAGGGCGACTGAATTTCGACGATACGGCGTCTTTAGCGCCGTCATTTCTAGAGCCCTCGCAGCACAGGCGCGAGGGCTTTTTGCTGAATTTCAGCAGGTCATCCGCCGCGGCCGGATTGCAGGGTGGTCGATAGCAACGTCAAAAGAGCCACGCTGTCTTCCAGGCTTTGCCGCTGGCGACTTTGCAATATGGCTGCTTGCAGGCGGTTCATCTCGCGTGCGATCGCAGCCGGCTGCCATGTCCGCAGCGCCCTTTCGATGATCGGCTTTCGGCGAAAATGGATATGGCGTCCGAGTGTCTGCATGACCTGACCGGCCTGCTGCTTTTTCTCGTCCATCTCGGCCCGCATCTGGTCGAGCAGCTGGAATTGCTTGAGGCATCCCTGAAGCACGAGGAAGATCGGCGTCTTCGACGAGACGATCTTCTGGGTGGTGTGGAAAAAGGCGTTTCTGTCGCCTTTCAGGATGGCGTCAACTGCATCGTCAGCGGAAACCGTACTGGCATCGCCGATGATGGCCAGCACGTCTTCTTCTTCAATCACTTCCGCGCCACGGCAATAAAGCGCCAGCTTGCGGATTTCGTTGCGCGATGCGATGCGATCGCCACCCAGGGATTCGATCAGCCTTTGTCGTGCGGCGGGCGCGATGCGCAGATTGTCGTTGGAAAGCTCCTGATCGATCAATGCGTTCAGAGATCGCGCATCGTCCGCATAACAGGGGATCGCGGCGATGGAGCGCGCGGGTTCCGCGATCTTGCGCAGCCCCGTGCCCTTCTTGATGTCGCCAGCCTCTATAATCAGGAAGCTCGCCTCTGGCGGTGTCTCGGCCAGAATCTGGAGCGCGTCCACCAGTGCCTTTTCCGCCGCCGCACTTTTGATCCAGACGAGTTTTTCGCCGCCGAAAAGGCCGATGGCGTTCACCTCGTCGAGAAGGCGACCGGGATCGCCCTGCAGATCGGATGCGGTCAGCTTCAAAGATGCGAAAGCGTCATCCGGGTCGATGCCAGTCTTTTTGGCGATGAGGGTTGCCCGTTCCGACACAAGGCCGCGGTCCGGACCATAGAGCACGAAAACGCGAAAGCGCTCCGCCGGATTTTCGGCGAAGCGCTCAAATTCATGCGATTTTATCTCCGCCACGGCCTTGGCTCTCAGCGGCCGAGGGTGGCGGCGATATCGGTACGGATGATTTCAGCCAGTTCCCGGGCGGCGCGGTTTTCGGCGTCGCGGGTTGCCCTGATCTTGGCGAATTCCTGCTGCGGCAGGTCCACCTGCGCCGTCACGCTGCGGCGTGCGGAGCGCAGGATCTGGCCGTCGGAAATACGCGTCAGGACATATTGACCGCTCATCACCACGCGGCCGGGATAAGGGCCGTCATAGTTGTTGTTGGTGCGGGTCGTCAGGTCGTAATTCTCGACTTCCGTGGAGGTGGCGCTCGAGCTTACGGAAATCTTGACATTATACTGGGCCGTGGCCGGTTCACCCGCGCCGCCAGCCATCAGGAAGATCAGCTGGTTGCGGACTTCCTGCCCAACCCTGCCACCGACTTCGGAGACGCTGACAGCCGCCAGCCTCTCCTTGGTTCCGGAAGCCTCGCCATAAAGCGGGCGCACCTGGCAACCCGCCAGAAGACCGGCCATCATCACGACGGAAATTGCTGCCGCGACGCGGCTCCATCTCGAAAAAACGTCAGACAACAATGTTCACAATCCTCTGCGGAACCACGATGACTTTCTTGGGCTCGCCACCGGCAAGAATAGATTTGACGGCATCCAGAGCAAGGGCAGCCGCACGGACCGCATCTTGATCCGCATCGCGCGCGATTGTCAATTCGCCGCGCTTCTTGCCGTTGACCTGCACGGGCATGACCACGTCGTTTTCCTCAACCAGCGAGGCGACGAAGACCGGCCATGGCGTCTGTGCCACGAGACCCTCATTACCCAGCGCCGACCAGCATTCTTCCGCCAGATGCGGCGTCATGGGGGCGATGATGCGGATGAGGATTTCGACGGCATCGCGAGCAGCTGCCCTGACGTCGTCAGACTTTCCGCCTGCTGCGACGTCCGCAAGTGGCCCGGCGAGCGCGTTGACCAGCTCATAGATGCGGGCGATCGCCTTGTTGAAGGCGAGCTTGTCCAGATCTTCCTGAACGGCCTTCAGCGTCTTGTGGGCCGCCTTGGAGGCTACCAGCCCTTCGCCCTCGGCCGCCGGCTTCGGCTTGACGCTCTTCAGCTCACTCGCGACTTCGCCGACAATGCGCCAGACGCGCTGGACGAAGCGGTTTGAGCCCTCCACACCCGCTTCGGACCAGATGACGTCACGATCAGGGGGCGAATCAGACAGAACGAAGAAACGTGCGGTATCGGCCCCATAGGATGCGATGATATCGTCAGGGTCGACCACGTTCTTCTTCGACTTCGACATCTTCTCGATGGAGCCGATCTTCACTTCTGCGCCGGAAGACAACAGGAATGCCCGGCGTGCGCCGTCGGTCTCTTCGATGCGCAGGTCGGCGGGGGCTATCCATTCGCGGCTCATGCCTTCGCCGTGGCTATAGGTCTCGTGAACCACCATACCCTGCGTGAACAGGCCCTTGAAGGGCTCCTTGACGCCGACATGGCCGGTTTCGCGCATGGCGCGGGTGAAGAAACGCGAATAGAGCAGATGCAGGATCGCGTGCTCGATGCCGCCGATATATTGATCGACCGGCAGCCAGTGATTGGCGACCTTGGGGTCGGTCGGCTGGTCTTCCCACGGTGCTGTAAAGCGGGTGTAATACCAGCTGGAATCGACGAAGGTGTCCATCGTGTCGGTTTCGCGCCGCGCGTCATGGCCGCATTGCGGGCAGGAAACGTGCCGCCATGTGGGGTGGCGATCCAGCGGGTTGCCGGGCACGTCGAAAGTCACGTCGTCGGGCAGCTTGACCGGCAGGTCCTTTTTCGAAACCGGCACCACGCCGCAGACTTCGCAGTGAATGACCGGGATAGGGCAACCCCAGTAACGCTGGCGGGAAATGCCCCAGTCGCGCAGGCGGAAATTGACCTTGCGCTCGGCCTGCGGTGCATTCCCCAGAGTCTCAGCGGACAGCTTCTGCACGACGGCTTCGAAGGCGTCAGCCGTCTTCATGCCGTTCAGGAAGCCGGAATTGATCATCACGCCATCATCGGTGAAGGCGGTGTCCTCAACGGTGAAGCTTGCGGCGTCGGGACCTTCGGGTGCGACGACGGCCACGACCGGCAGGCCGTATTTACGGGCGAAATCCAGATCGCGCTGGTCACCCGAGGGGCAACCGAAGATTGCGCCTGTGCCGTAATCCATCAATACGAAGTTTGCGACATAGACGGGCAGTTCCCAGCTGGGATCCAGCGGGTGTACGACCTTGACGCCGGTATCGATGCCCTTCTTTTCGGCGGTTTCCAGCGCTGCCAAAGAGGTGCCATGGCGGCGGCATTCGTCGCAGAACTCGGCAATATCAGGATTGTTCGCCGACAGTTCCCTTGCCAGCGGATGGTCAGCGGCGATCGCCAGGAAGGACGCGCCGAACAGCGTGTCGGGGCGCGTTGTATAGACGGTGATATCGGAAAAACCTTGCGGCGCCGTGTCAGCGACGGTCTGCCAGCGCAGCGACAGGCCTTCGGAACGGCCGATCCAGTTCTTCTGCATCAGGCGCACTTTTTCCGGCCATTGATCCAGTTCGTCCAACTCGTCCAGCAGGTCTTGGCTGAAATCGGTGATGCGGAAGAACCATTGCGTCAGTTCACGCTGTTCGACCAGCGCGCCGGAGCGCCAGCCGCGGCCGTCGATCACCTGCTCATTGGCCAGAACCGTGTGGTCGACCGGATCCCAGTTGACCTTGGACTGCTTGCGGTAAACCAGACCCTTTTCCATGAAATCGACAAACAGCGCCTGCTGACGATGGTAATATTCCACGTCGCAGGTCGCAAATTCACGGGTCCAGTCCAAGGACAGGCCCATGGATTTCAGCTGGCCGCGCATGGTGGCGATGTTCTGGTAGGTCCAGTCCTTGGGGTGGACCTTGTTCTGCATTGCGGCATTTTCCGCAGGCATGCCGAAGGCGTCCCAGCCCATCGGGTGCAGAACGTTGAAGCCGCGCGCGCGCTTGTAACGGGCAACGACGTCGCCCATGGCGTAGTTGCGGACATGGCCCATGTGGATGCGTCCCGATGGATACGGAAACATCTCCAGAACGTAATATTTCTCGCGCGGGTCGCTGTTGTCGGTGACGAAAACGTTGTCTTCGTTCCATTTCTGCTGCCAGCGCGGCTCGGCGTCGCGAGGATTGTAACGTTCGATGGCCATTGTGTAGAATTCCGGGTATCGAGGGGAAAAATTTGCGCTGACCTTCACCATGAAACGACCGGGGCGTCAAGTTTGGCGGGGCGTTCGGGCGTTCAATCTTGGCCAGCGTGCTTCAAATGGTGCTAAACCCGCTTGGCATCAAGGCAATCGGCGTCTAGTTAGCGGTTCGAACGGTTTAAAAAAGGTCTTGTGATGGAAATCGAAGCACGTCTTGAGGATGTCAGGCAGCGCATTGCGGATGTTGCGGAAAAATCTGGCCGCAAGGCAACGGATGTTGCGCTCGTCGCGGTCTCGAAGACATTCGACGCAGAGGCAATTCAGCCCGTCATCGATGCCGGCCAGCGCGTGTTTGGTGAAAACCGTGTGCAGGAGGCGCAGGGCAAGTGGCCTGCCCTGAAAGAAGAGACATCGGATATCGAACTGCGTCTGATCGGACCGCTGCAATCCAACAAGGCTGCGGATGCGGTGGCTTTGTTTGATGTCGTCGAGAGCGTGGACCGGGAAAAGATCGCCCGCGCGCTTTCCGAAGAATGCGCCAAACAGGGCCGCAGCCTGCGGTTTTATGTACAGGTCAACACCGGCCTTGAACCGCAGAAGGCCGGCATCGATCCGCGTGAAACGGTCGCCTTCGTGGCTTTTTGTCGGGACGACTTGAAACTGTCGGTCGAGGGGTTGATGTGTATTCCGCCGGCGGAGGAAAATCCGGGGCCGCATTTTGCGCTTTTGGCCAAGCTTGCCAGGCAATGTGGCCTTGAGAAGCTTTCCATGGGCATGTCCGGCGATTTCGAAACCGCCGTAGAGTTCGGTGCCACCAGCGTCCGGGTCGGCTCGGCGATCTTCGGCACCCGGTAAAATCCTTAAAACAAAAAACCCGGCACTGCGGCCGGGTTTCAAATGTCGGAAAGACTTCGATCAGTATTGATCGTCCTCGTCTTCGTCCTTCGGTGCAGACTTCAGCGAGGAAAGCTTCTTGAAGACGGCGTCGGCGTCGATCTGCTGTTCTTCCTCGCGCTGGAAATTGTAATCCAGACCTTCCGTCGCCGTTGCTGGCTGCAGCGTGTTGCCGAGTTCTTCGGCGGTCGGCAGCGGGCGGCCGCGCGATGCGCGTTCGACTTCAAGGTCAAGATCGATCTGGCTGCAGAGGCCGAGCGTTACCGGGTCCATCGGCGTCAGGTTGGCCGAATTCCAATGGGTGCGGTCGCGAATCTGTTCGATGGTGGATTTGGTGGTGCCGACGAGGCGCGAAATCTGCGCATCCTTCAGTTCCGGATGGTTGCGAACCAGCCAGAGAATGGCGTTCGGACGGTCCTGACGCTTGGACACCGGCGTATAACGCGGGCCGCGACGCTTTGATTCCGGCACGCGCACCTTCGGCTCGGAAAGCTTGAGCTTGTGGTTGGGGTTGCCTTCGGCACGGGCGATCTCGTCGCGGGAAAGCTGTCCGGTCGCGATCGGATCCAGACCCTTGATGCCCTGCGCGGCTTCACCATCGGCAATCGCCTTGACTTCAAGCGGATGCAGTTTGCAGAACGTGGCGATCTGATCGAACGACAGCGCGGTGTTGTCAACCAGCCATACAGCCGTAGCTTTTGGCATGAGCAATTGTTGAGCCATAGATACAGTCCTTCTGTCCGTCCGCGCCGGGGTCGCGGGCGTGGTATCAACCACTGATTTCCGGGATATTGGCGCTCTATAACCGGATTGCATCATAATTGCAATTCTTTGCAAAACAAATGCCTTTGTCTAATTGCCGTCAGTCATTGACCTGCTATGAATTCACCACATGCCCGAGGTGGGAGTCTCTGGGCGCGCGCTAAAACAAGACATACTTGGTTTCAGGAGGAGTTCATGTCTGCCAAAATCTACCCGGTGCTCAAATCGGCGAAAGCCCGCACGCTCATCGATAATGAGCGTTACCAGAAATGGTATCAGGAGAGCGTCGAGGATCCGGAAAAGTTCTGGGACAAGCACGGCCGGCGGATCGACTGGTTCAAGCCCTATACCAAGGTCAAGAACACTTCCTTTAAGGGAAGAGTGCCGATCAAGTGGTTCGAGGACGGCCTGACCAACGTCTCCTACAACTGTATCGACCGGCATCTGAAGACGCATGGCGAGCGCACGGCGATCATCTGGGAAGGCGACAATCCCTATATCGACAAGAAGATCACCTATAACCAGCTTTATGACTATGTCTGCCGTCTGGCGAATGTGCTGAAGAAGCACGGCGTCAAGAAGGGCGACCGCGTCACCATCTACATGCCGATGATACCAGAAGCGGCCTATGCCATGCTCGCCTGCGCGCGTATCGGTGCGGTGCATTCCGTCGTCTTTGGCGGCTTCTCGCCGGAAGCGCTGGCGGGCCGTATCGTCGATTGCGAATCGACCTTTGTCATCACCTGCGATGAAGGCGTGCGCGGCGGCAAGCCGATCCCGCTCAAGGAAAATACCGATAAGGCGATCGATATCGCCGCCAAGCAATATGTCATCGTCAACAAGGTTCTGGTCGTGCGCCGCACCGGCGGCAAGACCGGCTGGGCGCCAGGCCGCGATATCTGGTACCATCAGGAAATCGCCACGGTGAAGCCGGATTGCCCGCCGGCGAAGATGCGGGCGGAAGATCCGCTGTTTATCCTCTACACATCAGGGTCCACCGGCAAGCCGAAGGGCGTTCTGCACACGACGGGTGGTTATCTCGTCTATACGTCGATGACGCATGAATATGTGTTCGACTACAAGGATGGCGAGGTCTTCTGGTGTACGGCCGATGTCGGCTGGGTCACAGGCCATTCCTACATCGTCTACGGGCCACTTGCGAATTGTGCGACGACGTTGATGTTCGAAGGCGTTCCCAACTTCCCGGATCAGGGTCGTTTCTGGGAAGTCATCGACAAGCACAAGGTCAATATCTTCTACACCGCGCCGACAGCGCTTCGATCGCTGATGGGGGCTGGCGACCAGTTCGTCACGCGTTCGTCGCGCTCCAGCATCCGGCTTCTGGGCACGGTCGGCGAGCCGATCAATCCGGAAGCATGGGAATGGTATTACCATGTGGTCGGCGAGGACAAGAGCCCCATTGTCGATACTTGGTGGCAGACGGAAACCGGTGGCATTCTGATATCGCCGTTGCCAGGCGCGACCGATCTAAAGCCGGGTTCGGCGACACGGCCATTCTTCGGCGTGCAGCCGCAGCTTGTCGATGCTGAAGGCAATGTGCTGGAAGGGCCGGCCGACGGCAATCTCTGCATCACCGACAGCTGGCCGGGCCAGTCGCGGTCGGTTTATGGCGATCACCAGCGCTTTGTCGATACGTATTTCTCGACCTACAAGGGCAAGTATTTCACTGGCGATGGCTGCCGGCGTGACGAGGACGGTTATTACTGGATCACCGGTCGTGTCGATGACGTGCTGAACGTCTCCGGCCACCGCCTCGGTACCGCCGAAGTCGAATCCGCGCTGGTGTCGCATCATCTCGTTTCGGAAGCGGCCGTGGTCGGTTATCCGCACCCTATCAAGGGACAGGGCATTTATTGTTATGTCACGCTGATGGCGGGGCAGAATGGCGATTATGCGCTGCGCGAGGAGTTGGTGAAGCACGTCCGCAACGAGATCGGGCCGGTTGCTACGCCGGACAAGATCCAGTTCGCGCCGGGCCTGCCCAAGACGCGCTCCGGCAAGATCATGCGGCGTATCCTGCGCAAGATCGCCGAGGATGATTTTGGCACGCTGGGGGATACGTCGACGCTTGCCGATCCGGCAGTGGTGGAAGACCTCATCGCCAACCGCCAGAACCGCACGGCGTCCTGATTTTCTGGAAAGGCTGCTTCGGCAGCCTTTTTCTTTCTGCAAACGAAAACACCCGGAAGCGAACTTCCGGGTGTTTTTTATTCAATACAGACAGGCTTACTGGCCGCGGATCTTCTTCAGGTCGGCCAGAACGGCATCAACAACGTCCGCACCGATTTCAGCCTTGTGCTTTTCGTAAACGACCATCGACTTCTCGCGGATACGGGTCTGTTCTTCCGGAGACAGCGAGTTGACCTCGAGACCGGCAGCCTTGATCTTTTCCAGCGACTTCTGGTTCAGTTCGCGGATGACCTTGCGCTCTTCGTCGCGGCCGACGACTGCACATTCGCGGAGCGCCGTCTGTTCTTCCGCCGTATAGCTGTCGAAGATCGGCTTGGAGAAGAGGAAGAGGAACGGCGTGTAGGCGTGGTTCGTCTCGGTGATGTACTTCTGCACCTCGTAGAACTTGGAGGTGTCGATCGTCACATAGGGGTTTTCCTGCGCGTCGATTGCGTTGGTTTCAAGCGCCGAGAAGACTTCGCCGAAAGCCATCGGCGTCGCATTGGCGCCGAGGTTCTGGAAGGTGTCGAGGAAGATGTTGTTCTGCATTACGCGGACCTTGAGGCCCGAGAAATCTTCCCACTTGTTCACGGCGTGCTTGGAGTTCGACAGGTTGCGGAAACCGTTTTCCCAGTAGGCCAGGTTGACGAGGCCCTGTTCTTCCAGCTTCTTGTTCATCATGTCGCCGAAGGCGCCGTCCATGACGGCATCGGCTTCCTTGTCGTTGGCGAAAAGGAACGGCAGGTCGAAGACGCCGAGCGACGGGATGAGGCCGACGAGCGGCGACGACGACGTCACGACGGCTTCCTGAACGCCGGAGCGCAGGGCCTGTGTTGCCTGAAGGTCACCGCCGAGCGCGCCGCCCCAGAATGCCGTCAGCTTCAGCTTGCCGCCCGACTTGTCGTCGAGGCAGGCCTGCATGGCCTTGATGCCGTTGCCAACCGGGTGGTCCTGGTTGATGCCGTTCGAGACGCGGATGTTGCGGCTGTTGAATTCAGCCATTGCCGGGGCTGCCGCGCCAACGGCGAAAGCGATGGCGGTGGTGGTCAGAAGAAGCTTTCTCATAATATCCTCCCTTGGATTGTGGTTGAGAAAAAGTATCGATTAGCGAAGGTACTGCAGAGGCACCAGGACGATGTCCGGGAAAATCACCAGCAGCGCCAGGACGATGGTTTCGGCAACGAGGAACGGCCAGACGCCGACCGTGACCTTGCCGAGCGGGATGCGCCCGACGCCGCTGACGACGTTCAGTACAACGCCAACCGGAGGGGTAATCAGGCCGATGGCGTTGTTGATGATGAAGAGTACACCGAAATAGATCGGATCGATGCCCGCCTGCTTGACGATAGGCATCAGAACGGGCGTCAGGATGAGGATGGTCGGCGTCAGGTCGAGCGCCGTGCCGACGATGAAAACCAGCACCATCATCGCGGCCATCAGCAGCATCGGGCGATCGATCAGCGGCTCGATATAGCCTGCCACTTCGTTCGGAATATTCGCAGCCGTGATGAGCCACGCGGAGACGAGTGCTGCGCAGACGAGGAACATGATGATCGAGGTGCTCTTGGCAGCACGCAGGAGGACATGAAACAGGTCCGCCGGCTTCAATTCGCGATAGATCACCATGCCGACAAAGAGCGCATAGGCGGCGGCAACGACGGCAGCTTCCGTCGGTGTCATGATGCCGGCCTTGATGCCGCCGAGAATGATGACAGGCATGCCGAGCGCCCAGCCGGCGCGAGCGGTCACGAGCAGACGTTCCTTGCCCGAAGTCTTCGGCAGGGGCTTTACGTTGTCCTTACGCACCACGATCAGCCAGGCGATGATGAGCGATGTGCCCATCAGAATACCCGGAACGATGCCGGCGAGGAAAAGCTGGGTGATCGAGACGTTGGCGGCGACACCGAAGACGATGAAGGCCATGGACGGCGGAATGACCGGCGCGATGATACCGCCTGCGGCAATGAGGCCGCCGGAGCGCGGGATGTTGTAACCGGCCTTCGCCATCATCGGAATGAGGATCGCGGCAAGGGCTGCGGTATCGGCTGCGGCCGAACCGGAGATGCTGGCCATGATGATGGCCGCGACGATGGCCACGATGCCGAGGCCGCCACGGATATGGCCGACGAGTGCGATCGCGAAGTCGATGATGCGGCGGGAGAGACCACCGGAATTCATCAGTTCGCCAGCCAGAATGAAGAAGGGGATGGCGAGCAGCGTGAAGGTATCGGCGCCCGAGATCATGTTCTGGGCGATGATCGCGGTGTTGAACATGCCCATGTACCACATGAGCACGACGCCGCAGAACATCAGGGAGAAGGCGACGGGAACGCCGATCGCCATGGCCCCCAGCAGAGAGCCGACAAAAACGAAAAGTGTCATGGTATCAGCGCTCCGAAAGCTGTTCGATCGTCAGGTTCTCGCCCGCGAACTGGGCGATTTCGTCTTCTGTGACGCGACCCGTCAGATAACGGTACAGGCGCTCCAGCGCGATGATGAACATCAGGCCGCCGGTGAACATGCCGATGCCATATACCCAGATCATCGAAAGCTTGGTGACAGGGGCATGCATGCTGGCATTGATGGCGGACTGCTTCCAGGTTCCCCAGAAGAAGATGGCGGAACAGGCAAGGATAATGATGTTCGATACGATCATGCAAAAAACGCGGGCGCGGCGCGACAGGAACATCACGAGCGTTTCAATACCCATGTGGCTGTTTTCGCGAAAGGTCAGCACGGCGCCGATGAAAGTCAGCCACACGAAGAAATAGCGCGACAGTTCTTCAGAGATGTTGATGCCGGAATTCATCGTGTAACGCATGACGACGTTGACGAAGACCATGATCGACATGCCGGCAAGCAGCAGGACGAGAATGATTTCGAGAATCCGGTAAAAGAGATTGATGGTCTTTTGCATTTTCCCCTCCCGAAGAAATATCTGAAGCATTTTCGGCTAAGGATCGCCGCGAATGCTCCACCTATGGGTTTTTCGCAAAAACTGCACGCACCTCTGCTGATCGCTCAGAGTAGCCCGCGTTTCGCCAGATTGCGCATCAGGGCCGCGGTGCCGAATGTCCATTCCGGGCATTCGTCTGTTGTCGCGACCCAATTGATCAACTTGCCGAGCTTGGGCGAGGAGATTTCGACACGGTCGCCCCTGGAGTGGGTGAAACCGAGACCCGGCCCATGACGATCCTTCACCGGCGCGAACATCGTGCCAAGGAAAAAGACGGCTCCGTCAGGATATTGATGATTGCGGTTCAGAAGCTGGGATGCAAGGTCTTCCGGGGTGCGGCTGATCGCCTCCATGGGGCTTACACCCGTCATGGTGAAACCGTCTTCGCCTTCGACCAGAAGCGAAATCTGCGACTTCTTCACGTCTTCAATGGTGAAGCGTCCGTCAAACAGGCGGATAAAGGGGCCGATCGCGCAGGATGCGTTGTTATCCTTCGCCTTGCTGAGCAGGAGGGCGGAGCGGCCTTCGAAATCGCGCAGGTTGACGTCGTTGCCGAGGGTTGCACCGACAATGCGGCCGTCGGAGGCAATGGCGAGCACCACTTCCGGCTCCGGGTTGTTCCATTGCGACTTCGGGTGAACGCCGATCAGCGCGCCGCAGCCGACCGAAGCCATGGCCTGCGCCTTGGAGAATATTTCCGCATCCGGACCGATGCCGACTTCCAGATATTGCGACCAGAGGCCCATTTCCTGGAGCAGCTTCTTCACTTCCGCTGCTTTTTCTGAACCGGCCTCAAGTCCTTTGAGGTTGTCGCCGAGAACCGGAGCCAGCCGTCCGCGAATTTCCTGCGCACGAAGAGGGTCGCCCTTGGCCTGCTCTTCGATCACCCGTTCAAGCATGCTGTCGGCGAAGGTAACGCCTGCGGCCTTGACGGCCTGAATATCGTTGGGGGCAAGAAGTTCGCCGGCCGAGCCGTCGAGAAAGGCGTCGAGCGTGCCGAGTGCGACGAATGTTCCGGTATCGGCAAGCCGCTCCACCAGATCCGTCTTTTCCAGAAGTTCGGACATGGTGGGCGAGATAGAGGTGAGGTCATAAAGCACGCCATCCTTGAGCAGGACGGGGCAGGGGCCGCCTTCGCTTTTCGACCAGACGCGGCCGACGAGCAAAGCGTTTTCAGAATCCGCAGGCAGAATTGCGGTAGCGTCGATGGACCTTGTGCCGGTCATATATATCCTCCCCTTTCAGCCTTCCGACAGGCCGCCTCCTGCGGTCTTATTGTCTGGATGTCTGACAACCTAATCTTATTCTTCTTAGTATGACTTTTGAAGCGAGTCTAGCGGTCTCACCGACAAAATTATCGTCTTTTATCGCTGGTTATCCGCAAAGCCCGGAAACCTGTCCTATAGCTTTACGGTTCACGCGTTTATTTTTCTTTTCAGAAAATATCCAGTTCGAGATTGACCCGGCTTGCGGCGCCGATCAGGTGCTTGCGCATGGCGTTTTTGGCGGCTGTTGCGTCGGCCTTCTCGACGGCCTCGTAGATTGCCACATGTTCGGCGATCGTCACCTCGAGAATTTCACCAAAAACCGCGCGGGAGAACGCGATATTGATGGCCGAGCTGATGCGTTCCGCGATGAAACCGAGGAACATCAGGAAATATTCGTTCTGGGTTGCCTCTGCCAGAATGCGGTGAAAGTCGAGATCGGCCGCCACACCTTCCGTCGACCAGTCGTCAGCGGTCTTCATCTTTTCCAGCGCCGCCGCCAGCCGCGCCAGCTGCTGCGTACTGCGGTGCAGTGCTGCGAGCCCCGCCGCCTCGATTTCGAGCGGCATGCGAAGCTGGAAGAGATCGCGAAAATTTTCAGGGTCGTTCAGCCGGGATCGCTCGATGCGGATGGACAGCCTCTGCCGGGGATCGGTGACGAATGCACCCACGCCCTGGCGGGTTTCGACGAAACCTTCATTGCGCAATTGCGCGATAGCTTCGCGAATGACCGAGCGGCTGACACCGAAGGTTTTTGCCAGAACATGTTCCGTCGGCAGCCTGTCGCCCGGCCCGAGTTTCGAATCATTGATCTCGCGCGCGATCTCCGCGGCGATCCGGCCGGGCAGATGGTCGTTGCGATGTATCTGATTGAACTCCAGCGTCATGGTTGCTCCCGTTCCATAGAAACGATTGGTTCGTTTTCCAGCGGCAGCGACTTCCTCCTTCGCCACCAGTGGGGTTCGGCAAGGGCGGTCTATCGCGCCGCCTTTGCCATTCCTCGATTAGCTATCCGGTTGCAGGCTTATCTGGCAACCGGGATTCATCCGCAGATCAGGGTCGAAGGCATTTTTCAGACCAGTGATCATCCGGCGCTGCACATCAGATAGCCGGCTTTCGAAATCGGAGCGCTTCAGGCGGCCGATGCCGTGTTCGGCGCTGATGCTGCCGACGTAACGGTCGAGGACCTCGTTAACGAGTGTCTTGGACTTGTAGATGAACGCCTCACGCTCCTGCGGTGTCGCACCGTTGGGCGGCAAGACGTTGAGATGGACGTTGCCGTCGCCGACATGGCCATAGGAAACGGCAAGGCATTCCGGCAGTTTTTCCGCAAGTTCGGCCTCGGCCTCGGCCACGAAAGCCGAGAGTTTCGAAAGCGGCACCGAAATGTCGGTACGCATATGGCTGCCGCGCAGGGCCTGGCCTTCATTCATGCCCTCACGGAAAAGCCACAGCGACTGCGCCTGCGCACGCGAGGAGGCAATGACGCCATCCAGCACCAGACCGTCTTCCATGACGCCCTCAAGGAAGCGGCCCATTAGATCGGCGGTATCCACCAGACCGGAGCCGGAAATTTCCATCAGCACATAGGCCGGATAATCGCCGGCGATCGGCATTTTGAGATCGGGTATGGCTTCGATCGCCAGCGTGAAGGCGACGGGCGGCATGAATTCGAAGGCGGACATCAGGTCGCAACATTCGCGGCGGGCGCGGCGGTAAAGCTTGATGGCGTCGTCAAGCGAATTGAGGCCAAGCAGCGCGGTTTCGACATGTTCTGGATTGGGGTAAAGCTTGACGGCCACGGCGGTGATGATGCCGAGCGTTCCTTCCGCACCGATGAAAAGCTGCTTCAGATCGATACCGCGATTGTCCTTGCGCAGGGTCGACAGGCCGTTCCAGATAGTGCCATCCGACAGGACCACTTCTAGACCCAGAACCAGTTCGCGGGTCATACCGTAACGCAGAACATTGATGCCGCCGGCATTGGTGGAGACGTTGCCGCCGATGCGGCAGCTGCCCTGCGCGCCGAGCGACAGCGGGAAGAACATGCCCTTGTCCTGAACGGCATCCTTGAATTCCGAGAGAATGCAGCCGGCTTCAACGACAGCGGAAAAATCGTCGCTGTCTATGGTGCGGATGGCGTTCATACGCTCAAGGCTCAGCACGACCTGATGTTTGGGAGTATCGGGAATGCCGCCGAGCACCAGTCCGGTATTGCCGCCCTGGGGGATGATGGCGAGGCCGAGTTCGGCGCAGGCGCGCACCGTGTCGGACACTTCCTGCGTAGAACGAGGGCGGATGACGGCCACGGCCGAACTGGTGACATCCCCGTGCCAGTCGCGGCAATAGCGCAGCATGTCTTCCTGCGATGTCAGTAGCAGGGCCTCGCCAAGCCTGTTCTTCAACGAGAACCGCAATTCCTCGATATCGTGTTCACTCACGATCGTCATTCCACCCTCTCCGTCCAATCCGCCCTAAAATATGAGGGCAAGGGTTTGTGGCCTTGCTTTTGCCGGCGCCCCTGCTTTTGTTAGTTTGTGAAAAAATACTATTTTCAATCGGATCATATAAGGTTATCAGACAACCTTACAAGCTAATTTATCGGTCCATCGGCCGATGATGTTTTTTCGGTCTCGGGAGAATGACCGGGACACAGAGGAGGAAGACATGCATATCGCAATCATCGGCGCCGCAGGCATGGTTGGCCGCAAGCTGACGCAGCGTCTCGTGAAAGATGGATCGCTCGGTGGCAAGCCGATCGAGAAATTCACGCTTATTGACGTGTTCCAGCCCGAGGCACCCGCCGGTTTTTCCGGTGCTGTCGATGCGCGCGCAGCTGATCTCTCCGCTCCGGGTGAAGCTGAAAAGCTGGTGGACGCCCGTCCGGATGCCATCTTCCATCTCGCCGCCATCGTGTCCGGCGAAGCTGAACTCGATTTTGACAAGGGCTACCGCATCAATCTCGACGGCACCCGTTATCTCTTCGACGCCATCCGCATTGCCAACGGCAAGGATGGCTACAAGCCGCGCGTGGTCTTCACCTCGTCGATCGCCGTGTTTGGTGCGCCGCTTCCCTATCCGATCCCGGATGAATTCCACACCACGCCGCTGACAAGCTACGGCACACAGAAGGCGATTTGCGAGCTGCTGCTGTCCGATTACAGCCGCCGCGGTTTCTTCGACGGTATCGGCATTCGTCTCCCGACCATCTGCATTCGTCCCGGCAAGCCGAATGCCGCCGCCTCCGGCTTCTTCTCCAATATCCTGCGAGAGCCGCTGGTCGGCCAGGAAGCGGTTCTGCCGGTGCCGGAAAGCATTCGCCACTGGCACGCCTCGCCGCGTTCCGCCGTCGGTTTCCTCATTCATGGTGCGACGATCGACGTCGAAAAGGTCGGTCCGCGCCGCAACCTGTCGATGCCGGGTCTCAGCGCCACGGTTGGCGAACAAATCGAAGCGCTGCGCAAGGTTGCTGGTGAGAAGGCCGTCGCCCTCATCCGCCGCGAGCCGAATGAGATGATCATGCGCATGTGCGAGGGCTGGGCACCCGGCTTTGAGGCCAAGCGCGCCCGCGAGCTGGGCTTCACGGCTGAAAGCTCCTTCGAAGAGATCATTCAGGTGCATATCGAAGACGAACTGGGAGGTTCACTGAAATGAGTGTCGGTGGGGAGGAGAAAAAGCGGTCGGTTGCCTTTATCGGCACGGGCCTGATGGGCGGGCCGATGGCCCGGCGTCTGCTGGGCGCGGGCTTTGCGGTTTCCGTTTGGAACCGTAGCGTGGATAAGGCTGAAGCTCTTGTCGCTGATGGCGCAGTTCTGGCGGCATCGCCGGCGGACGCCGCCAAAGGTGCCGATATCGTCATCACCATGCTGAGCGATGGCAAGGCCGTGGGCGAAGTGCTGTTCGAGGCGGGCGTGGCCGAAGCGCTTAAAAAAGGTGCTGTCGTGATCGACAGCAGCTCGATTGCGCCGCCGATTGCGCGCGACCACTCCTCCCGGCTTGAGGCGCTGGGCATTCATCACGTCGATGCGCCGGTTTCCGGCGGCGTGCCGGGCGCGACTGCCGGCACACTCGCCATCATGGCCGGCGGTGACGAGGCTCTGATTGCGGGTCTTGCGGATGTCTTTGCGCCGATGGGCCGGCTGACCTATGTCGGTCCCTCAGGCGCAGGCCAGCTCTGCAAACTCGCCAACCAGCAGATCGTCGCCATCACCATCGGCGCGGTTGCCGAGGCGATGATGCTTGTGGAAGCGGGCGGCGCATCCCGCGAAGGTTTCCGCAACGCCATACGCGGCGGTTTTGCCGAAAGCCGGATTCTGGAACTGCATGGCGAGCGCATGGTGAAGCGTAATTTCGTGCCGGGCGGCCCGTCGAAGTTCCAGCTCAAGGATCTGAACGGCGTGCTGGCGACGGCGCAGGATCTGTCGTTGACGCTGCCTTTGACTCAGCAGGTAACGCGCGAATTCGATGACTTCGTCGGCGACGGCGGCGCAGATATCGACCATAGCGGCATCCTGCTTTACCTCGAAAAACTCAACAATCGGGAACAGGGCTGAGGCGATCTGATGAGCGACGACAAGACACCCATGCGCCGCCTGCGGTCCCAGGACTGGTTCGACAATCCTGACCATCTCGACATGACAGCTCTCTATCTGGAGCGCTTCATGAATTACGGTGTGACGCCGGAAGAGCTGCGTTCCGGTAAACCTGTCATTGGTATCGCCCAGAGCGGCAGCGACCTTACGCCCTGCAACCGCGTCCATGTGGAACTGGTCAAGCGGGTGCGTGACGGTATCCGCGATGCGGGCGGTATTCCCATCGAGTTTCCGACCCATCCGATGTTCGAAAACTGCAAGCGCCCGACCGCGGCGCTTGACCGCAATCTTGCCTATCTCAGTCTCGTGGAAGTGCTTTACGGCTATCCGCTCGACGGTGTCGTTCTGACGACGGGCTGTGACAAGACCACGCCTTCGGCGCTGATGGCGGCAAGCACGGTCGATATTCCGGCTATTGTGCTTTCCGGGGGTCCGATGCTCGACGGTTATCATGACGGCGATCTGGTTGGTTCCGGCACGGTGATCTGGCGCATGCGCCGCAAATATGGTGCGGGCGAAATCACCCGCGAGGAATTCTTGCAGGCGGCGCTCGAATCTGCTCCTTCCGTCGGCCATTGCAATACCATGGGCACGGCGTCCACCATGAATGCCATGGCGGAAGCGCTCGGTATGTCGCTCACCGGCTGCGGCGCGATCCCGGCCGCTTATCGCGAGCGCGGCCAGATGGCCTATCGCACCGGCCGACGCGCCGTTGAACTGGTTGTCGAAAATATCAAGCCTTCCGACATCATGACGCGCGAGGCGTTTTTGAACGCGATCCGCGTCAATTCGGCAATCGGTGGCTCGACCAATGCTCAGCCGCATCTCGCGGCGATGGCGAAACATGCGGGCGTCGAGCTTTTCGAAGAGGATTGGCAGGTCCGCGGTTACGATATTCCGCTGCTGGCCAATGTCCAGCCGGCCGGAAAATGGCTGGGTGAGAAATATCACCGCGCCGGCGGCACGCCGGCGATCATGTGGGAGCTTCTGCAGGCCGGCAAGCTCGACGGAAACTGTCCGACCGTGACCGGCAAGACCATGGCGGAAAATCTGGACGGGCGGGAATCGACCGACCGCGACGTGATCCTTCCCTACGACAAGCCGTTGAAGGAACGGGCCGGTTTCCTCGTGCTCAAGGGCAATCTGTTCGATTTCGCCATCATGAAGACGAGTGTGATCTCGGCGGAGTTCCGGCAGCGTTATCTGAGCGAGCCGGGCCGCGAAGGCATTTTCGAGGGCAAATGTGTGGTGTTCGATGGTTCGGAAGACTATCACGCCCGGATCAATGATCCATCCCTCGGTATTGACGAGTGCACCATCCTCGTCATTCGCGGGGCGGGGCCGCTCGGCTGGCCGGGTTCAGCTGAGGTCGTCAACATGCAGCCGCCGGATGCCTTGTTGAAAAAAGGCATCACCAGCCTGCCGACAATCGGCGATGGCCGGCAATCGGGAACGGCGGACAGCCCGTCAATCCTCAATGCCTCGCCGGAAAGTGCAGCCGGTGGCGGGCTGGCCTGGCTTCGCACCGGCGACGTGATCCGCATCGACTTTAATGAGGGTGCATGCAACGCGCTGGTGCCGGAGGCAGAACTTGAAGCGCGCAAGGCCGATGGCATCCCGGCGGTGCCGGCGGATGCGACGCCCTGGCAGCGCATCTATCGTCAATCGGTGACGCAGCTTTCGGACGGCGCGGTTCTGGAAGGGGCTGCGGATTTCCGAAGGATTGCCGAGAAGATGCCCCGGCACAATCACTGATTGGGCACTGACCGGGCACTGATCCGACATGATGAAAATCCCCGGCCATGGCCGGGGATTTTTCTTTTCCGGCGGTTTCACAATTGATTGCGACCTCCTAATGTACCTGCAAATCCGCATCACAGGAGCAGGGCATGACAGATATTTCCATGATCGAGGCGGCGCGTCAGCGCATCGGCAACCAGGCGGTGCGGACACCGCTGCTGTCATCACCCTTTCTGGATGAGATTGCCGGGCGAAAGCTCTTCGTAAAGGCCGAGTGCCTGCAAAGGACGGGTTCCTTCAAGTTTCGCGGCGGCTGGTCAGCCGTCTCCGGCCTGCCTGCCGAAGTGCGTGCCAAGGGCGTGCTCGCCTTTTCTTCCGGTAACCACGCGCAGGGTGTGGCGCTTGCCGCCCGCCTGCACGGCGTTCCCGCCGTCATCATCATGCCCTCCGACGCGCCGAAGATCAAAATCGACAATACCCGCGCCTATGGTGCGGAGGTGGTGCTTTATGACCGGGCCAACGAGGATCGAGACGCCATTGGCGACCGGCTGTCGCGCGAGCGTGGGCTGACGCTGATCAGGCCCTATGACGAACCCTTGGTCATTGCCGGGCAGGGCACGGTGGGGCTGGAGATTGCTGAACAGGGTGCGGAACTGGGGATCGGTGCGGCAGAGGTTCTGGTGCCCTGCGGCGGCGGCGGCCTCACATCCGGCATCTCGCTCGCGCTTGCCGCGAAAGCACCGAACTACAGGGTCAGGACGTCAGAACCGGAGCGGTTCGACGATGTGGCGCGCTCCCTTGTTGCGGGTAAGATAGAGCGCAACGCCACGACCTCTGGTTCGATCTGCGACGCGATCGTTACTCCGCAACCCGGTAACATCACTTTCCCGATCATGGCCGGGCTTTGCGGAAAAGGTATTGCCGTGACTGATGAGGAAGCGCTGCGGGCTGCGGTCCTCGTCTTCAACCGGCTGAAGATCGTTGTTGAACCCGGTGGTGCGGTGGCTCTTGCCGCGGCGCTTTTCCACGGTGGTGAACTGGAGAGTGAAACGGTGATTGCAGTTGCATCCGGCGGCAATGTCGATCCCGGGATCATGGCGGATGCGCTGGCTCGCTTTGGTTGAGGCGGCGGGCTGAGATCAGTCCCTGAGCCGTGCCGCAATGTCTGCGGCAATGGCCAGTGAGGCGGTCAGGCCGGGGCTTTCTATGCCAAAAAGATTGACGAGGCCGGCAAGTCCGTGGGTTTCCGGTCCGTCGATGCGGAAATCCATGGCGGGTTCATCGGGTCCGGAAATCTTGGGCCGGATGCCGGAATAGGCAGGTATCAAGGCATCCTCGGGAAGGCCCGGCCAATAACGTCGTATCGCGTCGCCGAAACCCTCCATGCGGCGGGGATTGACGGCATAATCGATGGTTTCGACCCATTCCACGTCAGGGCCGAACCGAGCCTGACCGGCGAGATCGAGCGTTAGGTGCACGCCAAGGCCGTGGGTGTGTGGTGCGGGATAGATGAGCCGTGAAAACGGCGACTTGCCTGCCAGCGAAAAATAGCTGCCCTTGGCAAAACGCGCCTGGGGGATCGCTTGTGCCGACAGTCCCTCGATCTTTTTTGCCACCATCGGCGCGATGAGGCCGGCGGAATTGATGAGCAGGCGGCATGTCAGGCTCATCGGCTCTTTGCCGCCGACATGAACCCGGAAACCCCCGCTGATTGCCTGCGCCCCTTCGAAAGGGGCGTTCAAGGCAAGAGCGGCGCCATGGTCTTGCGCCTCACCGAGCAACGCCAGCATATAACCATGGCTGTCGATGATGCCGGTCGAGGGCGAAAGCAGGGCCGCCCTGCAGGCGAGAGCAGGTTCAAGCGAAAGCGCCTGTCGTTCATCGATCAGCTCCAGGTCTTCACAGCCATTGGCCTCGCCCTTGTCCTTGAGCCCGGCCAGCAGGGCCGTTTCAGCTTCATCTGTCGCCGCGATGAGTTTGCCGCAGCGGCGGTGTGCAACACCGTGGCTTTGACAGAAGGCATAGAGCTTCTTTTTTCCCTCGACGCAGAGGCGGGCCTTGAGGCTTCCGGCCGGATAATAAAGCCCGGCGTGAATGACCTCGCTGTTGCGGGAAGAGGTCGCGGAGCCGAATTCCTTTTCGCTCTCGAGGATGATGACAGAGAGGCCGCGCACCGACAGTTCACGGGCCGCCGCCAGCCCGATTACTCCTGCCCCGATGATGATGGCGTCGATATCCATCATGTCTCCCTGTCCGCAGATAGTTCATTTGAACGAACGCCGCCGCGCTGCGCTAATATTCCGCGATGGGTAGATTGATGCTTGTCGGGAGGCAAGTGGCGACCCCTATTTTTCCCAATTGGCGCTTCTTATGGAATTTTATCTCTACTGGAACAGTAGGGGATGACGCTATTCTCTGGGTGAGATTAACCATTGCCCGTTTGACGGGCCAGACAGGGAAGGGAGCGCACGATGTCTTATTCCAAGGCAGGAAAAGTAAAAGACTTTGTCTCGCAGCCCCAGTCGCCACGAAGCTGGAGAGATTCGGTTCATGCGGCTCTTGTCGGTGTCTGCATGGCGTTTGTCGCCGCCGTCATATTCGGTCTCGTTCCCTGATCCTCCCGTCTTTTCCATCAGGGTGCTTGAGAACTAAAGGCCGGTCGCTCCTCCGACCGGCCTTTTTCACGTCCACTCACGCCTTCAGGTAGTCCTCGGCGAGATCCACCCAGAAAGCCGTTCCAATTGGCAGGATGTCGTCGTTGAAGTCGAATTTCGGATGGTGCAGCGGCGGGTCGTTGTCGGTGCGCGCCGTGCCGAGGAAGAAATAACAGCCGGGCCGCTTTTCCAGCATATAAGCGAAGTCTTCCGCGCCCATCGACGGGCGCTGCATCTCGACCACCTTTTCAGCACCAGCAAAGCGGCGGGCGAGATCGGCAACATAGTCCGTCTCCGCCTTGTGGTTGACCGTTGCGTTATAACCGCGCTCGTAATCGAGCGTCACACTCATGCCGTAGCTTGCGGCCTGGCCTTCGGCTATCGCCCGAATGCGCTTTTCCAGTTCGTCGCGCACGCCGGCATCAAAGGAGCGGATGGTGAGCAGCATCTCCGACGTTTCGGGAATGACGTTGCTGGCAACACCGGCATGGAATGCACCCACGGTGACGACGGCCGACAATTGCGGATGAATGTTGCGGGACACCACGGTCTGTAGCGCCATGATGATGCTTGCACCGGCAACGATGGGATCGGCGGCATCCTGTGGTTCGGCGCCGTGGCCGCCATAACCGTTGACGGTGATCCTGCACTCATCGACGGCGGCAAGGATCGGTCCGTCGCGCAGCACGAATTGCCCGAAGGGCACCCCGGGATCGTTGTGCAGGGCAAAAACCGCATCGCAGGGGAAGCGGTCAAACAGGCCGTCCTCGATCATGATGCGGGCGCCGCCAAAATTCTCTTCCGCCGGCTGGAAGATAAGATGCAGCGTTCCATCGAAATTCCGGCGTTCGGCAATGATATTTGCCGCACCCAGGAGCATGGCGGTGTGGCCGTCATGGCCGCAGGCATGCATCACACCCTGATTGGCGCTGGCATATTCCGCACCAGTTTCCTCGTGGATCGGCAGGGCGTCGATATCGGCGCGAATGCCGAGCGTGCGCTCGCTGTCGCCATTACGCAGCGTTGCGACAATGCCGGTGCCGGCAAGCCCGCGCGTCACCTCATAGCCCATTTCCACCAGTTTTTCGGCGATGAAATCCGAGGTCCTGAATTCGGAAAGGCCGATTTCGGGATGGCGGTGCAGATGGTGGCGGATCGCCACCACATCCGGCATATGGTTGGCAAATGAGGTGACGTTGGCGGTCTGTCTGGTCATTTTCGAAGTCCCGGTTTGCGCCGCTTTTTTCCGACGTATTTTAGCAAGGACTTAGCAGCATATATCTCTGCGCGGAAGAGGCGTTCCGGCGCCCGAAATGCCCTGAAATTCAGCGCTTGCATCATGCTGCGACAGGTGGCATGGAACTATTGACGTCCTGGGGCATTAGCTCCTTTCGGATGTGGCGCGGGCCTTCTTGGCTTTGTGTTGCCTTTCAGGTTGTCAACGGGGGACTATCGGGCGTTGCGCGAACAATTTTCGCCCTTGCGGAGTGTGCGAAATCCGATCGGAACGGCTTTGCCGGGCCGCGGGAGGAAATTTTCCTGTCGCCGGAAATCCCCTGTTCGCACCGATCTTCCGCCTTGCAAATTTTTCGGAAAAATTGTGCCGCCCGATGTCGCGCCTACGGATATCCGTCATCGGATAATCCGATCCGCCCGGTGCCCGGTCCGGTTCACCGAAGGTTCAGGATAAGTCATAAATATAGCGTGGCCCGATTTCGTGTGTGTTCCCGCCGCGGACGAAATGACGGTCAAGTCGAACAAGTATCCCTTAAAGTTCAGAATACGAGCCCGATGTCATTTCATATCACCCCGACCGCCGCCGCCCGTGATTCCGAGACGAAGCAGATCGACCATAATGATTCGATCCGTGCGTCCTATATGACGATCGAGGAACTGCATGATGCCGGTGCCGCGCTTTCCCGCGATGGCGCCGATAGTCTTCCCGGCTTCATGGAATTCGATTTCTTCGAGCGTCACCGTGAGAACGAGAAGGAAATTCTGCGGGTCTACCGCACGACGGCTGTCGACTCGGAAAATGGCGCGACCATAACGCCGGCGGCGGAATGGCTGCTCGACAATCACTACGTCATCGAAGAGGCGATCCAGGAAGTGCGGCGCGATTTTCCGCGCAAGTTCTATCGCCAATTGCCGACGATGACGGTGGGCGGCGTAACCATTCCGCGGGTCATGGCGCTTGGCTGGCTTTATGTCGCCTATACCCACAGCACGGTTTCGCGCGAGAACATGACGGCGCTGGTGGATGGCTACCAGACGTCGAAGACGCTGCAGATCGGCGAATTGTGGGCGCTGCCCTCGATTATCCGCTTTGTCCTCATCGAAAATCTGCGCCGCATCTCCATTCGTGTGGAACGCTCGCGCCGCATGCGCCAGAAGGCGAATGAGGTGGTCGATGAGATCATCCGGCTGAACGATGCCGAAGCCTCGGCAGCACTTCTGAAGCAGGTCGATTCGCTGGTCGACGATCCGACTTTCGCGACGCAGTTCCTCTATCGCCTCCGTAACGGCTCACAGACATCGGGCTTCGCCGTCGCGTGGCTCGAAGAACGTCTGCATGCCGCCGGCACGGATGCCGAAAATGTCATGATGTCGGAACATAATCGTCTGGCGTCCGGCAATGTGACGATGGGCAACATCGTCAAGAGCCTGCGGGAAATCGACGATACCGAATGGTCGGTGTGGTTCGAGGAAGTCAGCCATATCGACAAGGTTCTGCGCGAGGAAACCGATTACGAAGTTCTCGATTTCGGTTCGCGCAACACTTATCGCAACACGATCGAGCTTTTGGCCCGCCGCTCTCCCAAGACTGAAGTGGAGGTCGCGCGCGCCGCCGTCGAAATGGCACGGGCCGATATGCCTGCCGGGGCTGACGAAAACCATCGCGTCAATGTCGGCTCCGTGCTTGTCGGCCAGCGCCGCTTCGAGCTTGAAAAGGCACTGGGTTACCGGCCGCTGGTGTCGCAGCACATCGTCCGATCGATGCGCAAGTTCAACTGGCTGGCAATCGCCGCGCCGGTATTTCTGATCACTGCGCTTGCCATGCTGGCGGTTGGTTGGTTCCTCGCGGAAGCGGGCATGCCGTGGTATGTCGTCACTGCCTTCCTGCTGATGTTTGCGCTTCCCGCCTCGGAAGGGGCGACAGGTCTCTTCAACACGCTTGTCACCTTCTTCGTAAAGCCGTTCCGGCTGGTTGGATACGAGTTCAAGAACGGCATCCCGCAGGATGCGCGCACCCTGGTTGCCGTGCCCT
This sequence comes from Agrobacterium burrii, assembly GCF_017313405.1. Lineage (NCBI taxonomy): Bacteria > Pseudomonadati > Pseudomonadota > Alphaproteobacteria > Hyphomicrobiales > Rhizobiaceae > Agrobacterium > Agrobacterium burrii. The sequence continues at coordinate 172,868 of NZ_JAFLNA010000010.1, forward strand.
GCATGCTCACTAGTCGCGACAGCGTCGACGAGATGATGCGCAATATCGAGGTGCATTATCTCGCCAATCCGCATGGCGAGATTTATTTCTCGCTCGTCAGCGACTGGCGGGACGCGCAATACGAGCAGTCCGATGAGGACCTTGAAATTCTCGACTATGCCAAGCGCGAGCTTGCGGCGCTGAACAGCCGTTATGCCTTTGACGGAAAGACTCGCTTTTACCTGCTGCATCGTCGCCGTATCTACAATCCGGCCGAAGGCTGCTGGATGGGCTGGGAGCGCAAGCGCGGCAAGCTGCATGAACTGAACATGCTGCTGCGCGGCGACAAGGACACGACGTTCCTTGGCGGCGCCAATGTCGTGCCGGAGGATGTCAAATACGTCATGACGCTGGATGCCGATACGCGCCTGATGCGCGATGCGGTGACCAAGCTCGTCGGCAAGATGCATCACCCGATCAACCGTCCGGTGATCGATCCTGTTTCCGGCCGTGTTGTCGAAGGTTACGGGCTGCTGCAGCCGCGCGTAACGCCCTCGCTCACGACCGGCAAGGACGCTTCCGTCTTCCAGCGTGTCTTCTCGATCAACCGCGGTATCGATCCTTACGTCTTCACCGTTTCCGACGTTTATCAGGATCTGACCTCCGAAGGCACATTCACCGGCAAGGGCCTTTACGATGTGGATGCCTTCGAGGCGGCGCTGAAGGGCCGGATCGAAGAAAACTCCATCCTCAGCCACGATCTGCTCGAGGGCTCCTTCGCGCGTTGCGCGCTGGTGACCGATGTGGAACTGGTCGAGGACTTCCCCACCCGCTACGAGGTGGAAGTGTCGCGACAGCATCGCTGGGCGCGTGGCGACTGGCAGCTGCTTCCCTATATTCTCGACCGCGCCCGTGGCGTTACCGCCATCGGCCGCTGGAAGATGGTCGACAATCTGCGCCGTTCGCTGACGCCGATCGCCTGGTTCTTCGCCTCGATCCTCGGCTGGTATTTCATGGATCCGCTCGGTGCGCTGATCTGGCAGATCCTGCTGATCTTCTCGCTCTTCGTCGCGCCCACGCTTTCCCTGCTATCCGGCCTCGTGCCGCGTTCGACCGACATCGTGCCACAGGCGCATTTCCACACTATCTGGTCGGAAATCCGCGCCACCAATGCGCAGGTTGCGCTGCGCATCGTCTTCATTGCCGATTCCGCCTGCATGATGACGGATGCGATCGTTCGTTCGCTCTACCGTCTGCTCGTCAGTCACAAGCTGATGCTGGAATGGCGCACCGCCGCCAGCATGCAATCGAGCGCGCAGGGTGGCATCAGCTATTATTTCCGCCAGATGTGGCACGCGCCCGTGGTGGCCATGCTCGGCCTGCTGTTTGCAGCGTTGCCCGGTGATAATGCCTTCCTGATCGGCATTCCCTTCACGCTGCTCTGGGTTCTGTCTCCTGCCGTCGCCTGGTATGTCAGCCAGTCTGCCGAAACAGAGGATCGCCTGTTCGTTTCGGAACATGTGTCCTTCGAGCTTCGCAAGATTGCGCGTCGCACATGGCGTTATTACGAGGCCTTCGTGACGCCGCAGGAAAACCACCTGCCACCGGACAATTTTCAGGAAACGCCGGAACCGATCGTCGCTTCGCGTACCTCGCCCACCAATATCGGCGTCTATCTGTTGTCCGTCATTTCGGCGCGCCAGTTCGGCTGGATCAGCTTTGCCGACACGCTGGAGCGGATCGAGAACACGATCCAGACCGTGGAAAAGATGGAGAAGCATCGCGGCCATCTCTACAACTGGTACCATACGGACACGTTGCAGACGCTTGGACCCCGCTATGTTTCGGCGGTCGACAGCGGTAATCTCGCCGGTCACCTGATTGCGGTTTCGTCCGCCTGCCGCGACTGGGCGGAAGCGCCATCCGCCCATCTTCAGGGCAATCTGGATGGTATCGGCGATGTTGCCGGCATCCTGCGCGAAACGCTGAAGGCCCTGCCCGACAACCGCAAGAACCTGCGCCCGCTGCATCGCCGTCTCGAGGAGCGCATCATCGGCTTCTCCAACGCGCTTGCCTCCGTTAAGCGTGAGCATGAATTCGCCTCGATCCGCGTTATCAATCTGGCGGTGCTTGCGCGCGACATCCAGAAGCTCGCCACCAATGTCGACCACGAGGTGAAGTCCGCGCAGAGTGCGGAAGTGACCCGCTGGGCGCAATTGCTCGTCGAATCCTGTGAGGCGCATATTTCCGACAGCGCCATCGATCTCACCAATATGGAGCCGCTGCGCCAGCGTCTTGCCTCGCTGCGCGACCGCAGCCGCAACCTCGCCTTCTCGATGGATTTCACCTTCCTTTACCGCAAGGATCGCCGTCTTCTGTCGATCGGCTATCGCGTCGAAAGCAAAGAGCTGGATGAGGCCTGCTACGACCTTCTGGCTTCCGAATGCCGCCTGACCAGCCTGTTCGCCATCGCCAAGGGCGATCTGCCGACCGAGCATTGGTACCGCCTCGGCCGCCAGGTGGTGCCGATCGGCGCGCAGGGCGCGCTGGTGTCGTGGTCGGGTTCGATGTTCGAATATCTGATGCCGCCGCTCGTCATGCAGGAGCGTCAGGGTGGCATCCTCAACCAGACCAACAATCTGATCGTCAAAGAACAGATGAACCACGGCCGCCGTCTCGGCACGCCATGGGGCATTTCCGAAGCGGCGTTCAACGCCCGCGATCACAACATGAACTACCAGTACACCAACTTCGGTGTGCCGACGCTGGGTCTCAAGCGTGGCCTTGGTCAGAATGCGGTGATCGCGCCTTATGCCTCGATCCTCGCCAGCCAATACGATCCTGACGGCGCGCTGGAGAACCTCGACAAGCTGCGCAAGCTTGGCGCGCTTGGCCAATATGGCTTCCACGATGCGGTGGACTTCACGCCGACGCGTGTGCCGGATGGCAAGGTCTGCGCGATTGTCTACAATTATTATGCCCACCATCATGGCATGTCGATTGCGGCTGTCGCCAACGTTGCCTTTGACGGCGTGTTGCGTGAACTGTTCCACTCCGATCCGGTGATCGAGGCCGCCGAGCTTCTGCTGCAGGAGAAGGCGCCGCGCGAAGTGCCTGTCATGAGCGCCAAATACGAGCCGGAAACCCCCGGCAAGGAACAGGCGGATCTCTTGCGTGCGGAAGTGCGCTCCATCGCCGACCCGGCCGTGCGCGACCGCGAAGTGGTGTTCCTTTCGAACGGCCACTATTCGACGATGCTCACTTCTACAGGTGCGGGTTATTCGAAGTGGAACGGGCAGGCGATTTCCCGCTGGAAGGCCGACCCGACAGAGGACCGCTGGGGTACCTTCATCTTCCTGCGCGACACCACCAATGGACAATGGTGGAGTGCGACGGCGGAACCGCGCGTTGCCGAAGGTGAAAAGACCAAAACCATCTTCACTGACGACAAGGCCGAGTTCCACAAGACCATCGGCGATCTGCAGAGCGTGGTCGAATGCATCGTCGCCACCGAGCACGATGCCGAAGGCCGCCGTATCACCCTGCTGAATGTCGGTTCCGAGGATCGCTACATCGAAGTGACCTCCTATATGGAGCCGGTTATCGCATCGGAAGATGACGACAACGCCCATCCGCTGTTCTCGCGCATGTTCGTGCAGACGGAAATCGGCCGGCGTGGCGATGTCATCCGCGCCTGGCGCAACCGTCGCAGCCCGAACGAGCCGGGCACCGTCATCGCGCATCTGGCTGCCGACAATGCCGGCCCGTCGCGTCCGACGGAATTCGAGACGGATCGCGCCAAGTTCATCGGTCGCGGCCGGTCACTGCGCGAAGCCGCAGCCTTTGATGCCGGTGCGACGCTTTCCAGCACTGACGGCTTCACGCTCGATCCGATCCTGTCGCTGCGCCGCACCGTGCGCGTGCCGGCGGGCAAGAAGGTGAGTGTGATCTTCTGGACGATTGCCGCGCCGAGCCGCGAGGAAGTCGACAAGGCGATCGACCGTTACCGTCACCCCGACGCTTTCGCCCATGAACTCGTGCATGCCTGGACACGCACGCAGGTGCAGATGCGCCATGTCGGCGTCACCTCGCAGCAGGCGGCCGCCTTCCAGCATCTCGGCCGTTATCTGACCTATCCGGATATGCATCTGCGGGCGGATTCGGAAACGCTGAAAACGGGTCTCGCCTCGCAGCGCGCCCTTTGGCCGCTTGCCATTTCGGGTGATTTCCCGATCTTCAGCCTGCGCATCAACGACGATATGGACATGGATATCGCCCGTGAGGCGCTGAGCGCTCACGAATATCTGCGTTCACGCGGCGTGATCTTCGATCTCGTCATCGTCAACGAACGGGCCGCGTCCTATGCGCAGGACATGCAGCATGCGCTGGATCATATTTCCGAGGCGCAGCGCCGCATCAACCCTGCCGATGGCGGCCGACCCCATGTGTTCTCCGTGCGTCGGGACCTGACAGACGAAGAGACCTGGAGTGCGCTTCTGGCGGCTTCCCGCGTCGTCCTGCATGTGCGCAACGGCAAGATCGTCGACCAGATCAACCGTGCGGTATCGCTGTTTGCGGCCCATCGCGGTCCAGATGGCACGACCGATGCTGCGCAGGCACGTTTGCCTGTTCCGGCCTTCCCCGTCGCGGAGCCGGTCGAGGATGCGGGCGATCTCGATTTCTGGAACGGTTTTGGCGGCTTCGCCAAGGGCGGACAGGAATATGTCGTACGCCTCAATGGCGGGCAGTCCACGCCGCATCCGTGGATCAACGTCGTCTCGAACGAGAATTTCGGTTTCCATATTTCGGCCGAAGGCGCAGGTTTCAGCTGGAGCCGCAATTCGCGCGACTATCAGCTGACGCCATGGAGCAACGATCCCGTCATCAACCGACCGGGTGAGGCCTTCTATGTCGCCGACGTGGAAACAGGAAAGCTCTATACGCCCTGTGCCGCACTCTCGCGTGATCCCGAAGCTTTGTTTGAAACCCGCCATGGTCTCGGTTACTCCGTATTGACTGGCGTGGCGGATACGCTCGAAGTCGAGGTAACACAGACTGTGGACCGCGAAAAACCAGTCAAGTTCTCGCAGGTCATCGTTCGCAACAGGGGCTCGAAAAGCCGGCGCCTGAAGGTCTATGCCTATGTGGAATGGGTACTTGGCAATAACGGCCAGAAGTCCGCGCCGTTCATTCTGAGCAGGCACGATGCCGCCAGTAACGCGATTTTCGCGTCGAACCCTTACAGCATCGACTATAGCGCCCGCACGTCCTTCCTGACGCTTGACAGCGAGGCGAGTGGCTTCACCACCAGCCGCCGGGAATTCATCGGCCGCTTTGGTTCGGCACAGGCACCGCAGGGCATCGTATCCGGTGCCGCACTCAGCGGCAGCACCGAGGTGGATGGCGATCCCTGTGCTGCGCTGATGCAGGAAATCCACCTGAAGCCCGGCGAAGAACGGCACATGACCTTCATTCTCGGTGATGCCGATAATGCGGAAGAAGCCGAAGCGCTGGTCAAAGACGCACGCCAGGCAGACTTCCAGTCGGTGCTAGACGAGAGCAAGGCATTCTGGACGGGCTTTACCGGCCAGCTGCAGGTTTCCACGCCGGATGCCGGCTTCAACCATATGGTCAATAACTGGCTGCCCTATCAGGCGCTTGCCTGCCGTATTCTGGCGCGCACGGCATTCTACCAGTCGAGCGGCGCTTTCGGCTTCCGCGACCAGCTTCAGGATACGCTGGCCTTCCTGCTCTATCAGCCGGATCTTGCCCGCAAGCAAATCCTGCGTGCGGCAGGCCGCCAGTTCCCGGAAGGCGACGTACAGCATTGGTGGTTGCCGCTAACGGGTGCCGGTGTCCGCACGACCATCTCGGACGATGTCGTCTGGCTCGCTTATGCGATCAACCAGTATGTCTCGGCCACGGGCGATGCCGCCATCCTCGATGAAAGCATCCCCTTCCTGAAGGGGCCGGCATTGATGCCCGGTCAGCATGACGCTTTCTTCCAGCCGGAGACAAGCGACAGGTCCGTCACGCTTTACGAGCATGCGGCGCTGGCGCTTGATCTCGCCATTCATCGCACCGGTGAAAACGGTCTGCCGCTGATCCTCGGTGGTGACTGGAACGACGGCATGAACCGCGTCGGCGTCGGCGGCAAGGGCACCAGCGTCTGGCTCGGCTGGTTCCTGGCTGGCGCTTTGCGCGATTTCATTGAGATCGCCGAAAAGCGTGGTGATACCGACCGTGTTGGCAAGTGGGCGTCGCATCGCGAAAGACTACGCAGTGTTCTCGAAACCGCTGGCTGGGACGGCAGCTATTATCGGCGCGGTTACTTCGATGACGGCACACCGCTCGGTTCCGCCGAAAGCGAGGAATGCCGGATCGATTCGCTCGGCCAGAGCTGGAGCGTTCTCTCCGGTGAGGGTGAAGAAGGTCGGTCGCGCCAGGCAATGGATGCCGTCATGGAGCATCTGGTCGATGAAAAGACCGGCATCATCCGGCTGTTCACGCCGCCCTTCTCGCGTGCGCCGCATGATCCGGGCTACATCAAGGGATATCCACCAGGTGTGCGCGAAAACGGCGGACAATATACCCATGCGGCGACCTGGGTCGTTCTAGCCCTTGCCAAACAGGGCCGAGCCCAGGAGGCGTGGAACTGCTTCAAGCTGCTCAACCCGGTCAATCATGCACTCGATGCGGCCGCATCGGAAACCTATAGGGTCGAGCCCTATGTGGTGACTGCGGATGTTTACGGTGAGGGCGCCTATGCGGGCCGCGGCGGCTGGAGCTGGTACACGGGTTCGGCCGGCTGGCTCTACCGTGCCGCGATCGAGGGTATTCTCGGCATCACCCGCACCAACGGCAAACTTCATATATCGCCGTCGCTCCCGGATGATTGGGATGGTTTCTCGATCAAGATCACGTTGGATGGCAAGGCAAGGAACATCGTCGTCAGCCGCAAGGCAGATACGGCGGAGGTTTCAGTGTCCGTTGACGGCAAGGATCTGGCGGCGGGCGATCGGGTGATACCGTTCGACTGAGGCACCCATCTCTTTTTACTTAAGATCAGGCTCCCGCGGTGACGCGGGGGCCTGAATTTTTATGGGCTACCTTTGCATCCGATTCAGCGTGTTGGCGGTGTCATGGCCGTGAAGCTCTACTGATTTCGAAGTTGCCGGCTGAAAGCCTGCGGCGCCGAGAGGTCTTCATCTAGGAAATCCTCGTTCGATCGGACGGATTTGTCGGCTCTGGTGACGTTAACTGCTTTCGGGCAGAAGCAGTGCTTGCTGGCATTTTATTTGCGAATGGCAGGAAAGCTGTCATGGATGGCCGGTTTCAGAATGTACCCGTCGTGATTTGAAGTGTTCTTCGCGCGTGTCGCGATAATTTCGTTAGGCCGAAAGGGAGGTTATTTTGCAGTTCAACGTCTCTTTCACAGAAACCGCGCTGCTGGCATTCTTCGTGGTCCTGTCCTTGTCATTGTCGTGTTGGCTGGCGCGATACCCCTCGAAAACGAGCGTCGGAGTGACGCTCGGCGTGCTTCTCGGTGTTTTCTTAATCAATGCCACGGCGGGCCTCGTTGCCTTTCTGGGAAATGCCCTCCCATTCGGACAGATAGATTTTTGGCTGGCAAGTTCTTTGGCTGACATTCTCCGATAGGCCACCTGTGGGTGAAGCAGGCAAAGAAAAAGGGCGGACAATATGTTGTCCGCCCTTTCTGTATTCCGTTCGCCTCAGCGTCAGGACGCGATGGCCTTCGGCCGGGGCTGGCCTTCGTCTTCCGTCAGCAGGCCGCTGGTGCGCAGCAGCGAGGTGAAGCGTCCGCCGCGTTGGCTCAGCTCATCGAAAGTACCCTTTTCGATGACCCGACCCTGATCGAGGAACAGCACGAGATCGGCATCGCGAACCGTGGAAAGGCGGTGGGCGATGATGAAGGTCGTACGGTTCTTTCTCAGCGCGTCCACCGCTGCCTTCACGCGGGCTTCCGTTTCCACGTCGAGCGCGCTGGTTGCCTCGTCGAGAACCAGAATGGGGGCGTTCTTGAGGATGGCGCGGGCGATGGCGATGCGCTGGCGTTCGCCGCCGGACAGGCGGTTACCGCGCTCGCCGACCTGCGTCAGGTAGCCGGTGATGCGGCTGTCGATGAAATCGGTAGCCGCTGCTGCCGCTGCCGCTTCCACCACTTCGGCATCGGTGGCTGATTCGCGGCCGAGGCGGATATTTTCGCGGATGGAACGGTTGAGCAGGCCGGCATCCTGAAACACGGTGGCGATGGAGTTGCGGAGCGAGTTCTTCGTTACCGTCGAAATATCGGTTCCATCGATCAGGATCTGGCCGGAATCCGGGTCATAGACGCGCTGCAACAAGTTGATGAGCGTGGTCTTGCCGGCGCCCGTTGGTCCGACGATGGCGATGGTCTCTCCGGCTTTGGCCGTAAACGAGACGTCGTGAACGCCCTGCTTGGTGTTGGCAAAACCGAAATTGATGTTGCGGAACTCCACGGTGCCGGAGACATTCGACAATTCGCGGGCGTCGCCCGGCTCTTCCCGTTCCTTGACGGAATCCTCCAGCACGAAGAAGTCTTCAAGCTTGGCACGGGCTTCGAAAATCTGCGTCACGAACTGACGCATCTGGTCCAGCCTGCCGATCAGGAGATTGGCGAAACCTATGAAGGCGATAACGTCACCGACGCGCAGTTCACCGTTTTTCACCAGCACGGTGCCGATGACGAGGATGATCATCATCGAAACGGTGGAGGCCGTGCGGTTCAGAGCGCTGGCGAAAGCCCACCAGTCGAGCACCGGGTATTGGGCGCTCAGCAGCTTTTCGGTGAAGGATTTCAGTGCCTTCGTTTCAGCTTCGATGCGGTTGTAGCTGTGCAGCACCGATACGTTGCTGATGGAATCGCTGACATGGGCAAAAACACTGTGATAGTGCTCCTCGACCGAAGCTTGCCCGTCCTTGGTGCGGCCCATCACCCACTTGCCGATGAACCAGTAAACGATACCGAGGCCGATCAGAACGAAGCTGAGACGCAGGTCCATGGCCATGGCCGTCGGGATGAGCAGCACCAGCGCCACGAAGGTGGCCAGATGGGTGCGCATGAATTCCAGCCAGAGGCCGAACAGCGTCTCGCTGGCGCGCAGCAGGGTGTGCAGGGCGTTGGACGTGCCGCGCAGATGGTGCCAGGACAGCGGCATCGAAATGATGCGGCCGAAGGCTTCCGTCAGCAATGTCGCGCGCCGGCCATGCGCCAGCCGGTCGGCCTCGCGGGCGACGGCGACGTAAGCGACGGTGTTGAAGACACCGAAGCCCGCCCACAGAATGAGGATCGGCGTGACATTGGTGCCGGAGGAAATAGCGTCGATGATCCGGCCGAACAGTACGGGTTCGGCAATGGTGATCGCTGCAAGAATGACGTTGGCGATGACGACTACAGTCACCCGCCATTTATGAACGGTCAGATAGCGCAGAGCGCGTGTGTAAACCTGAAACAAGGTCAAATTTTCAATCCAGTCCGAGCGTCTTTTTCGAGCGGTTAATTGTTCGGCCTCAACGCCATGCTACTTTAGCAAGGTTGCATGAGACGGCGAAATTTGTGTAATTATCGCTCTTTCTGTCTGAATGGCGGCTTAACAAATCGACCGCGCGTACGAACCGAAAAAAAACCGAACCCGATGTTTCTGGGGACGCCGTCACAAGATTTCGCATCTTCGTTTCAGGGATTGCTAACGACGATATGTTCAATCTGAACCGACCGGCGCCCGAGTAACATGACGTCATCGCGGGACCATGTCCTTCGTGCCATTCCTTTCAAGTCAAGCTCCGGACCCTGTGTCTTTATGCACGATATTCTTCATTTTATCTCTGCGTGTTACCAGGCGGCAAACGCCGATCGCGTTCGCGCCGAATTTGCCACGCTCATTCGCGAATATGGTTTCGAATATTTCCTCATCAGCAGGCGGATGACCGGGGAGATCGCCTCCACCGGCCAGGTTCTCGCACAGCATTTGCCTGACGGCTGGCTCGAGGTCTACAGGGCCAAGAAATACAATCTCGTCGATCCCGTCCGCAAGGTGATCGGCATGGTGCACAAACCGTTTCAGTGGAAAGAAGCGCTTGAGGGCCTGCCCCGCGCGATGCATCGAAAAAGGGCGAGTGTCTTTTTCAATGATGCCGGCCGATATGGTCTGCAGGGCGGTTATGCTTTTCCAGTGCATGGGCGAGCGGGATTTATCGGCGCGGTGTTCATCGGCGGCCAGGACCGACAATTGCCTTCCCTGCAGGTGGAGTTGCTGGATGCTGCAACGCGCGCGGTGTTCTGGCGCCTGCTTGATCTTTCAGGTCAGGCCCATGGTCTCAGCAATGCCCCGGAGGTTTCCGCTCTCGAGTTGACGAGGCGTGAAATGGAAGTGCTGACGCTGATGGCGGATGGCATGACCTCGACTGAGATAGGACGCCAGCTATCCATCTCCAACCACACGGTCGATTGGTATATCAACGGGATCCAGCGCCGTTTCAGCGCCAAGAACCGGCAGCATACCGTAGCGCTTGCTTTCCGCCATGGCCTGCTGAGCTAACGTCGACAGGACGGTTCTCTCCCGAATTGCCCTTTCCAAGACCGGGTTTTGCTGCTTAATTCCGCAGTGCAGCAGAAATTTTGTTTTGGCGTGTGGGGAGACCGTCTTGAAAATATCGAAAATACTTGTTGCCAACCGATCCGAAATTGCGATCCGCGTTTTCCGGGCAGCCAACGAGCTTGGGATAAAAACCGTTGCGATTTGGGCGGAAGAGGACAAGCTGTCTTTGCACCGCTTCAAGGCTGACGAGTCCTATCAGGTTGGCAGGGGTCCGCATCTCGCCAAGGATATGGGGCCGATCGAGAGTTATCTTTCGATCGAAGAGGTTATCCGGGTGGCGAGGCTTTCCGGAGCGGACGCCATCCATCCCGGTTACGGCCTTCTGTCTGAAAGCCCGGAATTCGTGGAGGCCTGCAATGCGGCCGGCATCACCTTCATCGGACCGACGGCGGATACAATGCGCCAGCTCGGCAACAAGGTCGCCGCCCGCAATCTGGCCATTTCGGTTGATGTACCCGTTGTTCCTGCCACCGATCCGCTGCCGGACGATATTGCCGAAGTGGAGCGCATGGCCGAGGAAATCGGCTATCCGGTCATGCTCAAAGCCTCTTGGGGCGGCGGCGGCCGCGGCATGCGCGCCATTCGCAAAAAGGAAGACCTTGCCCGTGAAGTGACCGAAGCCAAGCGCGAGGCGAAGGCCGCTTTCGGCAAGGACGAGGTTTATCTCGAAAAGTTGCTTGAGCGCGCCCGCCACGTCGAAAGCCAGGTGCTGGGCGATACGCATGGCAATGTCGTGCATCTGTTCGAGCGCGATTGTTCGATCCAGCGTCGTAATCAAAAGGTCGTCGAGCGCGCACCGGCGCCATATTTGTCCGAAGCCCAGCGTCAGGAGCTGGCCGCCTATTCGCTGAAGATCGCCGCCGCGACCAATTATATCGGTGCCGGCACGGTCGAATATCTGATGGATGCCGATACCGGCAAATTCTACTTTATCGAAGTCAATCCGCGTATTCAGGTGGAGCATACCGTCACCGAAGTCGTGACCGGTATCGATATCGTCAAGGCGCAGATCCATATTCTCGAAGGGGCTGCGATCGGTACGGCGGAATCTGGTGTTCCGCGCCAGGAGGATATCCGCCTCAACGGCCATGCGCTGCAGTGCCGCATCACCACGGAAGACCCGGAACACAACTTCATTCCGGACTATGGACGCATCACCGCCTACCGCTCCGCTTCGGGCTTCGGTATTCGTCTGGATGGCGGAACGTCCTATACGGGCGCTGTTATCACCCGCTATTACGATCCGCTGCTGGTAAAGGTCACCGCGTGGGCGCCGCAGCCGGATGAAGCGATCAGCCGCATGGACCGTGCGCTGCGCGAATTCCGTATTCGCGGCGTTGCGACCAACCTCACTTTCCTTGAAGCCATCATCGGTCACGACAGTTTCCGCAACAATACCTACACGACACGCTTCATTGATTCGACGCCGGAGCTGTTCGCGCAGGTCAAGCGTCAGGACCGCGCCACCAAGCTTTTGACCTATCTTGCCGATGTGACCGTCAATGGCCACCCGGAAACCAAGGGACGTGCCAGACCGTCCGAAAAGGCAGCAAAGCCCATCGTGCCTTACATCGATGCGCCGACGCCTGACGGTACCAAGCAGCTGCTGGACAAGCTTGGACCGAAGGGCTTTGCGGACTGGATGCGCAACGAAAAGCGCGTGCTGGTCACCGATACGACCATGCGTGACGGACACCAGTCGCTTCTGGCCACCCGCGTTCGCACATATGATATCGCCCGCGTTGCCAGCGTTTACGGCAAGGCGCTGCCGCAGCTTCTGTCGCTGGAATGCTGGGGTGGTGCGACGTTTGACGTCTCCATGCGCTTCCTGACCGAAGACCCGTGGGAGCGTCTGGCGCTCATCCGCGAAGGCGCGCCGAACCTGCTGCTGCAGATGCTTCTGCGTGGCGCAAACGGCGTCGGGTACAAAAATTACCCTGATAATGTCGTCAAATATTTCGTCCGTCAGGCCGCAAAGGGTGGCGTCGATCTTTTCCGTGTCTTCGACTGCCTGAACTGGGTGGAGAATATGCGGGTCTCGATGGATGCGATTGCCGAGGAGAACAAGCTCTGCGAGGCGACCATCTGCTACACCGGCGATCTGTTGAATTCGGCGCGTCCGAAATACGATCTCAAATATTATACCAGCCTTGCCGCCGAGCTTGAAAAGGCAGGCGCGCATATCATCGCCGTCAAGGACATGGCGGGCCTGTTAAAGCCGGCTGCCGCCAAGGTTCTGTTCAAGGCGCTGCGCGAGGCGACCGGTCTGCCGATCCACTTCCACACCCATGATACATCAGGTATTTCCGCTGCGACCGTTCTTGCAGCTGTGGATGCCGGTGTCGACGCCGTCGATGCCGCAATGGATGCCTTTTCCGGCAATACGTCGCAGCCATGCCTCGGCTCGATTGTGGAGGCGCTGGCGGGGTCGGAGCGTGATACGGGTCTCGATACCGAATGGATCCGCCGTATTTCCTTCTATTGGGAGGCCGTGCGCAACCAGTATGCGGCTTTCGAAAGCGATCTGAAGGGACCTGCCTCGGAAGTCTATCTGCATGAAATGCCGGGCGGCCAGTTCACCAATCTCAAGGAACAGGCGCGTTCGCTCGGTCTCGAGAGTCGCTGGCACGAGGTGGCGCAAGCCTATGCCGACGCCAACCGGATGTTCGGCGATATCGTCAAGGTAACGCCGTCCTCGAAGGTCGTCGGTGACATGGCGCTGATGATGGTCAGCCAGGATTTGACGGTCGCCGATGTCGAAAACCCTGATCGTGAAGTGTCCTTCCCGGATTCGGTGGTTTCGATGCTGAAGGGCGATCTTGGACAATCGCCGGGCGGCTGGCCGGAAGTCCTGCAGAAAAAGGCGCTGAAGGGTGATGCGCCGTACACGGTTCGTCCGGGTTCGTTGCTGGCGGATGCTGACCTCGATGCGGAGCGCAATGTCATCGAAACCAAGCTGGAGCGCAAAGTCGACGACTTCGAGTTTGCCTCCTATCTGATGTATCCGAAGGTGTTCACTGACTTCGCGCTCACCGCCGAGACATACGGGCCGGTTTCCGTGCTGCCCACCCATGCCTATTTCTACGGCGTGGAGGACGGCGAGGAGCTGTTTGCCGATATCGAACGCGGCAAGACGCTTGTCATCGTCAATCAGGCCTCGTCCGGTACTGATGATAAGGGCATGGTGACGGTGTTCTTCGAGATCAACGGTCAGCCGCGCCGCATCAAGGTGCCGGATCGCACCCATGGTGCTTCCGGTTCCGCCGTGCGCCGCAAGGCGGAACTCGGCAACGCGACACATATCGGTGCGCCGATGCCTGGTGTCATCAGCCGCGTCTTCATCAATCAGGGTCAGGATGTGAAGGCTGGCGATGTTCTGCTGTCCATCGAGGCCATGAAGATGGAAACGGCACTTCACGCCGAACGCGACGGCAAGATCACTGAGGTTCTGGTGCGCCCCGGCGACCAGATCGACGCGAAGGATCTGTTGATCTCCTACGCTGAATAACGTCGCCTTACATCGGTAATAAGATCATAGACGCCCGCCTTTCGGCGGGCGTTTTTTATTGCGCTGCTGCAAAAACTCGAATATGCATGTTCGTGCACGTTTATTCCTGTTTATGCATGAGTCTCGATGAGCGATCATTTTGTCAGTGAGCGGCAGGCGCTCATCCTAGCGCAGTTGCGGCAAAGCGGCCGCGTGCTAGCGCAGGATCTTGCCCAGAATTTCGGTGTTTCCGAAGACACGGTGCGCCGCGACCTGCGCGAGATGGCGGCGCGCGGGGAATGCCTGCGGGTTTATGGCGGAGCGCTGCTCTCGGATAGCACGACGGTCCCGCTGAAGACGCGGATTGCCGAAGATGCCGATCGCAAGGCCCTGCTGGCGCGTGCCGTCATCCCGCTTCTCGAGCCGGGCATGGTCGTCTTCATCGATGCCGGCTCCACTAACCTCGCTGTCGCAAGGGCCATTCCCGCCGGTCTCAAGTTGACGGTAGTGACCAATACACCCGCCATAGCCGCCGAACTGACGGGGCGGGCCGATATCGATCTGGTGCTGATCGGCGGCAAGGTCGATCCGGCTGTCGGCGCTGCAATCGACGCCATGGCGCTCAGGCAGCTTGAGTTGATGCGGCCCGATCTCTGTATTCTCGGCGTCTGCGGTGTCGCGGCCGAGACCGGGCTGTCGGCAGATGTTTTCGAGGATGCGGTGTTCAAGCGGCTTGCCTGCAGCGCCAGCCAGCGGATCGTCGCCGCAATCACGACGGAAAAGCTCGGCCATAAGGCAGCTTTTCACGTGCATGATTTTTCCCCACCTCTTTGCCTCGTGCTGGAGCAGGATGCCGACGGCGCATTGGTCGAGGCACTGTCGGCAAAAGGCGTAGACGTTCATTGCGGCGACGAAGACGCCGTTCGATTTTCCCACGGTCAAGTCTGAAGGATATTACCGATGAATGGCCCCACGACATTTTCGCCGACGGCTGCGCGCTCGTCCTATCTGACGCGGCACAGGCTGGGCGTTTCCCTGCTGTTCCTGATGAATGGTTTCATGATGGGGTCCTGGGCGCCCAAGATTCCGGAATTTGCGGCGCGCCTGTCGCTCAGTGAAAGCGCGCTTGGCCTGATCATTCTGGTTTTCGGCATCGGCTCGCTGGTTTTCATGCCGATTGCCGGTTCGCAGATCGCCCGTTTCGGCTCGCGCACCGTCAGCCTGGTCACTGCAGCGATCTTCTTGCCGACACTGCTTTTCATCTCCTGGGCTGGCACGATCTGGGCGGGTGTGATTGCGGTCTTCCTGTTTGGCGGTCTCACGGGGGCGATGGATGTCGCCATGAACGCCAATGCCGTGGCGGTGGAGCGGGACATGCGCCGGGCGATCATGTCGTCCTGCCACGCCTTCTGGAGCCTTGGCGGCCTGATCGGGGCCGGTCTTGGTGGTTATCTCATCACGGCAATCGGTGTGCAGGGCCATGCCATTGCGTTGACGGTCATCGCGCTTGTTTTGCTGGTCATTGCCTGGCCGCGGGTTCTCGCGGATCGTCCGCATGCCGAGGCCGAGCGTCCGAGAGGCGGCTTGCCGCTGACGCCGCTGCCGTGGATCATCGGCCTGATGGCGCTGTTTTCCATGGTGCCGGAGGGTGCGATCCTTGATTGGGGTGCGCTTTATCTGCGCAATGAACTGGGGGCTTCCGTTTCGCAGTCCGGTTTCGCTTTTGCGGCCTTCTCCCTGACCATGGCGGCCATGCGTTTTGCCGGTGATCTGGTGCGTGACCGGTTCGGCGCGGTCAACACCCTGCGGTTCTGCTCGCTCATGTCGATCATGGGCCTTCTGATTGCCGGCCTTGCGGGAAGCTCCACTTTCGTGATTATCGGCTTTGCCATTGCCGGCATCGGCATTTCCAACATGGTACCCATCGCCTTTTCGGCGGCGGGCAACATGCCGGGG
Source organism: Agrobacterium burrii (assembly GCF_017313405.1). Lineage (NCBI taxonomy): Bacteria > Pseudomonadati > Pseudomonadota > Alphaproteobacteria > Hyphomicrobiales > Rhizobiaceae > Agrobacterium > Agrobacterium burrii. Next base: position 188,930 of record NZ_JAFLNA010000010.1, read on the forward strand.
CTGGCACCGGGAATCGGGCTCTCCGTCGTGACCACCATGGGTTATTCCGGTATTCTGGTGGCGCCGTCCGCCATCGGTTTCATTGCCGAACATACGGGTCTCGCCAGTGTCTTCCTTGCATTGCCGTTGCTGCATGTGGTGGTTTTGCTGCTTTCGCGGCTCGCCCGGCATGCGGATGGAGCTGGCAAAGAATAGGCGTCTCGAATTTTGCCATGATTGCGGTAAAGTAGAAGCTCTTATGCGTTGGGTGTTGACAAGCAGGCCCCCTTGTTTCACCTCAATTGCCAGACCTTGCCGCAAGCTCCAGAGACCGCCATGACGTCACACGCTGATTACGATCCAAAGCCCCGCCGCGCATCCGTCGCCGTCGACGTGGGCGGCGTCATCGTCGGTGGCGGTGCGCCCGTTGTCGTGCAGTCGATGACCAATACCGACACGGCTGACATCGACGCCACTGTGCAACAGGTGGCAGCGCTTTTTCAGGCCGGTTCGGAAATGGTCCGTATCACCGTCGATCGTGACGAGAGCGCTGCCGCCGTGCCAAAAATCCGCGAGCGGCTGCTGCGTCTTGGCATGGATGTGCCGCTGATCGGCGATTTCCATTATATCGGCCACAAGCTTCTCGCCGATCATCCGGCCTGTGCCGAGGCGCTGGCGAAATACCGCATCAATCCGGGCAATGTCGGCTTCAAGGACAAGAAGGACAAGCAGTTCGGCGAAATCGTCGAAATGGCGATCCGTTATGACAAGCCCGTGCGCATCGGCGTGAACTGGGGATCGCTCGATCAGGAATTGCTGACCACGCTGATGGACAGGAACAAGGAAGAAGGGTTTCCGCTCTCCGCCCGTCAGGTCACGCGTGAGGCCATCGTGCAGTCGGCGCTGATTTCCGCTGAACTTGCCGAAGAGATAGGCCTGCCGCGCAACCGCATCATTCTTTCCGCCAAGGTCAGTCAGGTGCAGGACCTGATCGCGGTCTATTCGATGTTGTCGGAGCGGTCCAACCACGCCCTGCATCTGGGCCTGACGGAAGCCGGCATGGGTTCCAAGGGCATCGTCGCTTCCTCCGCCGCCATGGGTTACGTTCTGCAACATGGCATTGGTGATACGATCCGCGTCTCCCTGACGCCGGAGCCGAATGGCGACCGCACCCGCGAGGTGCAGGTGGCGCAGGAATTGCTGCAGGTCATGGGCTTTCGGCAGTTCATTCCGGTCGTTGCGGCATGTCCCGGCTGCGGGCGCACCACGTCTACCGTCTTTCAGGAACTGGCCCAGAATATTCAGAACGATATTCGCAAGAACATGCCGGTCTGGCGTGAAAAATATCCCGGCGTCGAGGCGCTCAATGTCGCCGTCATGGGCTGCATCGTCAACGGTCCCGGTGAAAGCAAACATGCCGATATCGGCATTTCCCTGCCCGGGACCGGCGAAAGCCCCGCCGCACCTGTCTTCATCGATGGAGAAAAGGCGCTCACTTTGCGTGGTCCCAACATTGCCGGTGATTTCGAAGCGCTTGTGGCCGATTACATCGAAAAGCGTTTCGGCCAGAAAGATGCGGCTGAATAATGCGTAGCGTGAGAAACCCGACATTCCACTGTCATATCTCCTGAACCTCTCGGAGCATCAAAAAACATGATCAAAAAAATCGCGATCGTTGCCCTTTGCGGAACGTACCTTTCCGCCTGCACCACCACCGACCCGTATACGGGTGAGCAGAAGATGTCGAACACGGCAGGCGGTGCCGGCATCGGTGCTGTCGTTGGCGCGCTTGGCGGTCTGGCTGTCGGCGGTTCGCCGGTCGGTCGCCGCAATGCCGCGCTTATCGGTGCGGGCATCGGTGCGCTCGCCGGCGGCGCTATCGGCAATTATATGGATGGTCAGGAATCCGAGCTTCGCGCTCAGCTTCAGGGCACCGGCGTTTCGGTCTCCCGCCGCGGCGACAGCATTGTTCTCAACATGCCGTCGAACATCACTTTCGCCACGGATCAGGATCAGGTCATTCCGCCCTTCTATCAGACGCTCGATTCTGTCGGCATCGTGCTGAACAAGTTCAACCGCACGCTGATCGACATCAACGGTCACACCGATTCCACCGGTAGCCCCGGTTACAATCAGGGCCTTTCGGAACGTCGTGCGGCGTCGGTTGCCAATTATCTCGGTGCGCGCGGCGTTGATCAGCGCCGTATTTCGACGCTTGGCTTCGGTGCTTCACAGCCGATCGCATCGAATGCAACGCCTGACGGTCGCGCTCAGAACCGTCGCGTTGAAGTGCTGATTTCGCCTCTCAAGGGCTGATTGGCTATAGGGGGCTGAGCGGGGAAACCGGCTCAGCTTTTCCGTTCGGCAATGAACCTTGCGGCCGCGATGAGAATCGCGGCTTTTTCGCCATAGGGGGCCAGGAGGTCACTGGCTTCCGCCACCTGTTCCTTGAGCTTGGTGCGCGCCCAGTCTTCACCGCGCAAGGCGACCAAGGTTCCCTTGCCGCGTGCGGCATCCTTGCCGGTTGCCTTGCCCATGGTGGCGGCATCGGCGGTCAAATCCAAAAGATCATCGGCGAGCTGGAAGGCGAGCCCGATTTTTTCGCCGAAGAGGCGTAGCCTTTGCCGTTCGGAGACGTCGCTTCCGGAAATGATCGCGCCTGCCTCGCAGGCGAAGCGCAGCAAAGCGCCGGTTTTCATAGCCTGCAATGTAACTATGCCGGCTTCATCCGGAGCGTTTTTTTCCGCAGCAAGATCAAATGCCTGTCCGCCGGCCATGCCGCCTATGCCGGCTGCGCGGGCAAGCGAAAGTACGAGCGCGGCCTTGCGCTCGGCCGCGAGCGGGTTTTCATCCGAGGCGATAATGTCGAAGGCGAGCGTCAGCAGGCTGTCGCCGGCGAGAATGGCGGTCGCCTCATCGAATTTGCGGTGTACCGTCGGCTGGCCACGGCGCAGATCGTCGTCGTCCATGGCCGGCAGGTCGTCATGCACTAGCGAATAACAATGCAGGCATTCCAGCGCCGCGCCGACATAATGGGCAGCTTCGGCATCTCCGCCCAGAAGGGCAGCACTTTCGATGACGAGGAAGGGTCGTAGGCGTTTGCCGCCGTTCAGCACACCATGGCGCATGGCGTCGAGCAGGTTTTGCGGACGCGTGATCTCGTCTGCGCGCGCTTCACCGGAAAGCAGGCGGCCAAGCAAGGCGTCGGTTTTTGCCGCGTTTTCGCGCAGCCTCGTTTCGAAATTCGTCATCTGAGCGTCCATGCCGCGCTCTTTGACATGCCGCGCGGGGCCAGGCAACCTTTTCGTGATTCCCGGGCGTAACTGTTTGACCAGACTCGCCTTGAAGACGGCAATGGACTATGAAAGGCTTCGATTGGCGCGGGGCTGAGACGGATATTGAGCAGTACGCCTGAAAGCGACGCAGATTACGCCGTGCTGGCGGAAGACCGGAGCAGTCCGAAGGTGGATTTTCGCACGTTGGCAAAGCGCATTATCATGACCTTGCTGGCTTTGTTGATCCTGCCCTATCTCCTGATTCCCGTCTATGCGCTGCCGTTCATGCGGCCTGTTTCGACCTTGATGCTTGCCGATCTGGTGACCCTGCAGGGCTATGACCGGCGCTGGGTGCCGCTTGAGGATATTTCGCCGCGTCTTGTGCAATCAGTGATGATGTCTGAGGACGGGCAATTCTGTTTCCATGGCGGCGTGGACTGGAATCAGATGCAGTCCGTCGTCAGCAATGCGCTGGACGGGGCCTCCACCCGCGGTGCAAGCACCATTCCGATGCAGACAGCCAAGAACCTGTTTTTATGGAACGGCCGCTCGTTCCTGCGCAAGGGGCTGGAACTGCCGCTGGCAATCGCGGCCGATTTTGTCTGGTCCAAAAAGCGGATGATGGAGATTTATCTCAACGTTGCCGAATGGGGGCCGGGTATTTATGGCATCGAGGCTGCCGCGCAGCATCATTTCAAGGTGCCGGCGGCAAAGCTCAGTTCCCGTCAGGCGGCGCTGCTCGCCGTTTCCCTGCCCAATCCGATTGATCGGGTCGCCAGCAAACCGGGCCGCGGCCTGCAACGGCTGGCAGGCCTTATTGAGCGGCGTGCCCGTGGCTCGGGCGCCTATGTCGGTTGCGTGCTGGACTGATCCAGCCTGCCCACTCAGCCTTTCGTGAAAATATAGTCCGTTTCCTGACGCAGGGTTTCGCCCGGCCGCAGGATCGCGTGCGGAAAATCCGGGTGATTGACAGCATCAGGCCAAATCTGCGTTTCCAGGCAGAAACCGGCAAAGGGACCATAGTGGCGGCTATCGAGGCCGGGAACCGGAACGTTCAGCTTGAAGGCCGAATAGAACTGCACACCGGGTTCGGTGGTGTGAACCTCAAGGGCAATATCGGAGGCAGGCGAATAGGCGCGGGCGACCTTGCGCTTGGCGCGGCGCTCGGGCGAGAGGCAGAAATTGTGGTCGTAGAGGACCTGCTCACCATCCTCCTTGCGCCGCATCGGCGTCGGTTGGCGCAGGTCGAAGACTGTGCCTTCAACGGAGCGGATTTCGCCGGTCGGTATCTGTTTGTCGTTGGTCGGCAGGTAGAAGTCGGCGGCGATGCTGATCTCATGCCCAAGTGCGGTATCCGCGCCATCGAGATTGAAATAGGAATGCTGGCAGATATTGGCGATGGTCGGCTTGTCGGTCACGGTTTCATAGACCACCGAAAGCACGCCGCCGTCGAGGATGGTATAGGTGGCTGTGACCGTGCAATTGCCGGGATAACCGGCGCGGCCGTCAGGATCGACGATTTCCAGCACGACGTGGCTTTCGCCGTGTTCCATCAACATCCAGTTGCGTTTGCCCATGCCGTCGCTGCCGCCATGCAGGTGACTGACGCCCTTTTCGTTCAGCTCAAGCTGGTATTCATGCCCGTCGATGGAGAATTTACCGTCACCGATGCGGTTGGCATTGCGGCCAGGGGTGGCGCCGAAATAGGAGGAATATTTGTAGTCCTCGAATTTATCGAACCCTAGAACGAGCGGCGGCTGGTAGCCCTCAAGGCGCAGATCCTGAATGACTGCGCCCCAGGTGATGACCTTGGCCGTCAACCCGCCCTTCGAGATGGTGACGCGTTCGACCTTTTCGCCGGTTGCCGTGAAACCAAAATTCTCCCGTGCCGCACCGTCGCTCATTGCATCATTCTCCCGATTGCCATGAATTGCCGGGCGGACGTTGCGTCATTTTCCGGCAATTCGCAATCCCGCAATTCAAAGCATGTCTCCCAAAAGTGTGCCGCGGTTTTGGGATAAAGACATGCGTAAAACAAAAAAAGAAAGCGCGAAGCGCTTTACGCGGCTAGTTCGCCGATGGCTTGCGGATCATAAGGCGTCGTCTGGTATATCTCATTGATCCAGTTGCCGAAAAACAGATGGGCATGGCTGCGCCAGCGGTTGAGCGGGGCAAGTTCCGGGTCGTTGTGCGGAAAATAATCATGCGGCAGCTTGATGGGCACGCCGGCATTCGCATCGCGGAAATATTCATCTGAAAGCGAGGTCGAGTCATATTCGACATGGTTGAACATGTAGAGCCGGTTGCCGGCTTTCTCATGCACCAGACACACGCCCATTTCCTCTGACTCCATCAGGATTTCGAGTTGCGGATGTTTTTCGATGTCGGCACGACGCACTTCCGTCCAGCGCGAGACGGGCACCTGAAAATCATCCGAAAACCCGTTCAGATAGATCGATGAGGGGGAAAGATTGCGGTGGCGGTAGACGCCGAACGCCTTTTCCTTCAACTCGTATTTCGGCACGCCGTGGAAATGGTAGATGGCCGCCATCGCGCCCCAGCAGACATTCAGCGTCGAATGGACGTTGGTTTGCGTCCATTCGAAAATCTTCTGCATCTCTGCCCAGTAGGTCACATCTTCGTAGTCCAGCATTTCGATGGGCGCGCCGGTGATGATGAAACCGTCGAACTTGCGGTGGCGCACTTCTTCCCACGTCTCATAGAAGGACAGAAGATGTTCTTCCGGTGTGTTCTTGGCGCGATGGCCGCCGATGCGTATCAGCGAAAACTCCACCTGCAACGGCGAAGCGCCGACAAGGCGGGCCATCTGCACTTCCGTTTTGATCTTGTTCGGCATCAGGTTGAGAAGCCCGATCTGGAGCGGGCGGATATCCTGCCGGATGGCCGCCGTTTCAGTCATGACCCGCACGCCCTCATGAACGAGGGTCTCAAAGGCGGGAAGCGTATCGGGAATCTTGATCGGCATGTCGAACTCTCTTTTCGGATGACGTAAAGAACGTTGCGAAAACAAAAAAACCGGCAGCGAAATCGCGGCCGGTCCCAGGAAATTGCCCTTTTCCTCGACCCTTTAGCGACTTCTTTAAAGTGGCTGCAAGCCGGTCGGCAAATCACCACTAAGGCGTTTCATAATCCCGAAGCCGGCGAAAATCAATATAGGCTGATTTCATCGGGTTTCGGCTTTCCCTTTTTGGCCGAGGTGCGATAAGGCAGGGCATGGATAAAGAGCGCTTCACCATTCTGCTTGGCGGCGATGTCACGGTGACCGACCGCCTGAAGCTGGCGGTTGCGGATAGCCGCGTGATCGCGGCTGACGGCGGCATGCGCCATGCAGAACCGCTTGGCCTTACGCCGGAACTATGGGTGGGGGATTTCGATTCCGCCAGCAACGACCTGCTGGACGCCTGGCCCGATGTGGAGCGGCAGCCATACCCGGCCGCAAAGGCCGTGACCGATGGCGAGATTGCGGTCTCCGAGGCCTTAGCTCGCGGCGCCCGTTCGCTGCTGCTGGTTGGCGCACTTGGGGGAGAAAGAAGCGACCACGCGCTTCAGCACCTTCTGTACGCTGTGGCGCTCGCCGAACGGGGTATCGAGGTAACGCTGACGTCAGGTGAAGAGGAGGCCCGGCCGCTGCTTCCCGGTTCGCTGGATGTCGATCTGCCGCCCGCTTCACTGTTTTCGGTGGCCGGTTTTACCGCCCTTGCGGGGCTTGATATCGGCAATGTGCGTTATCCGCTCGTGGATTTTGCGCTTGCTTTCGGTTCCTCCCGCACTATTTCCAATGTCGCAAATGGCGGCCCTGTGCATTTTTCGCTGAAAAGCGGCAAAGCCATCGTGCTCGCTCGCCCCTATGATCTGACCGGAGCCTGACACCTTGGCACCCCCTATTTTGAAACTCGACGACATCAAGCTGACGTTCGGCGTAACCCCGCTGCTCGACGGCGCCAATTTTCAGGTGGAGCCGGGCGACCGCATCTGCCTTGTCGGGCGCAACGGTTCGGGCAAGTCGACCCTGATGAAGATTGCTGCCGGTCTGGTCGAGGCGCAGTCGGGCGAGGTTTTCCGCCATCCTTCCGCTACCATCCGTTATCTGGAGCAGTCGCCTGATTTTGCCGGTTACGATACCGTTCAGGCCTATGCCGAAGCGGGGCTTGGTCCCGGCGATGATCCCTATCGTGTGACTTATCTGCTTGAGCATCTGGGGCTGACGGGACAGGAAAATCCGGCAAGCCTTTCCGGCGGCGAAGCGCGGCGTGTGGCCCTTGCCCGCGTCATGGCGCCGGAACCCGATATTCTGATGCTGGACGAACCGACCAACCATCTGGACCTGCCGACCATCGAATGGCTCGAAAGCGAATTGCAGCAGACGCGCAGCGCGCTGGTGCTGATTTCGCACGACCGGCGTTTTCTGGAGAAGGTCTCGACTTCGACCGTGTGGCTCGATCGCGGCCAGTCCCGCCGTCTCAATCGCGGTTTTGCGCATTTCGAGGAATGGCGCGACAAGGTTCTGGAAGAGGAAGAGCTGGAGCAGCACAAGCTCGGCAAGGCGATCGAGCGCGAAGAACACTGGATGCGTTATGGCGTGACCGCGCGGCGCAAGCGCAATATGCGCCGCGTCGGCGAGCTTCAGGCCATGCGCGCGGATTATCGCGGCCACAAGGTGCCGCAGGGTTCGGTGCAGGCGACCGTCACCGAAGGGCGCGAGTCGGGCAAGCTGGTCATCGAGGCCGAGGCCATCACCAAGTCTTACGGCGAGCGGGTCATCATCGCGCCGTTTTCTCTGCGGGTGCATCGCGGCGATTGCATTGGCCTTGTCGGCCCGAATGGCGCCGGAAAAACCACGCTTTTGAAGATGCTGACCGGCGAGCTTCAGCCCGATAGCGGCACGGTGAAGCTCGGTACCAATCTGGAGATCGCGACGCTTGACCAGAAGCGCGAGGATCTCAATCCAACCGAAACGCTTGCGCATTACCTGACCGATGGCCGGGGTGACAACCTGCTGGTCAATGGCGAAGTGAAGCATGTGACGGGCTACATGAAGGATTTCCTGTTCCAGCCGGAACAGGCCCGCACGCCGATCCGCAACCTTTCCGGCGGCGAGCGCGCCCGGCTTATTCTGGCGCGCATTCTGGCGCGGCCGACCAACCTTCTGATCCTCGACGAGCCGACCAACGATCTCGATATCGAAACGCTCGATCTGTTGCAGGAAATCGTTGCGGGTTTTTCCGGCACTGTCATCCTCGTCAGCCATGACCGCGATTTCCTCGACCGCACCGTCACCTCCACCATCGCACCCGCCAATCCGGACCAGCCGGACGGACGCTGGATCGAATATGCCGGCGGTTATTCTGATATGATGGCGCAGCGCAAGGGTGCTGCGGAGGAAAAACGCAAGGCTGAGAGGCAGGAAAAGGCGAAGGCCACACCTTCCACTTCCGCTACGCAGGATACGTCGAAGGCCAAGGGCAAGCTCTCCTTCAAGCAGAAATTCGCGCTCGAAAATCTGCCGAAGGAGATGGAAAAGACGCAGGGCGAAATCGCAAAACGCGAGCAGCGTATGGCTGATCCCAACCTCTTCGCCAAGGACCCGGCCGTTTTCAACACGCTGGCGCAGGAAATGACCAAGCTGCGCGAAAAGCTGGAGACCATGGAAGAGGAATGGCTGGAGCTGGAGATGCTGCGCGAGGAAATGGAAGGCTGATTGCGACGGGGTTTCTTGAACGAGGCGTCATCCGCCTTTGACAGGACGGCAAAATTGCCGTTTCCTGTGCCGGTTCGGAGGAGTTCAAAAAATGCGCATGATCTTCGTCAACCTGCCCGTCAAGAATATCGAGACATCGAAAAGCTTCTTCACGGCGCTCGGTTTCAGCTTCAATCCGGAATATTCTGACGATCGCACGCTCTGCATGATCGTGGAGGAAAACATCTTCGTGATGCTGCTTCAGGAAGAGCGTTTTCGCGATTTCATCAATGGCGACATTGCCGATGCGAAGCAGAGTACGGAAGTGCTGACCTGTCTTTCCGCCGGAAGCCGCGAGGAAATCGACCGGATGATCGCAACCGCGCTCGCCTCCGGCGGCAGCAGCTGGAAACCCGTTCAGGATCACGGCTTCATGTATGCCGGCAGTTTTCAGGATCCGGACGGTCACGTCTGGGAACTGGTGCATATGACGGCGCAGGGTTGACCGCAGCCATCTTGCCAATCCCTGACGGCGGGACTACATCATCATCATGATCTAACGGGGTGTCTTTTGTGCTTGCGTGCAAAAGGCTGAGAGGCTTGCCAACCCGAAGAACCTGATCCGGTTCATACCGGCGGAGGGATTAGACGGCTTCAAGGCAGGCGGCTATTTCCCTTTTTGTTTTGAGGAGATACCCGTGCGCCGTCGTCTTTTCCTGAATTCCATCGTTGCCGTTTCGCTGTTTCTGCCCGCTCTTGCCACCGCGCAGGATCGACAGGAACTCACCGTCTATACCTATGAAAGCTTCGTTTCCGAATGGGGTCCCGGTCCCAAAGTGAAAGAAGCCTTCGAGAAGGTTTGCAACTGCACGGTCAATTTCGTCGGTGTGGCGGATGGCGTGGCACTGCTGAACCGCCTGAAGCTGGAAGGTGCGGGGTCCAAGGCGGATGTGGTGCTCGGTCTCGATACCAACCTTGTCGCGGAAGCGAAGCAGACCGGCCTTTTCGATGTCAGTGGCATCGATGCATCGGCGGCCAAGGTGCCGGGCGGTTACAAGGATGATGTTTTCGTCCCTTACGACTACGGTCATTTCGCAGTCATCTATGACACGCAGACGATAAAAAATCCGCCGACGAGCCTGAAGGAACTGGTGGAAGGCGACCCTTCGCAGAAGATCGCCATTCAGGACCCGCGAACCTCCACGCCGGGCCTTGGTCTGCTGCTGTGGGTAAAATCCGTTTACGGCGACAAGGCCCCGGAGGCTTGGGCCAAGCTCCGGAAACGCATTCTCACCGTAACGCCGGGCTGGTCGGAATCCTATGGTCTCTTCACCAAGGGTGAGGTGCCGATGGTGCTTTCCTACACCACCTCGCCCGCTTATCACATGGTTGCGGAAAAGACGGATCGTTATCAGGCAGCCTCCTTCTCGGAGGGGCATTACATCCAGATCGAAGTGTCCGGCCTGCTCAAAAACGCGCCGCACAAAGAATTGGCGAAGCAGTTTCTTGCTTTCACGCTCACATCAGGTTTTCAGGACGCCATTCCGGAAAACAACTGGATGATGCCGGTTGCGGCAACGTCCAAGCCGTTGCCCGAGGCGTTTTCCAAACTCGTCGTGCCTGCCAAGACCTTCCTGATGGACCCGGAAGAGGTGGCGAAGAACCGCAAGGCGTGGATCGACGAATGGCTTGCGGCCATGAGCATGAATTGACGAAGAGGCGCACCCGCGCATGATGCTGCGTCGCGATTACCGACGGTCGATTATTTTTGGGACGGTGGCCTTTGCCGCCGTTTTCCTGTTCATGGCGCTCGGCGTTGCTGCTCTTTTGTCTTTCGATGCCGGCGTATCCGCTGCGGGCATCATGGATGCCTATACGCTGCGTATTCTGCGTTTCACGCTGTATCAGGCAACGCTTTCCACCTTTCTTTCGATTGGTCTCGGCCTGCCGGTGGCGATGGCGCTTGCGCGTCGACGCGACTTTCCGGGGCGGATATGGATCATCCGGCTGATGGCGGTGCCGATGGGTTTGCCTGTCATCGTCGGCGCCTTCGGCATCATCGCCATCTGGGGCAGGCAGGGCGTCTTGAATACGGCTCTTGTTTTTGCCGGCGCGGAGCAACCCTCCAGCATTTACGGCCTTTCCGGGATTCTTATTGCCCATGTGTTCTTCAATCTGCCGCTTTGCGTGCGGTTGATGCTGGCCGGGCTGGAACGTATTCCGGGCGAATATTGGCGCATTGCGGCGAGCCTTGGCATGGGACCGATTTCGACTTTCCGCTTCATCGAATGGCCGGCGATTTCACGGCTTGTTCCCGGCATTGCCGGCCTTGTCTTCATGCTGTGTGCCACCAGCTTTACGCTGGTGCTTCTCTTGGGTGGCGGACCGGCGGCTACGACGCTGGAGGTGGCGATCTATCAGGCGTTACGGTTCGATTTCGATCCGCAGCGGGCGATCGCGCTTTCGGTTCTGCAGATTGTCCTGACCGGGGCTTTGCTCGGCCTTCTTGCCTTTCTGCCATCGCCGGAAGCAGAGATAGCCTCGCTTGGGCGTCCCCTTCGCCGTTTCGATGGCAAAAGTACCGGTGCACGCCTTTGGGATGGGGCGGCAATCATTCTTGCGGTTTTGCTGATTGGACTGCCGTTGGTCGCGACAACCGTCTCAGGCTTTGGGGCCGATCTACCGCGCCTTTTGTCTGCGCCGATCTTCCTGCGCGCGGCGGCGACCAGCCTTGCCATCGCCGCGCTCTCCGCAACTCTCGTCGTGCTCTGCTGTTTTGCGATCATCAGTGCCCGTCAGGCCGTTGGTTCACGGCGGCAGGCGGCTCGGCCCTTGCGCTTTCTGTCCGCCACGCTCGGCGCGGGGTCTTCGCTTGTACTGCTGGTGCCGCCTGTTGTGCTCGGAAGCGGATGGTTTCTGCTGTTGCGGCCCTTCGGTGACGTCAGCTTTTATGCGCCGGTTCTCGTGGCGATCGTCAATATGCTGATGGCGCTGCCGCTTGCCATGCGGGTATTGGAGCCGGCCTTTACCAGCCATTTTCTGCGCACCGGCCGGCTCTCCGCCAGTCTCGGGCTTCAGGGGTTGACGCGGCTACGATTTGCCGATCTGCCGGTTCTGTGGCGGCCTTCGGTTATGGCGTTTTCCTTTGCCATGGCGCTGTCGCTTGGTGATCTCGGGGCGGTTGCCCTGTTCGGGTCGGAAAATTTCATCACCTTGCCATGGCTGGTTTACAGCAATATGGGCAGTTACCGCACCAATGACGCCGCCGGATATGCGTTCATCCTCGGTGTCGTCTGCCTGCTGCTTGCTGCGGGCGGCGTTTCACGGCAATCGGCAAAGGCAAGCACATGACTGGCGATGATTTCGCAGTTCAGCTGGACAAGGTCAGGCTGCGGCTCGGAGCGCAGGATTTCGATCTGGATTGCACCTTTCCGCAGGGCCAGGTGACCGCCGTTGTCGGCGCATCCGGTTCGGGCAAGTCGACGCTTCTCAATCTGGTCGCCGGTTTCGAGGTGCCGGATTCCGGCCGCGTGGTGATCGGCGGGCGGGACATGGCGGCGCTCGATCCTTCCGAAAGACCGGTCTCATCGATCTTTCAGGACAATAATCTTTTCGCCCATCTCGATATTTTTACCAACGTCGCGCTCGGCGTCAGTCCGGGGCTGAAATTGCAAGCGGAAGACCGGCAAAACATCGAGATGGCGCTGGCGCGTGTTGGTCTTGCGGGTTTTGACAAGCGCCTGCCGGGCACGCTTTCCGGCGGAGAAAGACAAAGGGCGGCGCTGGCGCGTGCGCTGGTGAGGAAAAAAACGGTCATGCTATTGGATGAGCCCTTCGCCGCGCTCGATCCGGGATTGCGGTCGGGCATGACCTCCCTGCTTCTCGACTTGCATGCTGAAACAAAAAATACGGTGATTATTGTCTCGCACCATCCTGACGACATAAAAAAACTGGCGCAGCTTGTGGTTTTTCTTGATCGCGGCCGCGTTGTCTACACCGGCCCGACCACGGATTTCTTTGCCACACAAAATGTGAAGGCGGTGGACAGTTTCCTGAAGGGCTGATCGCCTTATTTTCGACGCGTGCCGCTGGCAATCGCTTTAGATGACTTCAATGGCGCTAATTTGCACTTGCCAGTTTCAAGTTGTTGCCCGAGAAAAGACGGGAATTATTGCATTCTTCAGGAATATTCCGGACTTGATGGATCGTTTTTACCGTATCGGCATTCATGGCTCGTTGGGGCGAATCTGTTATTCTGGTCTGCAATTAACGGATGATCAGGAACGTTAGGGGCAGGCATAGAGAATGAGAAATAGCATGACTGCACAGTGGAGGCTCTTCTCCCGTTCAGGCCTTCGCCGTTCGGGCAGGATGGCTGCTGCCTGGTCCTTGCTGACGGCGTCCGCCGTGTTCCTGTCGTCGTGCCAATCCCTGTTCAGCCCGGCTTACCAGTCCACATTGCGCCCGTCAGACAATCCGCAGACCGTGGAAGAGGTGCAGAAGAACGATCCCCGTGCGCAGATGGGCGCGCGCGAACATCCGCGCATCGTGGCGAGTTATGGCGGCGAATATCGCGATGCCAAGACCGAACGACTTGTTGCCCGCATCGCCGGTGCACTAACGGCCGTGTCGGAAAATCCGCAGCAGTCCTATCGCATCACCATCTTGAACTCACCTGCCATCAACGCCTTTGCGTTGCCGGGCGGGTATCTTTACGTGACGCGCGGGCTTCTGGCGCTCGCCAATGACGCCTCTGAAGTGGCTGCCGTGCTTTCGCATGAGATGGGCCACGTTACCGCCAATCACGGCATCGAGCGCCAGCGCCGCGAAGAGGCGGAGGTTATCGCCAGCCGTGTGGTCGCCGAGGTTCTATCGAGCGATCTGGCCGGCAAACAGGCGCTGGCACGCGGCAAGCTGCGGCTCGCCGCTTTCTCGCGCCAGCAGGAATTGCAGGCGGATGTCATCGGTGTGCGCATGTTGGGCGAGGCCGGTTACGACCCCTTCGCATCGCCGCGTTTTCTGGATTCCATGGCGGCCTATGCACGATTTTCCTCGGCCGACCCTGAAAACGACCAGAGCCTCGACTTCCTTTCCAGCCATCCCAACACGCCGCAGCGCATCGAGCTTGCGCGCCGGCACGCCCGCGCCTTCGGCCAGGATGGTCAGGTTGGAGATCGTGGCCGTGACTGGTTTCTGGATGGCATAGACGGCCTGCTTTATGGCGACAGCCCGCAGGAGGGATATGTTCGGGGCCAGACGTTCCTGCATGGAACGCTCGGTATCCGTTTCGACGTGCCGGAAGGTTTTGTCATCGACAACAAGGTGGAAGCCGTTCTGGCGACGGGACCAGGCGATGTGGCGATCCGTTTCGACGGTGTAGCCGATCCGAAACAGACCACCCTTGCGAACTACCTGACCAGCGGCTGGGTTGCCGGTCTGCTGCCGGAAACCGTCAAGGAAACGCAGATCAACGGTCTGGAGGCTGCCACAGCCCGGGCGACGGCCGACAAATGGGATTTCGACGTGACCGTCATTCGTGTCGGCCAGCAGATATTCCGGTTCCTGACGGCGGTGCCGAAGGGCAATGCCCAGCTTGATTCCATCGCCAACGTGCTGCGCACGAGCTTCCGCAAGATGACGCCGCCGGAGATCGCGGCACTGAAGCCGCTACGGGTGCGGGTGGTGACGGTGAAGCCCGGCGAAACCGTGGCGACGATCGCTGCGCGAATGATGGGAACCGAACGCAAGCTTGACATGTTCCGCATGATCAATGCGATGAGCGCCACCGCCACGCTTCAGCCAGGCCAGCGGGTGAAGATCATTTCGGAATGAGGTCTCACCTGGCCGTTACCTCACACAGGTAGGCGTGAACGAGTGAGATCATTTCCCGCCTGATCTTGGGTGACTGCAATTCCCCGCGCCGGGCGGCATTGTGAATGATGCCGTCAATGGCGTCGGACACGATCAGAGCGACAGTCCGGCTGTCCGCCGTTGAACCGGCTGGCATGTAGGCCGTTATCGCTGCCGAATAAAGACCGAGATATTCCTTTTCGAAAGCGCTGTTGGGATCGTTTGTTCCCGCGTGGCTCGGCGCGTCATCCAGCAGGACTTTATGAAGGCCGGGATGGAGGCTGTGGACAGCAATCATGCCGGCCACCAGATCTTCAACGAATTTGAGGAGCGGCTGTCGTTGCTGAGTGACGCTCTTCATGACTGCGAGGCAATCTTCAAGGTGGCGATGGCGCACCGCTTCGACAATCGAAATCTTGTCCGGGAAATATTGATACAGCGAGCCAATGCTGACACCCGCGGTTTCCGCCACCCTGTTGGTGGTGAAACCCGCCCAGCCATGATCGCTTAAAATGCGAGCAGCCGCGTGGACCACGGCATCAACGGTGGCTTTTGAACGCTCCTGGCGCGGCTCTTTGCGCATCGCGGTCTTCCGTTTTGCAATGCGAGTAGACAAGTCCTCCTCCATGACGAAAATATAAACATAGTGCTCACATTTTCAGGATGTAAAGGATATTGTCATGAGGGATCTGCTCAGGAGTTTGCTCGGCTATCACGCATGGGCGAACAGGGATTTGTTCGAGAAGCTGCAACAGCTCAACCCCGAGCAAAATATATCCGAACAGCACACGGCAATTCGGTTGATCAATCACTACCATGTCGTCGCGAGAATTTTTGCGGGCCACCTCACCGGAACGGCGCATGGCTTTGTCTCTGACAATACCGAGGCAACGCCGGAATTGAATGATCTTGCAAGGGATGTCGCAGCTCTGGACGGCTGGTATCTCGACTATATCGAGAAAACATCGCCTGCATCGCTTGGCGAATTTGTCGCCTTCACCTTCACCGATGGCGACAGAGGTTACATGTCCCGTGCCGAAATGATCTCACATGTGGTCCTGCATGCCGGCATTCACCGAGGCGAGGTCGCGCGCATCCTGAGCCAGCTCTCCATTACGCCGCCGTGGGATACGTTTGCCGTGTTCGTGCACGGAACGCAGCCACAACGGCGTTTGCAGGGCACACAATAAAAAGCCACCCGCCCCGGTTTGGGGGGCGGATGGCTTGTCTGATGAGTGGCTTCAGGCTCTTATTGCCACTCGCGCACATCAACGAAATGACCTGCGATTGCCGCCGCCGCCGCCATGGCGGGGGAGACGAGGTGGGTGCGGCTCTTGTAACCCTGACGGCCCTCGAAATTGCGGTTCGAGGTGGAGGCACAGCGTTCGCCGGGCTTCAGGCGGTCGTCGTTCATGGCAAGGCACATGGAGCAGCCCGGTTCGCGCCATTCGAAACCGGCGTCGAGGAAAATCTTGTCCAGACCTTCCTGTTCCGCCTGTTCCTTGACCAGACCGGAGCCCGGCACGATCATGGCAGAGACGGTCGAAGCTACCTTGCGACCATCGACGATCTTTGCTGCTGCGCGCAAATCCTCGATGCGGCCATTGGTGCAGGAGCCGATGAAGACGCGGTCGATGGCGATATCGGTGATGCGGGTGCCGGGTTGCAGGCCCATATATTCCAGCGCGCGCCACTTGGACGTGCGCTTGTTTTCTTCCTCGATATCGTCAGGATTGGGAACGATGCCTTCAACGGAGGTCACGTCCTCAGGCGATGAGCCCCAGGAGACGATGGGCGGCAGATTGGCTGCGTCCAGCACCACGACCTTGTCGTAATGGGCGCCTTCGTCGGATTTCAGCGTCTTCCAATAGGCGATTGCCTGTTCCAGCGTCTCGCCCTTGGGTGCACGCGGCTTGTCCTTGATGTAATCGAAGGTGGTCTCATCAGGTGCGACCAGACCGGCGCGGGCGCCGCCTTCGATCGTCATGTTGCAAACCGTCATGCGGCCTTCCATGGAAAGCGACCGGATCGCCTCGCCGGCAAATTCGATAACGTGGCCGGTGCCGCCGGCCGTCCCGATCTCGCCGATGATGGCAAGGATGATATCCTTGGCGGTCACGCCCTCCGGAACCTTGCCGTCAACACGCACCAGCATGTTCTTGGCCTTTTTCTGGATCAGCGTCTGGGTGGCCAGAACATGTTCCACTTCCGACGTGCCGATGCCGTGAGCGAGCGCGCCGAAAGCGCCGTGGGTGGAGGTGTGGCTATCGCCGCAGACAATCGTCATGCCGGGAAGGGTGAATCCCTGTTCGGGGCCAACGATATGTACGATGCCCTGACGTTTGTCGCGCTCGGAATAATATTCAACGCCGAAATCACTGGCGTTTTGCGCCAGTGTTTCCACCTGAATACGGCTTTCCTCGTTCTTGATTCCTTCCAGCCGATCGGCGGTGGTGGGAACGTTATGGTCGACCACGGCGAGCGTGCGGGTGGGCGAATGCACCGGCCGGCCGGCGATGCGCAGCCCCTCGAAGGCCTGCGGGCTCGTCACCTCATGGACCAGGTGACGATCGATATAGAGAAGACAGGTTCCGTCCGGGTCACGATTGACGACGTGGTCGTCCCAGATTTTATCATACAAAGTGCGGGGTGCGCTCATGGCTCTATACCTTGTCATGGAAAAGGGTAATCAGGGTTCAGTAAGGCGATGGACAGCAGGTGCTGTCAGGCGAGCCTAAGTCGGCTGGTGAGCGCCCCGGAAACGCGCGCAAAGAACCGTGCCGGCAGACGCTTGTGGTCCTGCAGCACATAAACATTCTGAGCGAGACATCCGAATTTAGATCCCATGGCAACTTTAATAGCAGATCGACGGTTTTACGGCAATATGAATGCGCGCTGCCGTTCAGAGGATCTGGCCAGCGTTGTTCATATGCACTGCGTCAAGAGTAGATAGCCTGCCTTAACGCATGTCCCACTGGTTATGGTGCAGCGCAACTTGCGTATTTTGCGCTGCACATATAGATGGGTCCCCTTATCATTTGCATTTCGACGAGCAATCGAAGGGAGGGAAAAGCATATGGTATCCGAAAAAGCCCTTATCTCGAAGATCACCTGGCGGCTGATGCCGTTTCTAGGCCTTCTTTATCTCATCGCCTATATCGACCGGCAGAATGTCAGCTATGCCAAGCTGCAGATGGTCGATGCGCTCAGCCTCAGCGAATATGCCTATGGTCTTGGTGCGTCGCTGTTCTTCATCGGTTATTTTCTCTTTGAGGTTCCGAGCAACCTGTTCCTCAACCGTTTCGGCGCCAGCAAATGGTTTGCCCGCATTCTGGTTTCCTGGGGTGCGGTCACCATTGCGCTTGCCTATACGCAGAACGCGACGATGTTCTACATCCTGCGCTTCCTGCTCGGGCTTTGCGAGGCTGGTTTCTTCCCCGGCGTGCTGTTTCTGATGACGCTGTGGTTTCCACGCGATTATCGCGGCCGCATGATCGGCCTGTTCATGATCTTCAGCGCTCTTGCCAATGCCATCGGCGCGCCGCTTGGCGGCATGCTGCTCGATCTGGATGGTTTCCTCGGTTATGCCGGCTGGGAATGGGTGTTCCTGGCGACGGGCGTTCCCGCTGTCATTGCCGGCGTCGTTACCTTCTTTTATCTGGATGATACGCCGGAAAAGGCGAAGTTTCTGACGCAGGACGAAAAGGACTGGCTGAAGGACCGGCTGACCGAAGAAAACAAGGGCATGGAAGAACATGCGGAGGATGGCTTCAAGGCGCTGATCAATCCGCGCGTGCTGTTCATGGCCCTTTGTTATGTCGGCTTTCCGCTGGCGGCCTATGGTCTCAGCTATTGGCTGCCAACCATCGTGAAGAGCTTCGGCGTTTCCAACACCGCCAACGGTTTCATCAACATCATCCCGTGGGTGATCGTGGCCGTCGCCCTGTTTGTCGTGCCTAATGCTGCCGACAAAGCGAAGAACAAGACGCCCTACATCGTCGGCCCTGCTTTCGTCGGCGCGTTTTGCCTGCTGATGTCGGCGCTGCTCAGCGATCCGGTGTTGCAGTTCAGCTTCCTCTGCATCGCCGCCGCAGGCATTTTTGCCGGCCAGCCGGTGTTCTGGAGCCTGCCAGGCCGCTTCCTCAAGGGTGCTGGTGCGGCTGCTGGCATTGCCGCCATCAACTCGGTCGGTAATCTGGGTGGTTTCGTGGCGCAGAATGTGGTGCCGTGGATCAAGGATCAGACCGGCAGCACGATTGCGCCGATGTTCTTCCTTGCCTTCTGCCTCGCGCTTGCGGGTGTGCTGGTCATTATCGCCGCGCGTAAAATGGGTGATCAGGCCAAGGCGGCCTGATTTCCTTTATCAATACGACAGCCGGTTCGGCCGGCTGTCGTCTTTTTCTTATCCGCGTTTTGAGCGCATCGCCTTTTCGATCCGCCGCAACACCAGCGACAGGCCGATGGTCAGGATCAGGTAGATGTAGGCGACGATCGAATAGGTCTCGAAAAACCGGAAAGAACCCGCCGCATAGACTTTTCCCATTTGAGTAATATCGGTGACGCCAAGCACCGAGACGAGCGAGCTGTCTTTCACCATCGAAACGAAATCGTTCGAAAGCGGCGGAAAGATCGTCCGGATCGCCTGTGGCAGGATAATCAGCCTGAAACGTCGGTAACGGCTAAAACCCAAGGCCTTCGCCGCCTCGATCTGCCCTTCCGGAACGGCCTGTATGCCGGCGCGAAAAATTTCCGCGATGAAGGCGGCATAACCGATCGTCAGCGCGATGATCGCCCGCCAGGTCAGAGACACGTCCCGCACCATTAACGGCTCCAGCCAGCCATGGGTGACGAGTGGCAAGGTCAGCCAATTGTAGAGTGCCACCAGCCCCGGCGTGCCAACGAAGGCGATGTAGAATAGCAGGACGATGATCGGGATGCCACGAACGACCTCGATGTAAAATCGCGCAACCTGTCGCAGCACGATATTGTCGGCCATGCCGACCAGCGCGAGAGCAAGGCCGAACAGTGCCGCCAGCGTGAAAGCGGCGAGAGTGACGGAGACCGTGATGCCGATACCCTTGGCGACGGTGCTGAAAACCTGAGCGTAAATGCCGTTGATGGCGATCACCACGGCAAGGGCTATGCCGATCAAAACGATCGCCACCAGCCACCAGGGAAAATCCTCGCTCTGCCCGTCTGGCGCGGTCCGTCGTGCGGGAGCGTCGTGGAGCATCATTCACCGAGCTTGTAGTCGAGGAACCATTTCTTATCGAGCGCGGCAAAGGTGCCGTCCGCCTTCAGGGCTGCAATCGCGGCGTTGACCGGGGCGACGAGATCGGAGCCCTTCTTGAAGATGAAGCCGAAATCGTCGCCGCCCAGCGGCTCGCCAACCAGCTTCAGAGCGCCGTTGGAAGCATCGACATACCCCTTGCCGGCGACGCCGTCGGTGAGCACCAGATCGACATCGCCGGTCTTCAAAGCCTGAACGCTTGCGCCGAAGGTTTCCATCAGCCGCAGACGCGGGTTCTGTTCGTTACCATCGAGAACATCATAAACGGCGGTATAGAAGGGCGTCGTGCCGGCCTGTGCGCCGACGAGACCTTTTTCGAAGGCGGCGAAACTCTTCGCATCGGTGAAGCGGGTCTCGTCGGCCCGCACGAGCATGAACATTTCCGAGCGCATATAGGGTGCTGAGAAATCCACCTTTTGCATGCGGTCTTCCTTGATGCTGATACCGGTCATGCCGATGTCGTATTGCCCGGCGGAAACGGCCTGTATCATCGCATCCCAGGAGGTGTTCTGATATTCCAGCTTGAAATTCAGCCTTTTGGCGATTTCCTTCATCGCGTCATATTCCCAGCCGATGGCCTCGCCGGATTTCGGATCAACGAATTGCAGCGGGGGATAGGCGTTTTCCGTGACCACGACGACGGCGCGTCCCTTCAGATCCGGCAGATCGGCGGCGGCGCCGAGGGTGGGTATGATGGCAAGCGCGGCAAGGGCGGCAATAAATGGGCGTCTGGCGATCATGGGAGGCTCCGGCAACGATTTTTTTGAAAATGCACGCTTGCCGTAACGCGCGCAAGTCACGTCGACGCAACAAAAAAGGCGATCCGAAGACCGCCTTTCCCGTAAATTCATCTAAATGGAAATCTTATTCCGCTGCAGTTTCCGCAGCCTTTGCTGCTTCTTCCGCTGCCTTGGCTTCTGCGGCTTCGGCTGCTGCCTTGGCTTCCGCTGCCTCGGCTGCTGCCTTTTCGGCGGCGAGAGCCTGTGCTGCTGCTACCTTTTCGGCTTCCAGACGTGCCTTTTCTTCGGCGGCGGCCTGGCGCTCGGATTCGTTCAGCTTGCGGGCGCGCGTACCGGTGTTTTCAACGATACGGGCAGCCTTGCCGCGACGATCGCGCAGGTAGTAAAGCTTCGCACGGCGAACCTTACCGCGGCGAACGATTTCAACGCCTTCGACCAGCGGGGAGTAGATCGGGAATACGCGCTCGACGCCTTCGCCGTAGGAGATCTTGCGAACGGTGAAGCTCTCGGAAAGGCCACCGCCGGAACGGGCAATGCAAACGCCTTCGTAAGCCTGAACACGGGTACGGGTACCTTCCGTTACGCGAACGTTGACGCGCAGCGTGTCGCCCGGAGAAAAGTCAGGCAGGGTGCGCTTTGCTTCGATCTTGGCAGCCTGTTCGGCTTCCAGCTGCTGAATGATATTGGTCATATTAACCTCTGATTTCTTCTGAAACAGCCAGAGCGCTCAACGTTCATCCTTCGGTCAAAGCCTTGGGATCATGCCTTGCGGCAGGAGCGGGTTCACCATTCTTTGCTTGCGGTTAAAGGGGAAACCCCAATTCCAAGCGCGCACATATACTAGCAGGCGCCATTTGTCATCCCTTTCATGACAAAATTTTATCAATTCTGCGTCGCATTGCAGCAGTTGCGAAGCGGCGTCTTGCCGGATATGGCATGGGAACCTTGGGAGGGGCCATGTCCATCTTTATCATTATTATGCTGTTTGCGACCGGTTTTCTGTCTGGCGTCGTCAATGCGATTGCCGGTGGCGGCACCTTCCTGACCTTCGGGGCGATGACGCTTGCCGGCCTGCCGCCCATCGTCGCCAATGCCACATCGGCTATCGTGCAGTTTCCGGGCTATATTACCTCCGTTATCGCCTATGGGCCGGAAATCCGGGCGCATTGGCGCGAGGCGATCCTGCTGTCAGCCGTGTCCGTCGTCGGCGGGCTGGCCGGGTCTCTACTGCTGCTGTCGCTCGACAACCCCTCTTTCCGCCAGCTGGTGCCATGGCTGCTTCTGGCCGCCACCGCCGTTTTTGCGGCCGGCCCGTGGCTCCGACCCAAGACGAGTGTGGAACGTTCACCCGGCAACCTGCCGAGCCTCGTCTTTCAGGGGCTCGCCTCCATCTATGGCGGCTTTTTCGGAGCAGGTATGGGCATCATGATGCTGGCCATCCTCGGCATAACTTCGGGCGGCAGCTATCATCATCTGAACGCGCTGAAAAACCTGCTGTCGGTGGTGATCGCCATCATTGCGATCACCATCTTCGTCAGCGGCGGGGTCGTGTCCTGGTGGGCTGCGCTCATCATGTTTCCGGCGGCTGCACTGGGCGGCTACGTGGGCGTACATACGGCGCGGCGGGTGCCGCAATGGATCATCCGCTGGCTGGTGATTGCGGTCGGGCTGGTGTTGACAGCTTATTATTTCGTCTCGGCCTGAGCTTTTTTGAGAAGGTCGGGGCGTCTTTCGTCGGTCAACGCCAGCGCCTGTTCGCGCCGCCATTTTTCGATGGCGGCATGGTTGCCGGAGGTGAGGACGGCAGGAATGTCGCGACCTTCCCAAACCTGCGGGCGGGTGTAATGTGGATGTTCCAGCAGTCCGCCTTCGAAGCTCTCATGCACGCCGGACAGATCGTTGCCCATGACGCCCGGCAGGATGCGGACGATGGCGTCCAGAAGCGTCAACGCGGCCGGTTCGCCACCGGAGAGGATGTAATCGCCGATCGACACCTCCTCCAGCCCACGGGCCTCGATCACTCGCTGATCTACACCTTCGAAACGACCGCAGACGATGATCGCGCCTTCACCCGCCGCCAGTTCGCGCACGCGGTTCTGCGATAGCGGTTTGCCGCGCGGACTCATCAGCAGGCGCGGCCGCGTATCGCCATCCGAAACATGGTCGATGGCTGCGGCCAGAATATCGGGTTTCAGCACCATGCCGGCGCCGCCGCCCGCGGGCGTGTCGTCGACGCTTCTGTGTCTGTCGGTGGCGAATTCGCGGATTTGTACGGCCTCGAGCGACCATTGCTCGCGCTCCAGCGCCTTGCCTGCCAGCGAATATCCCAAGTGCCCCGGAAACATTTCCGGGTAGAGCGTCAGAACGGTAGCCTTGAAAGTCATGGCTTTATTTCTTGCCGAAAGGCGGTACGCCGGTTTCGTCCTTGTCGTCGGGATTGTCGATCAGGCCGGCAGCCATCGGATCGATGAGAATACGCCCGGCCTCGAGATCGATCTCGAGCACGGCCGCCTCCGAAAACGGAATGAGGGCAGGGCGTCGGCCGGCGCCTTTCAGCTCCAGCAAATCGCCTGCGCCGAAATCGTAAACGGCGCTGACCGCGCCATAACTTTTGCCTTCGGCATCGACGGCTTCCAGCCCCTCGAGATCGGCATAATAAAACTCGTCGTCATCAAGCTCGTCATCCGGAAGATTGTCGCGTTCGATGAACAGTTCCAGCCCGTTCAGCGTTTCGGCCGCATTGCGATCGTTGATGCCCCGGAAACGCACGACGACGACATTCTTGCCCTCGCGAACCTCCAGAATTTCAAAGACGCGGCCATCGGCGGTGACCAGATTTCCGTAATCGCCCAGCGCCATCGGGTCGTCCGTATAGGTGCTGACACGAACTTCGCCGCGCAGGCCCTGCGCGCCGCCGATTTTTGCCATGAGTATCGGGTTTTCCAGCTTTGCCATCGGGCCGTCCGTCTTCTGGTGTTGGTTGCGTCAGCTTTAAGGTTTGTTGACGCCAAAATAAACAAAAAACGGGCGGCATGGAAAACCACGCCACCCGTTCTTTAGAAAATCCAGCGCAGATTATTCTGCGGCAGTGGCTTCTGCTGCAGCAGCTGCTGCATCTTCAGCCTTCTGCTTCTTTTCAGCAACGCGCTCCAGGGCGCGCTTGCCCGGCTTTGCCTTTTCCGGGTTGTTGCGCGCTTCGCGCTCGGTGATGCCGGCTTCAGCGAGGAAGCGCAGAACGCGGTCGGTCGGCTGTGCGCCCTTGGCGATCCATTCCTTGATGAGGTCAGCCTTCAGCTCGATGCGCTGCGGGTTGTCCTTGGCGAGCATCGGGTTCCAGGAACCGACCTTTTCGAGGAAGCGGCCGTCGCGGGGCGAACGGGCGTCTGCAACGACGATCTGGTAATACGGGCGCTTCTTGGAACCACCGCGTGCGAGACGAATTTTAAGTGCCATGTGATATACTCCTTAGGATGGCTTGTCCGCCGGTCAGGCGGTCTTTTCGTTACCGCCATGTTCGGCGGCGATTGCTTCATGATGCCGGATGACTTCCTTGATGATGAAGTTCAGGAACTTCTCAGCGAAATCCGGATCCAGATTGGCGTCCTTGGCCAGATGGCGAAGGCGTTCGATCTGGTATTCCTCGCGCGCCGGGTCTGCCGGCGGCAAATTATATTTTGCCTTCAGCACGCCCACCGCCTTGGTACAGCGGAAACGTTCGGCAAGAATGTGAACCAGTGCGGCATCGATATTGTCGATCGACTGGCGATATTCGGAAAGCTGGGCTTTCACTTCTATGTTGCTCACTGGCGTCCCCTCACTTCTTCTTCGGGAAGCCGGGCAGGCCCGGCATACCGCCAAGACCCGGCAGCTTTGCGCCACCAAGACCAGGCAATCCACCCGGCATCCCACCAAGACCCGGCATTGCGCCCGGCTTGCCTAGACCGGCAGCTTCAGCCTGCTTCTGGAGCGCTTCGAGCTGCTTCGGATCGATGTTCGACAGATCAGGCATACCGCCGCCGAGGCCACCGAGACCCATCTTGCCGGCAAGCCCGCCCATCATCTGCTTCATGATGCCGCCTTTGCCCTTGCCGCCCATGGCTTTCATCATGTCAGCCATACCGCGATGCATCTTCAGGAGCTTGTTGATTTCGGCAGCATCCGTGCCGGAACCGGCGGCGATGCGTTTCTTGCGGCTGTGTTTGAGAATATCGGGATTGGCGCGTTCCGCCCTGGTCATCGAAGAGATAATGGCGATCTGGCGGTCGAACATCTTGTCGTTCATACCGGCCGAAGCCATCTTGTCCTTCATGCCTGCCATGCCGGGCATCAGCCCCATAATGCCGCCCATGCCGCCCATCTTCTTCATCTGGCCAAGCTGGTCGGAGAGGTCGTTCAAGTCGAACTTGCCCTTGGCCATCTTCTCGGCCATGGCGCGGGCTTTTTCCGCATCGATGTTTTCGGCGGCCTTTTCGACCAGCGAAACGATGTCGCCCATGCCGAGAATACGGTCGGCGATACGGCGCGGATGGAACTCATCGAGTTCGTTCATGCGCTCGCCGATACCGATCAGCTTGATCGGCTTGCCGGTGACGGCGCGCATGGAAAGGGCCGCACCGCCGCGTCCGTCGCCATCCATACGGGTCAGCACGAGGCCGGTGATACCGACACGCTCATCGAAGTTGCGCGCCAGATTGACGGCGTCCTGACCGGTCAGCGAATCCGCGACCAGCAGGATTTCATGCGGGTTAGACTTCTTCTTGATGTCGGCCATTTCCAGCATCAAGGGTTCGTCGATATGGGTGCGGCCGGCGGTATCGAGGATCACGACGTCATGGCCGCCGAGCTTTGCGGCCTGCACGGCACGCGCGGCGATATCTGTCGGCGACTGGCCGGCGATGACCGGCAGCGTGTCGACGCCGGTCTGGACGCCCAGCTGGCGAAGCTGTTCCTGTGCGGCCGGACGACGCGTGTCGAGAGATGCCATCAGCACCTTCTTCTTCTCGCGGTCGGTCAGGCGCTTGGCGATCTTGCCGGTCGTGGTTGTCTTGCCCGAACCCTGAAGGCCGACCATCATGATGACGACGGGGGCGGCCGCATGCAGGTCGATGGAGACGCCTTCGGTGCCGAGCATTTCGACAAGCTCGTCATGGACGATCTTGACGACCATCTGGCCGGGCTTGATGGATTTGAGAACGGCTGCACCAACAGCCTTTTCAC
Organism: Agrobacterium burrii; assembly: GCF_017313405.1. NCBI lineage: Bacteria > Pseudomonadati > Pseudomonadota > Alphaproteobacteria > Hyphomicrobiales > Rhizobiaceae > Agrobacterium > Agrobacterium burrii. Next base: position 214,979 of record NZ_JAFLNA010000010.1, read on the forward strand.
GCACCCTGTCGGTGAAGGAGCGCACGACTTCCAGCGCCACGTCCGCTTCCAGAAGCGCACGGCGAACCTCGCGCAGGGCGGCGGCAACATCGGCTTCCGTCAGCGCGCCACGGCCGGTCAGTCCATTCAGAATGGAACCAAGGCGGTCCTGGAGGTTTTCAAACATCGTTTCTTCCTTCTTCGTTCCGGGGTTTCCGAAACGTCGGTGCTTTCGCTGGCAAAAACAAGACGCAAAGCCAAAAAGCACCCGAGGGCGCATCGCGCTGTCGGGTGTTGACCTCCGGGATCTCTTTATACCTGTGCGGGTCCCGGTCGGCGGCTTGGAGTCGTGAAACTGCCAGCTGATTGCGGGGATAAACAGGAAAGTGGCGGGAAAGTCAAGGCGGCGGCAGTTTTCAGCTGCGCGGCCATGCATTTCATCTTTGCGTGATCGGCTGCAAGCCGCGATTGGTGCGGCTTGAACGGCACCATTCCGCTCCCTATACCTTTAGCATGAACCGTCGAAACTTCTTTCGTTTTTCAACCCTTGGATTGCTCGCTGTCGCGGGCGGGGCGCTGTTTGCCCGCCGTTCGAACGCCAGCGCCTATTATAGCGGCCCGATCTCCGATCATTTCGACGGGGTGCGCTTCTTTAATCCCGGCGGCTCGCCGCCCGGCAATTTCATGGGCCTGTTGAAATGGCGTTTCAACGGCGAGCGCGCCACATGGCCGGAAAACTATCCGAGCCCTTTTCCTTTCGCAAAGCCGGAAATGCGGATTGGCGGCAAGGACATCCGGGTCACCTTTGTCGGCCACGCCTCGTTCCTCATCCAGACGGCAGGGCTGAATATTCTTATCGATCCGGTCTGGTCGCAGCGCACCAGCCCGTTCAGCTTCGCCGGTCCAAAACGGGTCAATCCGCCCGGCATCCGTTTTGAGGATCTGCCGCCCATCGATCTGGTGCTGTTGACGCATAATCACTACGACCATCTGGATATGGAAACGCTGAAGCGGCTGCATGTGGCGCACAAGCCGCTTTTCATCACGCCGCTCGGCAATGACGCGATCATCCGCACCGGCGTGGAGGCAGCGCGCATCAAGGTGGGCGACTGGGGCGATGTGGTTGAGGTCGGTTCGTCGGTTAAAATTCATTTCGAACCGTGCCACCATTGGTCAGCCCGCGGGCTCAACGACCGCAGCATGGCATTGTGGGCCGCCTTCGTCATCGAGGGGCCGGGTGGGAAAATCTACCACATCGGCGATACCGGCTTTCACGAAGGCCTCAATTATCACGCTGCGCGCAAGAAACATGGCGAATTCCGCCTCGCCAACCTGCCCTTCGGCGCTTATGAGCCGCGCTGGTTCATGAAAGGCCAGCACCAGAACCCGGCGGAAGCGGTTGAGGGCATGAAGCTTTGCGGTGCCGCGCATGTCTGCGGCCACCATTGGGGTACGGTGCAACTCACCGATGAGGCTGTCGATGCACCACTTGCGGCGCTGAAAACGGCACTTGTGGAACAGGGTGTGGAAGAAAGCCGTTTTCGGCCGATGCGCCCCGGTGAGGTTTTCGACGTACCCTCCGCCTGAGCGCTGCCCGGTTTGCGCCGCAACAGTCTGGTAATTTGCCGGTCTTTCCGCCATATAGGGCGAAAGCGCGGGGCAAATCCCGTATGCAATCCGATTTCAGATGGTTTTCAGGTTCAAGGCGATGGCGGATACGGTCGAATTTGCGAAGATGAACGGGCTTGGCAACAAGATCCTCGTTGTCGACATGCGCGGCCGCAAGGATATGGTCACGCCTGCGGCGGCCATCGCCCTCAATGCCGATCCCGCGACCCAGTTCGACCAGATCATGGCCATCCACGATCCGCGTGTCAGTGGCACGGATGCCTTTATCGATATTCTCAATTGCGATGGCACGAAGGCGCAGGCCTGCGGCAATGGGACGCGCTGCGTGGTGCAGGCTCTGTCTTCCGAAACCGGCAAGACCAGCTTCACCTTCCAGACGGTGGCCGGCATTTTGAATGCTGTCGAGCATGAAGACGGCATGATATCAGTCGATATGGGCCTGCCGCGTTTCCGCTGGAGCGATATTCCGCTTTCGGAAGAATTCCACGATACCAGCCGCATCGAATTGCAGATCGGGCCGATCGATGCGCCAATCCTGCATTCGCCCGCCGTCATGTCGATGGGCAACCCGCATGCGATTTTCTGGGTGGACCGCGATCCGATGGATTTCGATCTTGAGCGGTTCGGGCCGCTGCTCGAAAACCATCCGATGTTTCCGGAAAAGGCCAATATTACGCTCGCACAGGTGATTTCCGACAGCGCGCTTCGCACCCGCACCTGGGAGCGCGGCGCGGGGCTGACGCTCGCCTGTGGTTCCGCCGCCTGCGCCGCCGCCGTTTCCGCTGCCCGCACTGGCCGCACGGGCAGAAAGGTCACCATTGACGTGGCTTCCAGCCCCATTCGCGTGCCGCTGACAATCGACTGGCGTGAGGACAACCATGTCATCATGACTGGCCCGGCCGAATGGGAATGGTCCGGCACCGTCGATCCCGTCACGGGTGTCTGGTCACGGGATGCGGCGGCCGAGCAGGGGGCCGTATGAGCGGCGTCGAGGTCATAACCTTCGGCTGTCGTCTCAACACCTATGAATCGGAAGTGATGCGGGCGGAGGCCGAAAAGGCCGGGCTGAACAATGCCGTACTGGTCAATACCTGCGCCGTGACGGGCGAGGCGGTGCGCCAGGCGCGCCAGGCCATCCGCCGGGCGCGGCGCGACAATCCGCATGCGCGCATCATCGTCACCGGTTGCGCTGCCCAGACGGAAAAACAGACCTTTGCCGAAATGCCCGAGGTGGATGCGGTGCTGGGCAATGAGGAAAAGCTGAAAAGCGCCTCCTACCGCGCGCTGCCGGATTTTGGCGTCTCGGCGGAAGAGAAGCTGCGCGTCAACGACATCATGAGCATCAAGGCGACCGCGCCGCAGATGGTCAAGCATATTGACGGGCATGTGCGCGCTTTCATTCAGGTACAGAACGGCTGCGATCATCGCTGCACCTTCTGCATCATTCCCTATGGGCGCGGCAATTCCCGCTCCGTGCCAATGGGTGCGGTGGTGGATCAGGCGCGCAGACTGACGGAGAGCGGTTATTGCGAGATCGTGCTGACCGGAGTGGATGCGACCAGCTATGGGGCTGATCTGCCGGGTGAACCTTCCCTCGGTTACCTCGCCAAGACTTTGCTGAAGCAGGTGCCGGACATTCTGCGCCTGCGCCTTTCCTCCATCGACAGTATCGAGGCCGACCATCATCTGATGGATCTGATTGCCGATGAGCCGCGTTTCATGCCGCATCTGCACCTGTCCCTCCAGCATGGCGATGACATGATTCTGAAACGCATGAAACGCCGCCATTCACGGGCCGATGCCATTCGCTTCTGTCGTGACGTGCGGTCGCTGAGGCCCGACATCGCCTTCGGCGCGGATATGATTGCCGGTTTCCCGACCGAGACGGAAGAGATGTTCGAAAATGCCGCCACGCTTGCGGAAGAATGCGGTATTTCCAGCCTGCACGTGTTTCCCTACAGCCCGCGTGCCGGCACGCCGGCGGCCCGCATGCCGCAGCTCGACCGCGCGCTGGTGAAGGACCGGGCGGCGAGGCTTCGCGAACGCGGCGAAGCGCTTAAGGTGGTGCAGTTGCAGGATATGGTCGGTTCGGTGCAAACGATCCTGGTGGAAAACACCGGTTTTGCCCATACCGATAATTTCACGCTGGTGGCGGCGCCTGATCTTGCCCCGCGCACTCTTGCGCAGGTTGCGATTACCGGCCACAACGGCAAACATCTGAACATGAAGCTTCTGGCGGCGAACGCTGCCTGAAGCGGCTCAAGAGAAAAGACACGGGAACGACCATGGCCCTCGGCTTCATCAAAAAAGTCTTTTCGTTCGGCAAGGACAAAGTCGAAACGAATGAGCGGCCGCAAGAGGATTCTGCGTCTGAACGCGGCAATGAAAATGCCTCTTTCGAAGCGGCGCTGAGCGAAGCCGAAGCGCATAACCCGGTCGATGAGGATCCCGTTTCCGAGCTGGAGATGGAGACGGCCGGCGGTCCCGCTCCGGGCGAGACAACGGATGCCACACCTTCGGAAGAAGAAGACGAAGAGGACGATCCGCTTCTGCCCGGTGCCGAGCTTTCCGGCGATATGGGGCTGGTGCCGTTGTCGCTGCTGCAGGCGGAAGCTGCTGCCGAAGAGCAGGCCGAGCCTTCCCCGGCGGTTGTCGATGCCGTGCTCGATGCTGACGCGATGGATGCGCTGCTCGATGAGGCGGAGTCCATCGATGCCGTAGAACCCTCTTCCGTGCCGCAGGCTTTGCCAAAGGGCTTTTCATCGGCAAGCGAGCGTGAAGAGCCTGTTGTCGCTGCGCCTGAGCCGAAGCTCAGCTGGTTTCAGCGCCTGCGGGCCGGGCTTGCGCGCACGTCGTCGCAGCTGACCACGCAGATTTCGGCGCTGTTCACCAAGCGCAAGCTGGACGAGGACACGCTTGACGAGCTGGAAGACCTTCTCATCCAGTCGGATCTGGGCGTCGAGACCGCCATGCGTATCACCGGCGCTTTGTCTTCAGAGCGGTACGGCAAGGATGTGAGTGGTGAGGATGTGGCGCGTATTATGGCGGGCGAGATCACCAAGGTCCTGAAACCTGTGGCGAAGCCGCTGGAACTCGATCTTTCGCACAAGCCGCATGTCATTCTTGTCGTGGGTGTGAACGGTACCGGCAAGACGACGACCATCGGCAAGTTGGCTGCTAAGCTTTCCGGCTCAGGCCTCAAGGTGATGCTTGCAGCCGGTGATACTTTCCGCGCGGCGGCCATCGAGCAGCTGAAGATCTGGGCCGACCGCACCGGTTCGCAATTCATCGGCACCAAGCTCGGCGCGGATGCCTCCGGTCTGGCTTACGATGCCTATGAGCAGGCGCGGGCGGAAAAAAGCGATGTGCTCATCATCGATACGGCCGGCCGTCTGCAGAACAAGACGGAACTGATGGCGGAACTGGAAAAGATCGTGCGGGTGCTCGGCAAGCTCGATCCGGATGCGCCGCACACCGTGCTGCAGACACTGGATGCAACGACCGGCCAGAACGCCCTGAACCAGGTGGAGATATTCCGCAACGTTGCGGGTGTTTCGGGCCTGATTATGACAAAATTGGATGGCACGGCGCGGGGCGGTATCCTCGTCGCCATCGCTGCCAAACACAAGCTGCCGGTCTATTTCATCGGCGTGGGTGAAGGTGTTGATGATCTGGAGCCCTTCGAGGCGGAAGATTTCGCCAAGGCCATTGCGGGAGTTTGAGTATGGATATTGAAAGCAATTCCAAGGAAAGCGAAAAAATGGTGGCGGAAATCAGCCCGCTGCTGAAATTCGTGCTCGAGCTTGGCCCGCTCATGGTGTTCTTCTTCGCCAATTCCCGCGGCGAATGGCTGGCATCCACTTTTCCGGTCTTGACGGAGTTCGGCGGGCCGATCTTCATCGCCACCGGCCTGTTCATGATCGCGACCGCCGCCGCCCTGACCGTGTCGTGGATTTTGACGCGCAAACTTCCGATCATGCCGCTGATATCAGGCATCGTGGTTTTTGTGTTCGGCGCGCTGACGCTGTGGCTGCAGAACGATACATTCATCAAGATGAAGCCGACCATCGTCAACACGCTGTTCGGCGTCATCCTGCTGGGCGGCCTGTTCTTCGGCCAGTCTTTGCTGGGTTACGTGTTCAATTCCGCCTTCAAGCTGACGGATGAAGGCTGGCGTAAGCTGACGTTACGTTGGGGTTTGTTTTTCCTGTTTCTCGCGGTGCTGAACGAGGTTGTCTGGCGTGGTTTCACGACGGATCAATGGGTGGCCTTCAAGGTGTGGGGCACCATGCCGATCACCATCATTTTCACCATGGCGCAAATGCCGCTTGTGATGCGCCATTCTGTAGAACCGATCGGCAAGGACGAAAAATGACAGTTGCGGAGATTTCGGCTTCCCGTTCGCGTTCGCTCAAATGGTTCGGCGTGGCTGCCGGGCTGCTTCTCCTGCAGATCGTCATTCTCTACGCCATGGGCCGGGTTCCCATCTGCGAATGCGGTTATGTGAAGCTGTTCGAGCCGGGCGTGAACACGCCGGGCAATTCCCAGCATCTGGCCGATTGGTATACGCCGTCGCATATTATACACGGCTTTCTATTCTACTGGTTCGCCTGGCTGCTGTTCCGCGACAAACCTTTTTCCATGCGGCTTTCTTTCGCGGTTCTGATCGAGGCGGCGTGGGAGCTTCTCGAAAACTCGCCCATCATTATCGATCGCTATCGCACGGCGACCATGGCGCTGGGTTACACCGGCGACAGCATCCTGAACTCGGCGATGGACACGGTTTTCATGGCGCTGGGTTTCCTTTTTGCCGCCCGCGTGCCGGTGTGGCTGACGGTGATAATCGCCATCTTCTTCGAAATCTTCACCGGCTGGCTGATCCGCGATAATCTGACGCTGAACGTGGTCATGCTGGTCTGGCCGCTCGATGCGATCAAGGAATGGCAAAATGCGCTCCCGCAAATGTGAACGAGCCGGCGGACGATATAAGCCAGTTTCTTAATGGCATTGCGGTAATGTTCGGTGCTTAAAGGCTTGTCTCTCGTTCCGGCAGAACACATTGCAAGATAATTTCGCCTATCTTCTCCCCTTCATCATGCTGACATTTGGCGTCGTGTTCCTGTTCCTGCAAAGGATAGGTCACGTTTCGGCGCGGTATTGGGGTATCGGCTATCTTGCGGCGGCTTTGGGTTTTGCCGCCCCTCTGGTGCTCGGTGGCCTGCCCTTCGAATTGCAGGCGATTGTCTCGAACCTGCTGTTCTTCTCCGCATTTTTTCTCTACGGCCATGCGCTGCTTACCCATTTCGGGCGGCCGCGCCATACGATGGCGCGCCTGTCGCTCGTGCTTGCCGCTGTTTTGCTGGTTTCATTTCACGTTTTCATCACGCCCGATCTGAAGCGCGAACTCGTCATCGGCGATCTTGTTTGCGCCCTGCTGCTCGCTTTTCCGGTCTGGCTTGTGCGAAAGCGGCCTGTCGCCCTTGCCGATCGGCTGATGGTGGCGATCGCTTCGCTTGTGGTACTGGAAACGCTGGTGCGTATCGGCATGCTGCTGGTAATGACGCCGAACGGCTCGATGATCGAGCTCAGCGAATTTTTCGAGTCGGATTATGCTTTCTATATGCAGCTTGCCGCGAGCATATTCGGCTTCCTGCTGGCGCTTTCCGTGCTTGCAAGCCAGATTTCCGTCACCGTCGACCGGCACCTGCATGCCGCGGAACAGGATCCGTTGACGGATGTGCTGAACCGCCGCGGGTTCGACCGTCGCGTTCCCGATTTCCGCAACGACACGCCTGATGGTGCGGTCATTGCCTGCGATATAGACCATTTCAAGCGCATCAACGATGTTTACGGCCATGCGGCCGGAGATATCGTGCTTATCGGCCTTTCCGATCTCCTCAGGCGAAATTCGCCCGAAGACGCGCTGGTGGCGCGTTTCGGTGGTGAGGAATTCGTGGTCTTCCTGCCCGGCCACACGGCTGCTGCTGCCGGTCAGCTTGCCAATGGCATGCGTTCAAACCTCCTGTCGCTCGATTGGCGTAACCGGGGTGTGACCACCCAAATTACGGCAAGCTTTGGCGTTTCGGCTGTCGCGAGGGGAGACCATTCCATCCATGATGCCATCAAGCGGGCCGATGACAGCCTTTATGCTGCAAAGCGCGGCGGTCGCGATCAGGTCGTGCTGGAAGGTATACGTATGCCGGCCGAAGGCCCGTCGCTCCGGATTATTTCGAAGAATTGAACCTTCCCGCCCGGGAGCTATTTTCCGGCTGCGGCCGTGATGGCCGGCAGCAGGTCGCGCTCGACGCTGCGAGCATCGAAGGGGCCAACCTTTTTATAAAGGATCGTGCCGTCTGCGCCGACAAGGTAACTTTCGGGAATGCCGTAAACGCCCCAGTCGATCGCGGCTTTGCCGTTCGGATCGACGCCTATTGCGGCAAAGGGGTTGCCAAGTTCGCCAAGGAAGCGGAGCGCATTGTCCTGCTTATCCTTGTAATTAATGCCGACGACGGTGATGCGGCTGTCTTTCGCCAGTTCCTGCAATAGCGGATGCTCCTGCCGGCAGGGAATGCACCAGGAGGCAAAGACGTTGACCAGTGTCAGCTTGCCTTTGATGGCGGCATCGGTGAGCGCTGGCAGGTTTGAGCCTTCCAGAGGTGGCAGCGACAGGGAAGGCGCCCTGGTGCCGATGAGCGCGGAGGGAATGGCGCTGATATCCAGCCCGTTGACATCCTGATCATAGAGCATCTTGCCGGCGATGAAGGCAAAACCGCCGAAGAGCAGCAGTGGCAGCAGCGCCAGCCCGTAACGTGCGCGGCCGGTGGTTTTGGTTTTGGTGTCCTGATCCTGGCTGGCCTGCGTCATTGCGCGTCACCTGTGGAACCGGCTCTTGCCCTGCGGCGCACACCGGATGCCTCCAGCTGCTTCAGTTCCCGTTTGCGCGCCTGACCGTCCACAACGACCCAGGCGATGAGACAGAGAACGACAAGGCCGGTGGCCGCGTAAGACATGCCGATATAAAAGGCGTGCGTCATGCCTCAGCCCTCCCGGTTGGCCATGCGGGCGGCAAGCCGCCGCTGCGCGGCCACGCGCCGGCGCCAGATTTCGTTGCGCATGGCGGCGATGTGTAGTGTGAAGAACAGCAGTGTGAAGCCGATCGCCATGGTCAGAAGCGGCCAGAGAAATTCCGCATCGATGGCGGAACCACCCATGCGGATGACGCTGGCCGGCTGGTGCAGCGTGTTCCACCATTCGACCGAAAATTTGATGATCGGAATATTCACGAAACCAACGAGGATCAGCACGGCGCTGACACGGGCGGCTCTGGAGGGGTCATCCATGGCGCGGTTGAGCGCGATAAGGCCGAGATACATCAGGAAAAGCACGAATACGGAAGTCAGTCGCGCATCCCACACCCACCAGGTTCCCCACATGGGTTTGCCCCAGAGCGAGCCGGTAATGAGGGCGATGAGCGTGAAGGCGGCACCGATGGGGGCGGCGGCCTTGTGGCTGACATCTGCGATTGGGTGACGCCAGACCAGCGTGCCGATCGCCGAGACCGCCATGACAGTATAGCACATCATCGAAAGCCAGGCGGAGGGCACATGCACATACATGATGCGCACGGTGTAACCCTGCTGGTAATCGCCTTCTGTCGTAAAAGTCAGATAGAGACCGGCGGCCAGCACCAGCGCGGTAAGTGTAGCGAGCCAGGGCAGAATGCGTGCTGCCAGCGCCAGAAACCGCGTGGGATTGGCGAGATCACTGAATTTGGTGATGGTGAAGGTCTGCTCGTTCATGCCGCTTGTGTAACCCGAGAATGGCCGCCCCGCAATTGATCCCTGTCAACAGGGGATCGTCAATCGCGGCTTCATCAATCCATAACATTGCGCAGGGCCAAAGCGGCAAAGAAAGGGCCGGTCACGGCTGAAAATAACGTGATCGCGCAGAGAATGAGGAATGGCGGCATAAAGGGCGCTGGATCCTGCACCGCTGCATAAGAAGCGCTGACGCCAAAAATCAGCACCGGAATGGCGAGCGGTAGCACGAGGATGGAGACCAGAAGCCCGCCTCGCGGCAGGGCGACCGCGACGGCTGCTCCTACCGCGCCGATGAAGGTGATGGCCGGTGAGCCGACGAAAAGCGTGAGCATCACAGCGCCAATTGCCACCTCGTCCATATTCATGAACAGGCCGAGCAGGGGGGAGGCCAGCACCAGCGGTAGGCCCGTTCCGACCCAATGCGCCAGGCATTTGACGAGCACGGTGAGCACCAGCGGGTTTTCCTGCATGAGAATGAGGTCCAGCGACCCGTCATCCCGCTCTGCCTGAAACAGCCGGTCGAGGCCGAGAAGGGCGGACAGAAGTGCGCCGATCCAGACGATGGCGGGGCCGATGCGGGCGAGCAGGTTGAGATCGGGGCCGACGCCGAAGGGGATGACGGCAACGACCGTCATGAAGAAGAGTACGCCGATCAGGGCACCGCCGCCGGCGCGGATGGAGAGCTTTATGTCGCGGAGGAGGAGGGCGGTCATTGGGGTTGCTCCGCGTCTGGGGCGTTACGCCCCTCTGCCCTGCCGGGCATCTCCCTCACAAGGGGGGAGATCGAACTGCGGCAAGGTTTCGCCCATCTCGATTCTTGACGATGGAGCGGAGAAAGTGCCTCTTGCTGATCTCCCTCCTTGCGGGGGAGATGCCCGGCAGGGGAGAGGGGGGTGAAACCACAAGCTCCGCCGATCATGCCCAAGCCTCCACACCCGCAAAACCCGTCATCTGCAATTCCCGGGCATTCGCCAGCCCAAGCGGCTGATGAGTTGCTGCAATGACGATACCGCCCTTCGATAAATGGCCTTTGACGAGATCGGTAAACATGCCATCCGCAGCTTTATCAAGCGCTGCCGTCGGCTCATCGAGAATCCATACCGGCCGCCAGGCGATCAGAAGTTTCGCCATGGCAAAACGCCGTTGCTGGCCAGCGGAGAGATAACCGAAGGGCAGATGAGTAATGCCTGCGAGACCGACGATCTCAGCCGCCTCATCGATTGTGATGCCAGTACCACCGGAAAAATCACCGAGGAAATTTTTCCAGAAACCCAGATTTTCCGAAACGGTCAGTTCCATTTTCATCGCGTTGCGATGGCCGAGATAATGACAGGCTTCTGATGGACGCATGTCCTTTTCTATCTCTTCGCCGGCTATCTTTATCCACCCCTGTTCGGGGCGTAGCAGGCCGGCCAAGGTGCGCAGGAGAGTGGATTTTCCCGAGCCGTTTCGGCCGGTCAGCACCAGTGCCTCGCCGTCGCTTAACTTGAAGGAAATATTCATGAATATGAAATCTTCGCCGCGTCGCACGCCAAGATTTTCCGCCGTCAAATCCATGCTGCGGTTCCGTTTCAGATTTCGTCGTCTCGATAAAAAAATCGATTAGCTTCGTTGAATGGTCTGGCACGTTTCTCCGAAATTATCTATATGAGTGTCAACCACGCCAGCGGCCGGCGTGAACATCATCTTGCGCCGGACCTGAATGTTACGAGGAGTAACTTTCACGTGCGGACAGCGGAAATGGTCGTACCCGCATCCTGATGTGCTTGCGAGCACAGGGGTCCGCACGCGCGTGTTGGCTAATCAGATTATGCGGGGTTTTAAACCGTGGCCAAATCTCTCGACAGTTTCCAATGTCGTTCCGTCCTTACCGTGGATGGTAAGGACTATGTTTATTTCAGCCTTCCCAAGGCTGAGGCAAACGGTCTCAAAGGCGTTTCCAAGCTGCCTTATTCCATGAAGGTTCTTCTGGAGAACCTGCTTCGTTTCGAGGACGGCCAGTCCGTCACAAAGGAGCACATTCTGGCCGTCGCCGAATGGCTTAATAATAAGGGCCTCACCGAAACGGAAATCGCCTATCGTCCAGCCCGCGTTCTCATGCAGGACTTTACAGGCGTTCCCGCCGTGGTCGATCTTGCCGCCATGCGTGACGCCATGGTGTCGCTCGGTGGCGATCCGGAAAAGATCAATCCGCTCGTTCCCGTCGATCTCGTCATCGACCACTCGGTCATCGTCGATGAATTCGGCACGCCGACCGCGTTTGCCCGCAACGTCGAGTTGGAATATGAGCGCAATGGCGAGCGTTACCGCTTCCTGAAGTGGGGCCAGCAGGCGTTCAAGAATTTCCGTGTGGTTCCGCCCGGCACCGGCATCTGTCACCAGGTCAACCTCGAATATCTCGGCCAGACCGTCTGGACGAAGGAAGAGGATGGCGAGACGGTTGCGTACCCGGATACCTGCGTCGGCACAGACAGCCACACGACCATGATCAACGGTCTCGGCGTTCTCGGCTGGGGCGTTGGTGGTATCGAGGCTGAAGCGGCGATGCTCGGCCAGCCGGTTTCCATGCTTTTGCCTGAGGTCATTGGCTTCAAGCTGACCGGTAAGGTGAAGGAAGGCGTGACCGCGACCGACCTCGTTTTGACCGTCGTGCAGATGCTGCGCAAGAAGGGTGTCGTCTCCAAATTTGTCGAATTCTTCGGCCCGGGCCTTGATTCGATGACGCTTGCCGACCGCGCGACCATCGGCAATATGGGTCCGGAATATGGTGCGACCTGTGGTTTCTTCCCGGTTGACGGCGAGACCATCAATTACCTGACCATGTCCGGCCGCGCCAAGGACCGCATCGCGCTCGTCGAAGCGTATTCGAAGGCGCAGGACATGTGGCGCACCGGCGACGGTTCCGACCTCGTCTTCACCGACACGCTGGAACTCGACCTTGGCGACGTGGTGCCGTCCATGGCCGGCCCGAAGCGTCCGGAAGGCCGCCTGCCGCTCGAAACCATTGCGCCGAATTTCGCAACGGCTCTCGAAAACGACTACAAGAAGCCCGGCCAGCTCACCAACCGCTATGCGGTTGACGGCGAAGACTTCGATCTCGGCCACGGTGATGTGGCGATTGCGGCCATCACCTCCTGCACCAACACCTCCAACCCTTCGGTTCTCATCGCTGCCGGGCTTCTCGCCCGCAATGCGGTTGCCAAGGGGTTGAAATCCCAGCCGTGGGTGAAGACCTCGCTTGCGCCGGGAAGCCAAGTGGTTGCCGAATATCTCGACAAGTCGGGCCTACAGAAGGATCTCGACGCAATCGGCTTTAACCTCGTTGGCTTTGGCTGCACCACCTGCATCGGCAATTCCGGCCCGCTGCCGGCGCCGATCTCCAAGACGATCAACGACAAGGGTCTCATCACCGCTGGTGTTCTCTCGGGCAACCGTAACTTCGAAGGCCGTATTTCGCCAGACGTTCAGGCGAACTACCTCGCTTCACCGCCGCTCGTCGTGGCCTACGCCCTTGCCGGCACGGTCCAGAAAGACCTGACGAAGGAGCCGATCGGCGACGACCAAAACGGCAACCCGGTCTATCTGAAGGATATCTGGCCGACCTCGCAGGAAATTCAGGAATTCATCCTGAAATACGTCACCCGCGAGCTTTACGAATCGAAGTATGCGGATGTGTTCAAGGGTGACGCGAACTGGCAGGCCGTTCAGGTTCCGCCGGGCCAAACCTATGCCTGGGACGACAAGTCGACCTATGTGCAGAACCCGCCTTATTTCGTCGGCATGGGCAAGAAGGGCACTGGTCTCAAGAACATCAAGGGCGCGCGCGTCCTCGGCCTGTTCGGCGACAAGATCACCACCGACCATATTTCCCCGGCCGGTTCGATCAAGGCTGCTTCGCCGGCCGGCGCCTATCTGACGGAGAACGGCGTGGCCGTCGTCGACTTCAACCAGTACGGCACGCGTCGTGGCAACCATGAAGTGATGATGCGCGGCACTTTCGCCAATATCCGCATTCGCAACCACATGCTCGGCCCGAACGGCAAGGAAGGTGGCTACACCATCCATTATCCGTCCAAGGAAGAGATGTCGATCTATGACGCGGCCATGAAATACAAGGCGGAGGGCGTTCCGCTCGTCATCTTTGCCGGTGTCGAATATGGCAACGGCTCTTCCCGTGACTGGGCGGCGAAGGGCACCAACCTGCTCGGCGTCAAGGCCGTGATTGCGCAGTCGTTTGAGCGCATCCACCGTTCGAACCTTGTCGGCATGGGCGTCGTGCCTTTCGTCTTCGAGGAAGGCACGACCTGGGCGAGCCTCGACCTCAAGGGTGACGAAGTCGTCGAGATCGACGGCCTCGAGGGCGACATCAAGCCACGCGAAAAGAAAGTCGCCAAGATCACTTACAGCGACGGTTCGGTGAAGGAAGTTCCGCTTCTTTGCCGCATCGATACGCTGGACGAAGTGATCTACATGAACAATGGCGGCATTCTGCAGACCGTTCTTCGTGATCTGGCTGGCTGATAAAGCTTAAACCAACAAAAGACGCCGGGAAAAATCCCGGCGTCTCTTTCGTTTCTTGATCTCTTTTTTTGTGATTGCCGCTCACCCCTTCGTGACTTTCTATTGAGGGGCATTAGACGTTATTTTCCGGTTTGCATCCCGGCAGGATTGATCGCATCAATTCGTCTGGATATCTTGCCGGACAAAGGTTTTTGTAATGCCACTGAAATTTCCCCTGTCGATATGTCTTCTCGGCACGTTCCTTGTCACCTCCGCGCAGGCGCAGGAGGCAGTGAAGGGCGTTGTCGAATTGTTCACATCGCAGGGATGCTCATCCTGCCCGCCGGCGGACGAAGCGCTGCGCAAGATGATCCAGAAGGGTGATGTTGTCGGTCTTTCCTACCACGTCGACTACTGGAATTATCTCGGCTGGACGGATTCGCTGGCGTCCAAGGAAAATACTGAACGGCAATATGGGTATATGCGGGCGCTCGGCCGTAATGGGGTCTATACGCCGCAGGCAATTCTGAACGGCCGTGACCACGTCAAGGGCGCGGATGTTCGCGGCATCTATGACAGGCTCGATGCTTTCAAGCGCGAAGGCCAGGGGCTAAGCGTGCCGGTCTCGTCAAAATTCGCCGGCGATGAGGTGGAGATCGATATTGGTGCCGGTAATGGCAAGGCTGATGTCGTTGTTGCCTATTTCACCCGCGAACAGACGGTGGATGTGCAGAAGGGCGAGAACCAGGGGAAAAAAATGTCCTACTGGCACAGCGTCTATGATGTGCAGACGGTCGGCATGTGGGATGGTTCGCCGATGACGGTGAAGCTTCCGGCGAGCGTGGTGGCAAAAGTGAAAAAGGGTGGCTGCGCCGTGCTGTTGCAGACGGCCAATGCCAGCGGCGATCCGGCGGCAATCGTCGGCGCAAGTATCCTGCTTGGAAATGAAACCCCCTGATCGCCTGTCAGGCGATTGAAGATCCGGTCCGGGCATTGGGGGCTGGGGGTAAAGGGTCAATGCACCGGACCGGGTCATCTTGGTGCCTAGGCATCAATTGACAATAGGACTATTCCATCCAATTCGGGCCATGGTTTGACCGAAATACGGCAGGCCATGCCAAAATGGCTGCCTAAATGGTTACCATTTTTTACCCCTGCTTTTGTTGCGGGCAGCGTCTTTGGGGTTGTTTGGCGGAAGTTTCCAATGTCACCTTCTCCCGGTTTTATAGCCGTCTGAAAGCCATTCTGGCCCCTGCCGCGACTTCTGCGCCGGTGCGCAAGCGTCTCGCAAGGCTTGCAATTTTGTTTTCTCAGGCTCACATTGTTGGGAAGACTTGGGTGGAATCGGAGGTATTGGATGACCGATCAACCGGATGTGCAGCAGGTGCAGACCGCTTCACGCGATAATTCCACCGTTGTCGATCTCCGCGAATACAGAAAAGACAAAGACCCTTTGCCGGTCACCTTTCACCGGCGCGAGCTGGATGCGATCCTGCGCATCTATGGCCGCATGGTGGGAGAGGGAGAGTGGCGCGATTACGCCATTGACCACCTGAAGGAAAAGGCGGTGTTTTCCGTCTTCAAACGCTCAGGTGAAATGCCGCTTTACCGGATTGAGAAGAACCCCAGGCTGGCGGCGAAGCAGGGCGCTTATTGTGTGGTGAATTCGGATGGCCGCATTCTCAAGCGTGGGCACGAACTGCCGCAGGTTCTCAAGGTTTTCGACAAGGTTCTGAAGCTTATCGAGTGAGTTTCGGACGGACGGCTACCTGTTGTCACTCGATGCGGACAAGCGGGTCGACAGGCTTGCAGATTTCGAATCTTCATAAATAAAAAGGCGGCCGATGGGCCGCCTTTCATTTGTTTGCCGTTCGGGTTCTTACCCTTACTTGTCACGGTTACCCATGAACTGCAGGAGGAACATGAACAGGTTGATGAAGTCGAGATACAGCGTCAGCGCACCCATGATCGCCTTGCGGCCGGCCACGGCAACCTCGTCGCCATCGAAATACATTTCCTTGATCTTCTGCGTATCGTAGGCGGTGAGGCCCGCGAAGATCAGCACGCCGATTGCGGAGATCGCAAACTGCAGAGCGGAAGAAGCGAGGAAGATGTTGACGATGGACGCGATGATGAGGCCGAACAGACCCATGATCAGGAACGAACCGAGACCGGAAAGGTTCTTCTTCGTCGTGTAACCGTAAAGCGAGAGCGCGCCGAACGAAGCAGCGGTCACGAAGAATGTCTGCACAACGCTCTGGCCGGTATAGACCAGGAAGATCGAGGACAGAGACACACCCATCAACGCCGCATAGACCCAGAAGGTCATCTGGGCGGCGGAAACGCTCATGTTCTGGATGCGGAAGCTAAGGAAGAACACCAGTCCAAGCGGTGCGAGCATGACAACCCAGCGCAGCGGCGACGCATAGAGCAACTGGGCGAAAGCCGGATTGGTCGTCGCGAGCGTATAGGTGGCGAACGCTGCAACGCCGGTGATGACCAGAGCCAGCGCCATCAGGTTGTAAACCTTCAGCATATAGGCGCGAAGACCTTCATCGATCATCGCACCAGTCTGTGCACGGGTCTGCGCCATGCGGTTCTGGTAGTTATTGAAGTCAGCCATTGTTTCCTCTTTTGAGCTCCGTAATTGCTACGGTGTCGGGATACCTCCCGGGCGCCGCTGCGGAGCTTCAGCAAGCCTGTCCAAGAATATGATGGCAGAACGTGTCTGATACAAGGCCTTTTGCAGTCGAAAAGACACCATATGCGCGAAAAGCGCTCACGTTTTGGCGATCATTACAAAGAATTAATCGTTAAAGTTAAGCGGGGCACAACCGATGATCATTCCCCTGCCTGCCTGAGAACCGGCGCCGCTTTCTGGCCGAGAATCCGCCAGGTGCCGATAAGGCCGATGCCGACCGTCATGACGAGGGCGACAACGAGGGTTCCGATCGCCACATCCGGCAGGAAACTGGAGGGCAGCTTCATGATGCGGGCGATCACGAACCATGCGGAGACGCCGCCGGCGAAAAGTGCGAAGACGGCGGTGGCGAGACCGAGCATCATGTATTCGTAGGAGAAAGCGCGGATGAGCAGATTTCGCGTGCCGCCGAGTGTTTTCAGGATCACCGCATCATGGGTGCGGGCCCGGTTTCCGGCGGCGAGAGCACCGGCGAGAACCAGCACGGATGCTATCAATGCAACGGCTGCGGCAACGCGAATGGCGGTGGCGAGCTGGCCAACCAGTCGGTTGACGACATCGAGAGCGTCCTTCACGCGCACGCTTGTTATCGTCGGGTAGGTGTTGGTAACGGAGCGCAATATCCGGCCTTCGTCGCTTGCGGAAGCGGAAGGATCGGCAAGTGTCGCCAGCCAGGCATGCGGTGCGCCGCGGAACGTGTTCGGCGAAAAGACCATGACGAAATTGATCGACAGGGATTCCCATTCGACATTGCGCATACTGGCGATCTTTGCCGTGATACTGCGGCCAAGGACATTGACGGTCACTGTGTCGCCGATCTTGAGGCCGAGTTCCTGTGCCTCTTTTGCCGCGAAGGAGACCAGCGGTTCGCCGCTATAGTCCGGCCCCCACCACGTTCCTTCCGTCAGCTTCGTGTTTTCCGGCATGTTTTCGGAATAGGTGATGCCGCGGTCGCCACGTAGTAACCAGCGGCCGGATGGCGGCACCTCCATCTTCGTCACATCTTCGCCGTTGAGCGCCAGAATGCGGCCGCGCAACATTGGCACTTCGGTCAGCGTGCCTTGTGGTGCTTCCCGTTTCAGCAAATCACGGAAGCCCTGCACCTCGCTGCCCTGAATATCCACAAAGAAGAAATTCGGTGCACGTTCCGGCAGACTGTCGGTCAGCTCGCGGCGCAGATTGCCGTCGATCAGCGTCAGGGTCACGAGCAGGGTCAGGCCGAGGCCAAGTGAAAGGACGACCGAGGGCGTGAGCGCTCCCGGCCGGTGAATATTGCCGATCGCCAGACGAAGGGCGGCGGAATGAACGCGGGGGCTGCGTTTGGCGATGGCCTTGACCCCGGAAGCCACCAGCCGCAGCACCACAAAGGCAAAAGCGATGGCGGCGAGGAAAACCGAGGCAATGAAACGGTCTTCCGCCGAGAAGATGGCAAGGGCGGCCAGCGCGGCCAGCAACAGGCCCGTTGCGGCCAGATAGGGCCAAGACGGCCAGCTGCCTTCCTCGAAACCCTGTTCGCGGAAAAGTGCCGTTGCCGGAACCTCACGTGCCTGACCGAGCGGCACGATGGCGAAAGCGAACGTCGTCAAGAGGCCGAACAAGGCGGCGAGGCCGAGCGCACCGGGATAGAAGGCAAGTTCTTCCGGCACGGGCAGCACACCTTCCAGAAACCGCATGGCAATCAGCGGTGCAATGGCGCCAACAACGAGGCCGATGACGATACCGACGGCGGCGATAAAAGCGATCTGGAAGAGATAGGTCATGGTGACCACGGAGGCCGGCGCGCCGAGGCATTTCAGCGAGGCGATCGTGGTGCGCTTGGAATCGAGAAAGGCGCGCACGGCGTTGGCGACGCCAACCCCGCCGACGATGAGGGCGGTAAGGCCCACCAATGTGAGGAATTGCGAGAAGCGGTTGACGTTTTCGGTGAGCGACGGTGCTGCCCGGTCACTGGTGCGGATGGACCAGCCGGCATCGGGAAGAGCCTCGTTGGCGGCATCGGTCATCGTTGCCCGCGCTGCGGGATCGTTCAGTTTGATCTTATAGGCGTGTTCAACGAGGCTGCCGGTCTGAACGAGGCCGGAGGCGAAGAGCGCGTCGCGGCTGACCATCAGCCTTGGGGCAAAACCGAAACCGTCGGACAGTGCATCCGGCTCATCGACGACGGTACCGGTCAGTTTCAGCTTCACATTGCCGAGCAGTATTTCATCGCCGATCTTGGCGCCGAGGCGTTCCAGCAATAGCGGTGCGGCAATGGCACCATAGGTGTCGCCGTTGCCGGCCAGAAGTTCACTCAGCGGCCGGTTGGGATCGGCCGCGAAGGTGCCATAAAGCGGATAGGCGCCGTCAATGGCTTTCACTTCCGTCAGGGTCTGTTCGGAGCCATCGGCAAGGCGGGCCATGGAGCGAAGCCCGGTGGAAACCGCGACGGTTCCGAGGCCATCGAGATAGCTACGCTCTGTTTCCGTCGCTTCCCTGTTGCGCAATTCGAAACGCACGTCGCCGGCCAGAATCGACTGGCCTTCGGTGGCAATGGCGCTGGTGACTGCGCGCGACACGGAATTGACGGCGGCGATGGCCCCGGTTCCGAGCGCGATACAGGCGAGGAAAATGTAAAAGCCGCTCAAACCGCCACGAATTTCGCGCCGTGCGAGTCTCATGGCATTTCTGATATTCGCGACAGATGGAAAAAGGGATCCGATCATGCCGATACCGCCCGCGCCATCTGGGGGCGGGCGCTGTCGCCTTCAATCTCGCCGGAGCGCACCTTGATCTGCCGTGAGCAGCGGGCGGCGAGCGACGGGTCATGGGTAACGAGGACCATCGTCATGCCGCGTTCGGCCTGTTTGGCAAAAAGAAGATCGGCGATCTGCTTGCCGGTATCGGTATCGAGATTGCCCGTGGGTTCATCGGCGATCAGCACGGCGGGGGAGGGGGCAAGCGCGCGGGCGATGGCCACACGCTGTTGCTCGCCGCCGGAGAGCTGGCCGGGATAATGGCTGAGGCGTTCTCCAAGGCCGACGGCGACGAGTTCGCGCCTGGCGATCTCGAAGGGGTTGGGGGTATTGGCCAGTTCCAGCGGAACGGCGACGTTTTCGAGCGCCGTCATATTGGCGATGAGGTGGAAGGACTGGAAAACGATGCCGATATTCTTGCCGCGAAAATCCGCCAGCGCATCTTCACCAAGCTTGTGCAACTCCGTATCCGCGATGACGATCTCGCCGCTATCCAGCCTCTCGAGGCCGGCTAGCACCATCAGAAGGGTCGATTTTCCCGAGCCGGAAGGGCCGACGATGCCAACCGCCTCGCTTTCGTCGATGACAAGATCGATGTTCTTGAGAACGTGAACGGAGGCGGCGGCGTTGCCGAGCGTGAGGTCGGCTTTCTTCAGCTCTATGATGCTTTTCGTCACAATTCTCGTTCCTATATAGAAAGATGAAAACGGGCTGGCGGCGTCGATGCGGTCGGTATTTCAGGCAACGAGAACCAAGTTAGGAAAGCCGTGATGAGATTTAAAGCTGCCCTGTTTCACTTCATCGTCATTTTAGCCACCGCCTTTTTCGCTTCTGTGGCCACGGCTCAGGAGCGGACATTGCAACTGGTTGGCCTCGGCGACAGCCTCATGGCCGGGTATCAGCTGCCGCCCACCGACAGCTATACCGCACAGCTTGAAGCTGTATTAAAGGCGAAGGGCATCAATGTCGTCGTCACCAATGCCGGGGTGTCCGGCGATACCTCCTCCGGTGGTCTGTCGCGGGCCGAATGGTCTGTGCCTGATGGAACGGACGGGGTCATTCTGGAACTTGGCGCCAATGATGCACTGCGCGGTATTGCTCCGGAACAGACGGAAAAGAACCTCGATGCCATCATTTCCGGTTTTCAGAAGCGTAATATAGCCGTGCTGCTGGTCGGTATTATGGCGCCGCCGAATATGGGTGACGACTATGCCAGGCGCTTCAATCCGATCTTTCCAAAGCTTGCGGGAAAATACAACCTGCCGCTCTATCCCTTCTTTCTGGACGGTGTCGTGACAGATGACAAGCTGAAGCTGGAGGACAAGATGCACCCGAATACGCAGGGTGTGGCGATGATGGTGGAGAAATCTTTGCCGGCTGTTGAAAGCTTCATCAAGACAATCGGTGCGCAAAAAAAATAAGCACTTGCGCCCGTCTGCATTGCGTGATTCGCTATGCTTGTTCTGCCAAGAGATTCGGGGAGCTCGCCATGCCGAGACTGTTTACCGCCCTCGAAATTCCGCGCAATGCGGCTATGAGCCTCTCATTGTTGCGCGGTGGTCTGCCGGGAGCCCGGTGGATCGATGTGGAGAATTATCACATAACCCTGCGTTTTATCGGTGATATCGACGGGCGAACCGCCGATGAGGTTGTCGACAGGCTGGATCGGATCGAAAGACCGGAATTCCAGCTCAATCTCACCGGTATGGGTTCCTTCGGCTCCAAGAAACCGCACTCCATCTGGGCCGGGGTTTCTCCCTCACCGGAAATGCAGGCGCTGCAGGCGGAAGTCGAGAGAATTTGTCAAAGGATCGGTCTCCCGCCTGATCCGCGCAAATTCATGCCGCATGTGACGCTGGCGCGGTTGCGCTCATCCCGTCTGGACGATGTGGTGCACTATCTTTCCGGACGCGGCAATTTCCGCACGTCGCCCTTCACGGTGGGACGTTTCGTGCTGATGTCGTCGAAGGAATCGGTGGGCGGCGGCCCCTATGTCGTGGAAGAGGCGTTTCCGCTTCACGAAGCGCGGTCGAGCTCCAGCTTTTCGAGCAACGAGCTGCATCCCGCCAAAAGCATGTTGTAGACGGTCAGAAAGCCGTCTTCACCACCGAAATAGGGATCCGGGACGCTCTCGTGGCGTCCCGACGCGTAGTGTAGAAACAGGTGGATTTTGTGCCTGCGGTTTTCCGGCGCCTTTTGAAGCAGTTTCGCCAGATTGCTCGTATCCATGGCAAGGATGAGATCGAAGGTGTCGAAATCGGCATGACTGACCTGCCGCGCGCGCTGCCCTGAAATATCGATGCCATGCTTGCGGGCTACCGCGACTGATCGGCGATCCGGGGCGGTGCCCGTGTGCCAGCCGCCGGTGCCGGCGGAATCGACGGTGAGTTGGCGGGATACACCCTCTCTATTGGCGAGGTTTGTTAAAACGCCTTCGGCAAGCGGTGAGCGGCAGATATTACCCATGCAGACAAAAAGAACAGCCATATGTTTCATGGAATATGCGTCGATCCGGTCGTTGAGGCGTTAATGGGTATCAAGCGGAGGCAAGATTGATGAAATATCCCAGAGTTGAACCGGATGCTATCCGGCAGGCATTGTCGAAACTCGAAGGATGGGCTTTGCGTGAGGACGGAGCGGCGATCGTCAGGTCCTTCAAGTTTTCCAGTTTTGCGGAAGCCTTCGGTTTCATGGCTGAATCGGCTCTTGCGGCGGAAAGGCTCAATCATCACCCGGAATGGTCCAATGTCTATTCGCGCGTGAAAGTCTGCCTCACAACCCATGATTCACAGGGCATAACCGAGCGGGATTTTCTTCTGGCCGAAGCGATGCAGAAGGCAGCGGCGGGCCGGGGGAATTGAATGGCGGGCGTTAAGTCCCATATAATAGCCGTGACCGGAGGACCGTCGATCATGGATGATGTGAAAATCGGTGAAATTCTTCTGCCGGGTGAAACCGACAAGCAGCAGGAGCGCGAGACTGTGGTGCGGGCGAAATTCTGGCCCAAGCTGAAGCGCGTCATGACAAAGGTGCCCTTCGCGCGCGATGCGGCGGCTGCCTATTATTGCGCGATTGATCGCGACACGCCGTTGCGCGCCAAGGGCATTATTCTTGCTGCGCTCGCCTATTTCATCATGCCCATCGACGCCGTGCCGGACATGCTGGCGGTCGTCGGTTTTACCGATGATATCGCCGTCATCACCGCGGCACTCGCCATGATCCGCGCCCATATCAAGATGGAACATTACGATGCGGCGGATGCCATGCTGAAGAGACAGCAGGAAGCCGGGTAACGCCTCTGTGATGTGCCTTCCCGGCGCAGCCTGGCGGGCGACAAATTCTTGCCTGAATTTGTGTGTCATACACAAGAAGGAAGGTCGTTCCGCGCCCTTCCTTCAGGGTGCGGGGAGTCGCCAATCTGTAACACTGCAAGACGTTTTAGGCATTTTATGCGTGTTGTTGACGGTTTGGTAACCGCTTCCTGACCACAATGAGAAAAGACGATCCGCACCCGAATGTGGCCGCTCCATGAACATGGAGCCCGCCGCCGCCTCGGGCTAATGGAAGACAATAACCCGGCAGGAAATTTTATGTTTGTAAGAAGTGTAGCAACCGCAGTGGCCATTCTGCTGACCAGCGTCGGCGTAGCATCTGCACAGTCGCCCACGCGCATCCAGCAGTTCAATGCCTGGGGCGCCTATTCGTACAAATCGGGTAACAGCACCGTTTGCTATGTTCTTTCCATTCCGACATCGAAGGAACCGGCGAGCGTCGATCACGGCGATATTTTCTTCATCGTATCGCAGCGCCCTGGTCAGAACATTTCCTATGAGCCGCAGGCCATGGTGGGTTATCCGCTGAAGCAGGGTTCCAAGGTCAACGTCACGATCGACAACAAGAACTTCGTGATGTTCACCAAGGACAAGGCTGCCTGGGTTGAAAACGCTGCCGAAGAACCGGCCCTCGTCGCAGCGATGAAGAGCGGCAAGTCGATGACGGTGAAGGCGACGTCTGGTCGCGGAACCGGCACTTCCTATTCCTATTCACTCTCGGGTATTTCGGCTGCTCTCAAGCAGATCGAGAGTTGCAAGTAATTCTGACGCCTCGTCAGCTTTGTGATTGGCCGGTCATCGACCGGCCATTTGCGTTTTTGCCAGTTTGATGCTAAAGGCGCGGCAACATTGACAGGCGGATGCGCGAAAAGTGCTCCGCCTTTGATTTTCTCGACATGCAGACGATTTTCCGCCTATCCCACAGGCCGGTCGTGCGATGCATGGAATGATGGGATAGCGTGATGTCCGTAATGCAAGCCCCTGCCGGCCTGGCAGTCAAAACCCCCTTGATCGCCAATAGCGATCTCATGTCCGGCAAGCCGTCGCTGATCGGCTTGACGCGTGAGGAAATGGGCGAGGCGCTGGCCGAGGTCGGCGTGCCGCAAAAGCAGGTGAAGATGCGTGTCAGCCAGTTGTGGAACTGGCTTTATGTGCGCGGCGTCTCGGATTTCGACAATATGACGAATGTCGCCAAGGAGCTTCGTGAGACGCTGAAGGCGGCCTTTACCATCGCTCGCCCGGAAATCGTCGAGGAGCAGATCTCCAATGACGGCACCCGCAAATGGTTGATGCGGTTTCCGCCGCGCGGCGCGGGACGTCCCGTCGAGATCGAAACGGTTTATATTCCGGAAGAAGGGCGCGGCACGCTGTGCATTTCAAGCCAGGTGGGCTGTTCGCTGACCTGTTCCTTCTGTCACACCGGCACGCAGCGTCTGGTGCGCAATCTGACAGCCGAGGAAATTCTCGCCCAGCTTCTGCTGGCTCGTGACCGGCTTGGCGATTTTCCGGATGGTTCGACGCCGGTCGGTGCTTATGTGCCGAGCGAAGGCCGCAAGGTGTCCAACATCGTGATGATGGGCATGGGCGAACCGCTCTATAATTTCGAGCATGTGAAGACTGCGCTTCTGATCGCGACCGATGGTGATGGCCTGTCGCTTTCCAAGCGCCGCGTGACGCTCTCCACCTCGGGCGTCGTGCCGGAAATCTTCCGCACGGGCGATGAGATCGGCGTGATGCTGGCGATTTCACTGCATGCGGTGCGCGACGATCTGCGCGACATGCTGGTGCCGATCAACAAGAAATATCCGCTGAAGGAGCTGATCGAGGCCTGCCGCAACTATCCGGGTGTTTCCAATGCCCGCCGCATCACCTTCGAATATGTGATGCTGAAGGATGTGAACGACAGCCTGGAAGACGCCAAGATGCTGGTGCAGCTGCTGAAGGGCGTTCCGGCCAAGATCAACCTCATTCCGTTCAATCCATGGCCGGGCACGAACTACCAGTGTTCCGAATGGGCGCAGATCGAGAAGTTCGCCGATTTCATCAATCAGGCGGGTTATGCCTCGCCGATCCGCACGCCGCGCGGCCGCGATATTCTCGCCGCCTGTGGCCAGCTGAAGTCGGAATCGGAACGCATGCGCAAGACCGAAAGACTGGCTTTCGAGGCGATGATGATCGCCAATCACGGCGCGGATGACTGAATAAGCCGCAATTGCGCCATAAAGCTGGTTTTGCGGCGGTTCTCCGATTGATTTCGCGCTGTCTTGTTCCTAAAAAGACGACAATAGGGAACCAACAGGAGGATATCCATGCGCGCATTCATTATGGCTCTCGCTGCCGCGAGCGCCCTCGTTCTGCCGGCCAAGGCTGAAAACGTCACCGTTGCCGTCACCGCCATCGTCGAACATCCGGCGCTTGACGCCGCCCGTGATGGCGTCAAGGCAGCGCTTGCCGAAGCCGGTTACAAGGAAGGCGAGAACCTCAAATTCCTTTACGAGTCCGCGCAGGGCAATCCCGGCACCGCAGCGCAGATCGCCCGCCAGTTCGTGGGTGACGCGCCGAACGTTATCGTGCCGATCTCCACGCCGTCGGCCCAGGCCGTCGTTGCTGCCACGCGCGATATTCCGGTCGTCTTCACGGCCGTGTCCGATCCGGTTGGCGCACAGCTCATCAAGAGCATGGAGAAGCCCGGCGGTAACGTGACCGGCCTTTCCGACATGCTGCCGGTTGGCGAACATCTGGCGCTCATCAAGGAAATCTCGCCGAATGCCAAGTCCATCGGCTTCATCTACAACTCGGCCGAAGCCAATTCCGCCTCGACCCTCGCCCTGCTGAAGGCCGAAGCCGACAAGGCCGGCCTGAAGATCGTCGAGTCCGTCGCCACAAAGTCCGCTGAAGTTCAGGGCGCGACGCGCGCTCTGGTCGGCAAGGCCGACGTGATCTACGTTCCGACCGACAACACCATCGTTTCCGCTTTCGAGGCGGCAGCCGGTGTTGCGAGCGAAGCCAAGATCCCGCTTTACGCCGCTGATACGGATTCCGTCGCGCGCGGTGCGGTTGCAGCCCTCGGTTTCAACTATTTCGACGTGGGCAAACAGACCGGCGCCGTTGTTGTCCGCATCCTCAAGGGTGAAAAGCCGGGTGACATTCCGGCAACCGTGGCTGTCGGCACCGATCTCGTAATCAACAAGAAGGTTGCCGAAAAAGTTGGCGTCACCTTCCCTGAAAGCGTGACGAAGCGCGCCACCAAGGTCATCGACTGAACCGAAACCAGACTGAATTGCGGGCGGCGGTATTTCGCCGCCCGTTTTACGTGGCACGAGACGGTGCCCGTATCCGCCTGATGGCGGCAATAACAAGGACATTACCGTGAGCCAAATCGCCTTCTGGGGTGCCGTGGAGCTGGGACTGGTCTTCGCTTTCGTGGCGATCGGCGTCTATCTTGCTTTCCGGGTGCTTGATTTTCCTGACCTGACCGTGGACGGTTCGTTTCCGCTCGGCGCTGCTGTTGCTGCCGTGCTGATCATCGCCGGTCTGAATGCCTGGGTCGCGACGGCGGTTGCGATGGTTGCCGGTGCCGCTGCGGGCATGGTTACCGCAACGCTCAACGTTCGTTTCAAAATCCTCAACCTGCTTGCTTCGATCCTGACGATGATCGCGCTGTTTTCCGTCAATCTGCGGGTGATGGGAAAGCCGAATGTGGCGCTGCTCAATCAGGATACGATGGTATCGCCGTTTTATGGCCTCGGCCTTTCCGAATATCTGGTGCGGCCGCTCTTTATCGGCGCGCTGGTGCTGATCGCGGTCATTCTCGTCTGGCGTTTTCTTGAAAGCGATGCGGGCCTTGCCATGCGGGCGACGGGGGCCAATGCGCGAATGGCGCGGGCGCAGGGCGTGAAGACGGGTAACCAGATCTATCTCGGCATGGCGCTTTCGAATGCGCTGGTCGCCCTCGGCGGCGCGCTGTTTGCGCAGACCAATGGTTTTGCGGATGTGACAGCCGGTGTCGGCACCATCGTCGTCGGGCTTGCGGCCGTCATCATCGGCGAAACGCTGTTTGGTGCACGCGGCATTCTGATCGCACTCGTCGGCTGTGTTTTCGGCTCCATTGCCTATCGTCTCGCCATCCAGCTTGCCTTGTCGAGTGATGTGCTGGGTCTCAAGGCATCCGACCTCAATTTCGTAACGGCGGTATTGGTGGCCATCGCATTGATCCTGCCCCGACTGCGCCGTGGGGGAGCAACATCGTGATTTCCCTTTCCGATATCCAGGTCGTCTTCGGGCGCGGTACGCCACTGCAAAAACAGGCGCTGGCCAAGATCGACCTCACCATCGAAGATGGCTCCTTCGTCACCGTCATCGGTTCCAATGGTGCCGGCAAATCCACGCTTCTCGGCGTATTGGCCGGCGACGTCCTGCCGACGGCGGGCAAAGTGGTGATCGGTGGTGCCGACGTTACCCGCAAACCGACCGCCAGCCGGGCCGGTCGGGTGGCGCGCGTGTTTCAGGATCCACTCGCAGGCAGCTGCGGCGCGCTCACCATCGAAGAAAATCTGGCGCTGGCGGCGTCGCGCGGCGAGCGTCGCGGATTGTTGTCGGCGCTTGGACGGGGCAGGCGGGATTTCTTTAGAGAACGTATCGCCTCGCTCAATCTCGGTCTCGAAAACCGGCTGAAGGATCGCATGGACCTGTTGTCCGGCGGACAAAGACAGGCAGTGTCGCTTGTCATGGCAACGCTTTCCGGCTCGGATGTGCTGCTGCTTGACGAACATACGGCAGCGCTCGATCCCGGCATGGCGGAATTTGTGATGGAATTGACCCGCAAGGTGGTGTCGGAGCGCAAGCTGACAACGCTGATGGTCACGCATTCCATGCGTCAGGCACTGGATTATGGCACCCGCACGATCATGCTGCATGCCGGCGAAATCGTGCTCGACGTGTCCGGCGACAGCCGCAAGGATCTTGAAGTCGAAGATTTGATCGACATGTTCCGCAAGATACGCGGCCAGAAGCTGGATGACGACGAGCTTTTGATCGGCTGATCATTCCTAAAGGCGCCATCCGGCGCCTTTTTTATTTGCGGTCAGCGCGTTTGCGTGAAGAAAATCTTGACGGCGAAGAGTGAAAAGACGCCGGCGATCGTGTAATCCAGCCCGCGCAGAACCTTCCGGTTGCGTTGCAGCCACGCGGACAGGACATCGGCGGCGACAACGATGCCGATACCGATCGGCAGTGCCACGATGATGGACCAGATGCCGAGGAAGATCAGCTTGCCGGTGACGTGTGGGTCGGAGGCGCTGACGAATTGCGGCAGGAAGGTCATGAAGAAAATAATGACCTTGGGGTTGAGCAGATTGACCCAGATGCCGTTCAGCAAGGCTGATCTGAGCGAGGATTGCTGCTTTTCTCCGTTGGTTTTCACCATCACGAAATCCGAGCCTTTACGGATCGCCTGAATGGCGAGCCA
Organism: Agrobacterium burrii; assembly: GCF_017313405.1. Taxonomy (NCBI): domain Bacteria; kingdom Pseudomonadati; phylum Pseudomonadota; class Alphaproteobacteria; order Hyphomicrobiales; family Rhizobiaceae; genus Agrobacterium; species Agrobacterium burrii. The sequence continues at coordinate 243,139 of NZ_JAFLNA010000010.1, forward strand.
GACCAGATAGGCGGCCCCCCCGGTTTTCAGGATCATGAAGGCCGTCGGCGAGGCGACGATGAGGGCGGCGACGCCAAAGGCGACCAGCATCGTGTGCACGGTGATGCCGATATTGGTTCCGACCAGCGTCATGAATCCCGCCGCCCGGCCTTCGCGCAGCGAGCGGCTGATCCAGAGCGTCATGTCTGGCCCCGGCGTCACCGCCAGAAGCAGAATGGCGATGGTGAAGGCGACAAGTGTTGGCAGGCTTGGAACGAAATCCATCGCGGCACCCATGAAAGCGGCAAATGATGGCGTTGCTTAACGCGATTTCGCGCTTCTGCCAATGTTTTTGAGCCGCAACGCGCGATGCGACTATGGGGAGCCGCCACACCGTTCAAAGCGCGGCGGCTGACTATTCAGTTCTTGAGGAAGCTTGTGAAGGCTGCGGAATATTCCGTGTGCCAGCGCGAAAGTGGCGGGCGGTTCTGGACGATGTCCTGGGCCGCCCAGAGAATGCGTTTCTCGTCTGTCGGGCGGTCTACTTCGCCGTCCGGGCAGAGAATGTAGAAATCGCCCCGGCTGATACTCTCGATCATGAAATCGACGGTCTGCTCGCCGGTCCATGCGCCCTGTGGCTTTTCCGTCCTGCCATTGGCGGTCAGGCCGGTGAAGACGAAGCCGGGGATTAGCAGATGGGCGGAGGCCGCGCCGTTCGGAATATTGCGCAATTCGTGCTGAAGCGCTTCCGTGAAGGTTTTGACGCCTGATTTGGAGACATTGTAGGCCGGATCGCCGGGCGGCGTGGTGATGCCCTGTTTCGAGCCGGTATTGATGATGAGCGACGCCTCGCCATGGGCGACCATGCCCTGGCCGAAGACACGGCTGCCGTTCACCACGCCCATCAGATTGACGTTGATGACCTTTTCCCAATTGGCCTGCGGGCCGAAGATGGCGCTTCCCGGCTGGATGCCGGCATTGTTCATCAATACGTGAACCCTTCCGAAACGCTGGATGACGGCGCGCTCTAGCGCCTCCAGTTCGTCGAGTTTCGATACGTCGGTCGGGATGGCGACGATCTGCGCTTCGCCGTCCTTGGCGACGTTCAGAATATCCGCATGCGCTGCGGCGAGCTTTTCCCCGTCGAGATCGACGAGCACGACACTCATGCCAAAACTCGCAAATTTGCGGGCGGCGGCAAGTCCGATACCGGATGCCGCACCGGTGATGACAGCGACATTATCTTCCTTGAATGCGGGGTGGATGGTCGTCATAGGTTTCTCCTTCGCGTCGTTTCTGCTGTTTCCAGCGGTTTGCAACGTTGCCTGAACCTGAGTGGCTTCATTCACGGTCTTCAAGTCGATCGCGCCGCTTCATGATAAAGCGCGAATTTTCTAAATGCATGTGACAATTGCTTCGTTCCCACCGGCAGCGGTCGGTCATCACCCGCCGTCATATGCGCCCATCAATTGTTTTGTCGCGTATCTTACGGAAAATCGCTTCACACATTTCGGGTTGCACTGTAAAAGTGCCGAAATACCAAGGAAATGACGGTACGCGGATGCCGTCATCATGCAGATGGACATCACTATGGCTCTCCCGAAAGACGTTAAGAAAGTCGTTCTCGCCTATTCCGGCGGCCTCGACACCTCGATCATCCTGAAATGGCTCCAGACGGAACTCGGTGCTGAGGTCGTGACCTTCACCGCCGATCTTGGCCAGGGCGAAGAGCTTGAGCCGGCGCGCAAGAAGGCCGAGATGCTGGGCATCAAGGAAATCTTCGTCGAGGACGTCCGCGAAGAGTTCGTACGTGATTTCGTGTTCCCGATGTTCCGCGCCAACGCCGTATATGAAGGCGTCTATCTGCTCGGCACCTCAATTGCCCGTCCGCTGATTTCCAAGCACCTGATCGAGATCGCCAAGAAGACCGGTGCCGACGCCATTGCGCATGGCGCCACCGGCAAGGGCAACGACCAGGTCCGTTTCGAGCTTTCGGCCTATGCACTGAACCCCGATATCAAGATCATCGCGCCGTGGCGTGACTGGACGTTCAAGAGCCGTACCGATCTTCTGCAGTTCGCCGAACAGAACCAGATCCCAGTCGCCAAGGACAAGAAGGGCGAAGCGCCTTTCTCGGTTGATGCCAACCTGCTGCATTCCTCTTCCGAGGGCAAGGTTCTGGAAGATCCCGCCAAGGAAGCGCCGGAATATGTGCATATGCGCACTATTTCCCCGGAAGCTGCTCCCGACAAGGCAACGGTCATCAAGGTCGGTTTCCGCAAGGGCGATGCCTGCTCCATCAATGGTGTCGAAATGTCTCCTGCCACACTTCTGGCGACGCTCAACAATTACGGTCGTGAGAACGGCATCGGCCGCCTTGATCTGGTCGAGAACCGTTTCGTCGGCATGAAGTCGCGCGGTGTCTACGAGACGCCCGGCGGTACGATCCTGCTCGCCGCGCATCGCGCCATCGAATCCATCACGCTCGACCGGGGTGCAGCCCACCTCAAGGACGATCTGATGCCGCGTTACGCCGAGCTTATCTATTACGGTTTCTGGTTCTCGCCGGAGCGTGAAATGCTCCAGGCCCTGATCGACAAGAGCCAGGAACATGTAGAAGGCGAAGTGACGCTGAAGCTCTACAAGGGCAATGTCATGGTAACCGGCCGCGAGAGCGAAAAGTCGCTCTATTCCGACGCGCTGGTGACCTTCGAGGACGACCACGGCGCTTACGACCAGAAGGATGCGGCGGGCTTTATCAAACTCAATGCGCTGCGTCTTCGCACGCTGGCCAAGCGTAATCTCAGCAAGTAATTCAGCTGACATGAAAACAGGAACCCGCGGGCGGTGACGCCGGCGGGTTTTTTCATGACTGCCTTTTGGAGACGATGCGGAAGCCGATGTAGCTGGCGACTGCCGTGAATTCCATGACCGGGATGATAATGCCAAAACCGGTCAGCGGGGAACCGATGAGTGAGGCCGCAGTCCCACCCGCAAAGCCCGATCCCATCTGGATGAAACCCATCATCGCCGATGCCGAACCGGCAATATGCGGAAAGGGGCAAGGGCCGCCGTCACCATCGAGGGTGTCAACAAAGCGATGCCGACCGTTGCGACCGCCACGGGTACCATGATGGAAAGGAAGGATGGCGGCACCAGCAATACTGACAGCATGATGAGAAGACCGCCGGTGCCCGAAAAACAGAGGCCGAGCATCACCGAACGCCGGTCACCCAACTTCGGTGCGATATAACGCAAGGCAATGGAGCCGAAGAAATAAGCGCCGGTCTGCATCAGCATTCCGACGCCGAAGGCGGTGGGGGTCATGCCGACTTCGTTAATAAGAATGAAGGTCAGCATGGTGGCCTGCGCATAAAGCGCGCCGATGGAGCCGCCGAGCACGAGTGCGGCGAATAGAAACCGTGGCTGGGTCAGCAACGTGCCATAGGCAGACAGGAGACGGCAGGGGCGGATCAGGTTTTTGTCCGGGACTGTCGTTTCGCGCAGAAAGACAACCACGGCGAAGATGGCCATGGCCCCGAGGCCGGCCATGAGGAAAAACACCGATTTCCAGCCGAAGGCTGCAAGGGATAGCCCGCCGATTGTTGGTCCCATGGCCGGTCCGACGGCCAGCATGATGCCGATGAGGTTCATGATGCTGGAGGCATCAGCGCCGGTGAACTGGTCGCGCACGACGGCGCGCGCCACCGTCATGCCAACGGAGGCGCCGATGCCCTGTACCAACCGGGCGAAGAGCAGGACTTCAATTGTCGGGGCAAAAACCGCAAGCAGTCCGCCGCCGAGAAAGATTGAAAGAAAGAACAGACTGGCCTTTCGCCGCCCGAAGGCGTCGGATGCCGGTCCGGCGAGCAGCTGGGCTATGGCGAAACCGGCAAAATAGAGCGACAGGCTGAGCTTGACGGCGGAATCGGTGGTGGCGAAAACCCGTGTCAGTTCCGGCATGGCCGGTGTATAGATTGCCATGGAAATGGGTGCCAGCGCCGTCAGCAGCGCACCGAGTATTGCCGTGCGCTTTCTGGACATGATTGTTTCTGACGACATTGCGATCAGCTGTTTTGGCCCGGCTGTTCCGGCTGCAGATTGTTGCGAAGCGTCTGCAGGAAGCTGCGGAACAGCGCGACCTCCTCCTCATTCATGCCCTGCGTGGCGTGGCTGACGAGCTGGTCGATTTCCAGTCGTACGGCTTCCAGCATGTCGGTGGAGGCCTTTGTCAGCACGATGCGTTTGGAGCGCCTGTCCTGCGGGTCCTGCTGGCGTTCGACGAGATTGAGGGACTGCAACTTGTCGAGATAGGCGCAGATCGTCATGGGCTCGATGCCGAGGCGGGCGGCGATCTCCGACTGTTTGCTGCCATCCACGACCGCAACCGTCAGCAATGCGCGTGCCTCACCGGGGGTCAGGCCCAACCCGGCCTCGGAAATGCGGCGCTCAAATGCACTGTTCAGCAGGCGTGCGCCGCTGTTCAGCAAAAATGCCAATGAATCTTTTTCGCGTTTCGTGCCCATGCTTCGCCTTTTGTAAGTCAGCCTTACTAAATTCCGGGCGATAAGCAATGGTACGCAAATCATATTGTCGAAAATCGAGTAAAGTATGTGTCAGTTCGGTTGCATTATGTTCAGCAAGATAGTCGAAGATCGTTACGCCAAAGCAAAAAAAGACAGGACGTCCTGCATTTTTTGTGCCTCATCCGTCGTGCCGATGGAGCTGGCGATTTCGGCCCGGTCGGAAAAATACGACAGGAAGTCGAAATCCGTATCATCGGTCACGCCGGATATGTCGATTACCTCGCCATTGGCGTTCAGAGTTTGGGCCGGCAGTTCGGAGGAAAGCTCAAGCCAGGTATCGTGGCCGATTTTCCCCGCATCGTAATATTCCTGGGCGATTTCGCGCAACTCGCGCAGGCTGAGGCGGGTGAAATCGATGCGTTTCACCGTCTCCTCGAAGCCTGCACCTGCGTCGGATTTGGCCGCCTTGCCGAAATCGGTATTGCCCACGGATCTGGCGTTTCTGGAATTGTCCCTGAAAAGGAAATTATTAGAGGACCTTAAAGAATAAATCTCCATAATACATATCTCCATCATGGGATATTATTTCAACAAACCAGATCATGTCGCCGTGGCACCGGTCAATACTTTGCCGTGAAGACATCGGCGTATTCCACACCAAATTCCGGATATTGAATTGGCGGTGGGGGCGTGCCCATATGGCTTTAATCTAGAATTGTACAAGGAAGATGAAATGCCATCCAAGACCGCACTTTATCCTGCACTCGTTACCTGGAACGGTCACAACGGTCTGCCGAAATTCGATGCGGTGAAAGATGAGGATTTCGGCCCGGCCTTCGAAGCCGCCCTTCTGTCGCACGAGCAGGAAGTCAATGCGATTGCCGGCAATGCGCAGGCGCCGAGCTTCGAAAACACCGTGACCGCGCTCGAAATGGCGGGCGACGAGCTTTCGCGCATTTCAGCCCTGTTCTGGAACAAGGCGGGGGCGCATACCAATAGCGCCATTCAGGCATTGGAGCGGGAAATCGCACCGAAAATGTCGCGGCACTATTCGAAGATCGGCATGAATGAGGCCCTGTTCAAGCGCATCGATACATTGTGGGAAAAGCACGAGTCGCTTGCGCTGACGGGCGAGGAGAAGCGCGTTCTCGAGCGCCACTGGAAGGGTTTTGTGCGCTCCGGCGCAAAGTTGCCGAAGGACCGGCAGGAGCGGCTGGCGGCGATCAACGAGGAGCTTGCCGGTCTCGGTGCGAGCTTCGGGCAGAATGTGCTTGCGGATGAAAAGAGCTGGAAGCTGCTGCTTTCCACGGAAGACGAACTTGCCGGCATTCCCGGTTTTCTGCGCGATGCGATGGCGGGTGCTGCCCGCGAACATGGCGAAGACGGGAAATTCGCGGTTACCCTCTCCCGTTCGATCATCGAGCCTTTTCTAACCTTTTCCGAACGCCGTGATTTGCGCGAACAGGCCTTCAAGGCCTGGGTGGCGCGGGGTGAAAACGGCGGCGAGACCGACAATCGCAAGATTGTCCACCGCACGCTCGAACTGCGCGAGGAAAAGGCAAAGCTTCTTGGTTACGCGAATTTCGCCGCCTACAAGCTGGACGACACGATGGCGAAAACGTCGGATGCCGTGAACGGCCTTCTGGGCCAGGTCTGGGAAAAGGCGGTGCTGCGCGCCGGTGAAGAAGAGGCCGAGCTTGCCGCCATCATTGCCGAGGAAGGCAGGAATCACGAGGTTTTGCCGTGGGACTGGCGTCATTATGCCGAAAAGCTGCGGACGCGGAAATTCAGCTTTTCCGAGACTGAGTTGAAGCCCTATCTGCAACTGGAAAAGATCATCGAGGCCTGCTTCGATGTGGCCAACCGGCTCTTTTCCATTCGCGTCACCGAAGTAAAAGGCATCGCAGCCTACCACCCGGATGTGCGGGTTTTTGAAATCCGCGACGAAAAAGGCGATTTGAGAGCCATGTTCCTGGGCGATTATTTCGCCCGTCCTTCCAAGCGTTCCGGTGCGTGGATGAGTTCGTTCCAGTCGCAGCACAAGCTGCCCTTGAAGGACGGCACCGTCGGTGAGATACCGATCATCTACAATGTCTGCAATTTCGCAAAACCGGCTGAGGGAAAACCGGCACTGCTGTCGCTGGATGATGCGCGCACGCTGTTTCATGAATTTGGTCATGCGCTGCATGGCATGTTGTCCGATGTCACTTACCCATCTGTTTCCGGAACGGGTGTCTCGCGCGATTTCGTTGAGTTGCCGTCGCAGCTTTACGAACATTGGCTGACGGTGCCGGAAATCCTCGAAAAATACGCAGTTCATTATGAAACCGGCGCGCCAATGCCAAAGGCGTTGCTGGACAAGGTTCTGGCCGCGCAGACATTCAATGCCGGTTTCAGCACGGTGGAATTCACTTCTTCGGCCATCGTCGACATGGCGTTTCACACCCGCGACGGTGTCGGTGATCCAATGGCTGTGCAGGGTGAGGTGCTTTCCGCGCTCAACATGCCGAAGTCCATCGTCATGCGACATGCGACCCCGCATTTCCAGCATGTGTTCTCTGGCGACGGCTATTCCGCCGGCTATTATTCCTACATGTGGTCGGAAGTGCTGGATGCCGATGCGTTTTCCGCTTTCGAGGAAACCGGCAATGCCTTTGATGGTGAGATGGCGCGCCGGCTGAAGGACAATATCTATTCCGTCGGCGGTTCCGTGGATCCTGAAGAGGCCTATCTCGCCTTCCGTGGCAGGATGCCGAGCCCGGACGCCATGCTTTTGAAGCGCGGCCTTGTATAAGAGACTGTCATAATTCTCAGCTAGAACCTGAGCGCAGGGGGCTTATGACACAGGCCCCCCTTTCGCATTTGCAAAAAAAAGGTTATGAGCGCGCCAAACTAAATTGGCGTTTCTCATCATTGTAGCGCCCAACCTCAGAGATTTTGAACAATGGCACTTCGCAACATCGCGATCATCGCGCACGTTGACCATGGAAAAACGACGCTCGTGGACGAGCTTCTGAAGCAGTCCGGCTCGTTCCGCGACAACCAGCGCGTCGCCGAGCGTGTGATGGATAGCAACGACCTCGAAAAGGAACGTGGCATCACCATTCTCGCCAAGGCGACCTCGGTGGAGTGGAAGGGTGTTCGCATCAACATCGTCGACACCCCCGGCCACGCCGACTTCGGCGGTGAAGTCGAGCGTATCCTGTCGATGGTGGATGGCGCGATCGTTCTGGTCGATAGCTCCGAAGGCCCGATGCCGCAGACGAAGTTCGTGGTTTCCAAGGCGCTGAAGGTTGGTCTTCGTCCCATCGTCGCGATCAACAAGATCGACCGTCCGGATGGCCGTCATGAAGAAGTCATCAACGAAGTCTTCGACCTCTTCGCGAACCTCGACGCCACCGACGAGCAGCTCGACTTCCCAATCCTTTACGGTTCCGGTCGTGACGGCTGGATGAACGTCAATCCGGAAGGCCCGAAGGATCAGGGTCTTGCGCCGTTGCTCGATCTGGTTCTCGAACATGTTCCGGAGCCCAAGGTTGAAGAAGGTCCGTTCCGTCTGATCGGTACGATCCTCGAAGCCAACCCCTTCCTCGGCCGCATCATCACCGGCCGTATCGCTTCCGGTTCCATCAAACCGAACCAGGCTGTGAAGGTTCTGGGTCAGGATGGCAAGCTGATCGAAACTGGCCGTATTTCCAAGATCCTCGCATTCCGCGGTATCGAGCGCACTGCAATCGAAGAAGCCCATGCGGGCGACATCGTTGCCATCGCCGGCCTTTCCAAGGGCACCGTCGCCGACACGTTCTGCGATCCGTCCGTGACCGAAGCGATGACCGCGCAGCCGATCGATCCGCCGACCGTTACCATGTCCTTCATCGTCAACGACAGCCCGCTTGCCGGCACCGAAGGCGACAAGGTGACGAGCCGCGTTATCCGCGACCGTCTGTTCAAGGAAGCCGAAGGCAACGTCGCTCTGAAGATCGAAGAAGCCGAAGGCAAGGATTCGTTCTTCGTTTCCGGCCGTGGCGAATTGCAGCTGGCGGTTCTGATTGAAACCATGCGCCGCGAAGGCTTCGAGCTTGCCGTGTCGCGTCCGCGCGTTGTGATGCACAAGGATGAGAACGGCACCCTGCTGGAGCCGATTGAAGAAGTCGTGATCGACGTTGATGAAGAGCATTCCGGCGTCGTCGTTCAGAAGATGTCTGAGCGCAAGGCTGAAATGGCCGAGCTTCGTCCCTCCGGCGGCAATCGCGTTCGCCTGAAGTTCTACGCACCGACCCGTGGTCTGATCGGTTACCAGTCCGAACTGCTCACCGACACGCGCGGTACGGCGATCATGAACCGTCTGTTTCATGACTATCAGCCCTTCAAGGGCCAGATTGCCGGTCGTATCAACGGCGTTCTGCTGTCGAATGGTTCGGGCGAAGCCGTCGCTTACGCCATGTTCAACCTGGAAGATCGCGGCCCGATGATCATCGAGCCGGGTGAAAAGGTTTATGCAGGCATGATCATCGGCATTCACACGCGCGATAACGATCTCGAAGTGAACGTGCTGAAGGGCAAGCAGCTGACCAACATCCGCGCCGCCGGCAAGGATGAAGCCGTGAAGCTGACACCGCCGATCCGCATGACGCTTGATCGTGCTCTTTCCTGGATTCAGGAAGATGAGCTGATGGAAGTGACGCCGAAGTCCATCCGCCTGCGCAAGATGTTCCTCGACGCCAACGACCGCAAGCGTTTCGAAAAGGCCAAGCTTGCTGTCTGATTGCGGTTTGTCGTGACGAATTTGAAAAAACCCGGCTTCGAGCCGGGTTTTTTTATGCATTCGTTTTTATGTGTGCATGAGTCGAAAGGTGCTTGTGTGAAAGGTTAAGGATGCGTTAATTTTTCCTGGTCGTCCACATGAATAGGCTGTGGGTAAGCTTGCCGGCGTTAACCTTTATGACTGGTAAGTTTCCGTGGCCGGGGCCAGAATCGCGTTATGAAAACGTTATCCATCGATGTTCGCCGTGCCGAGCCGCATGATGCGCGCGCCATATCCGAAGCGCACCGTCTGTCGTGGAACCAAGCCTATGCCGGGCTCATCCCGCACCGGCCGTTGACGCAGATGCTGGAGCGCCGTGGCGAAATCTGGTGGAAGAAGGCGACCCGTGGGTCTGCCACCATGCTGGTGGTGGAGGTGGCCGGTGTGGTTGCGGGCTATGCGACGCTGGGCCTCAGTCGCGCACGCGGTTTGCCACATGACGGCGAGATCTACGAACTTTATCTGCGCCCGGAATATCAGGGCATCGGGCTCGGTTCGTTGCTGTTCACGGAAGCGCGCAGACTACTGACGTCACTTGGCTGCAACGGCATCGTTGTCTGGTGCCTTGAAGACAGCGATGTGGCCAATCGGTTTTTCCGCTCGCATGGCGGACGGGATATTGCCGAGGGCATGGAAGATTTTGGCGGCAAGTCACTGCGCAAGGTTGGTTTCGTCTGGAACTGATAAAAATTGCGGGTGGATTTTATGACCGTTTGCGCCCCGCATGCCCAATTGCGATACCCTCAAATCTTGCATTCTGCCTTATCCGCCCAAAGCCATGTTGCATTGCGGCGACTTTCCCAGTATCGAAAACCAAATCCAACCCGATGAATTGAGGGAAGCGAATGCGTATCGATGCAATTTCCATAGGCAAGAACCCGCCGGATGACGTGAATGTTATCGTTGAGGTGCCGGTCGGTGGCCATCCGATCAAGTACGAGATGGACAAGGACGCCGGTGCGCTGATCGTCGATCGCTTCCTCTACACGCCGATGACCTATCCGGGTAACTATGGCTTCGTGCCGCACACGCTGTCCGATGATGGCGACCCGATCGATGTTCTTATCTGCAACACCCGTCCGCTGGTTCCCGGCTGCGTAATCAATGTTCGCCCCATCGGCGTCATGATCATGGAAGATGACGGCGGCAAGGACGAGAAGATCCTCGCTGTGCCGGCTCCGAAGCTGACGCAACGTTACGACAAGGTTCACAACTACACCGACCTGCCGGAAATCACGCTGAAGCAGATCGAGCACTTCTTCGAGCACTACAAGGATCTGGAGCCCGGCAAGTGGGTGAAGATGGGCGGCTGGCAGGATGTCGACGTCGCCAAGAAGCTGATCGTCGAAGCCATCGAGCGCTACAAGGCGCAGGGCTGATAGGTCTAACCCGAAAGCTTATTAAAACGCTCTTCGAAATCCTCCGGGTCGGTGTCGATCCGGAGGATTTTTTTACGCGCTGTTTCGCCTGAAATGAAGGTGATGGAAGATTTGGGCAGCCTGAGTTTTTTCGCCAGCAAAACAATCAGGGCCTTGTTCGCCTTGCCGTCTTCCGGCACGGCGCTGACGCGGGCTTTCAGATAAGCGCGTCCGTCCGCATCCTGCTCCACGCCGTCAATCGCATCCCGCCCGCCGCTCAGCGTCAGGCGAACGGACAGGCGGACATGATCATCGTGTTTCTGCCAGAAGCCGCTCAAACGGTCATCGGATAAAGCGTGTTCCACATGAAGGAGCGGATGAAGAAGATGATCAGCAACAGGATGATCGGCGAAATATCGATGCCGCCGAGATTGGGCAGAATGCGGCGGATGGGGCGCAGGGCCGGTTCCGTGACATTGACCAGAAAGCTGCCGATGGCATTCACGAACTGGTTGCGGGAATTGATGACGTTGAAGGCGTAAAGCCAGGAAAAAATGGCGCTGGCGATCAGCACCCACGTATAGAGGTTCAAAGCCAGATCGATGGTCTGAAACAGGGCAAGCATCAATATCTCCGTATCTTGGTTGCAAGACATTTAGACATTCGCTGGTGAACCGGCAAGTGTTGCGCCAATAGGGCTGGCGATTCTTGTGATATCGCTCTATTGCAAACGTCTCATATTCTCTCGAGAGCACCCAGCCGATGTCCCTGCCTTCTGCCGAAAACCGTTTCGGTGCATTCCGGCATAGTTCCTATCGTCGCTTCTTCAGCGCCCGGTTTTTTTCAGCCTTCGCCATTCAGATCGTTAGCGTCTCAGTCGGCTGGCAGATGTATGAGGTGACCGGCAACGCCTTTTATCTCGGTCTGATCGGGCTTTTTCAGTTTCTGCCATCGCTGCTTCTGATCCTCGTGACCGGAACGGTCGCCGATAGACACAATCGCCGGCGCATCATGGCCATTTGCCTGGTGATCGCGGCTGGCTGCGCCGCCGCCCTGCTTGGCTTGACGCTGACGCACAGCTTTTCTCCCTGGCCAGTCTTCGCCATTCTTGTGGTGTTTGGCATAGAGCGGGCATTCATGGGGCCAGCAGTTCAATCACTGGCGCCCAATCTTGTGCCTGTCGAGGATTTGCCGAACGCCATCGCGTGGAATTCTTCTTCCTGGCAAATGGCATCCATTCTCGGTCCGGTTGCCGGCGGTCTGCTTTATGGTCTCGGCGCTTCCGTCGCCTATATCGTGGCGTTCGTGCTCTTCATCGTGTCCGCAACGCTGGCGGTGACGATCCACAAGCCGGAACAGCGCGGCCCGGCGAAAGCCATCAGCCTCGAAACGATGCTGGCCGGGTTCAAATTCATCTCGCAGGAAAAAATCGTCCTTGGGGCCATTTCGCTCGACCTCTTCGCGGTCCTGCTGGGCGGCGCCGTCGCCCTGATGCCGATTTTCGCCAAGGAAGTTCTGACGCTCGGGCCATGGGGTCTCGGTCTGCTGCGCGCCGCCCCAGGCATCGGCGCAATAACCGTCGCGGTCATTCTGGCCTTCAGGCCCATTCGCCACCATGCCGGCCTGTTGATGTTTATCGGTGTCGGCCTCTTCGGCGTTTCCACTGTCGTGTTCGGCCTTTCCGAAACCGCGTGGGTGTCGATTGCCGCACTGGTGGTCATGGGCGCATCGGACATGGTGTCGGTTTATGTGCGGGAAACCCTGATCGCGCTCTGGACGCCGGATGAGGTACGCGGGCGTGTGAATGCGGTGAACATGGTGTTTGTGGGTGCTTCGAACGAGCTGGGCGAATTCCGCGCCGGCACCATGGCGCATGTCGTGGGAGCGGTGCCTGCCGTCGTCATCGGCGGAGCAGGCACGCTTGCTGTCGCGGTCATCTGGGCGCTCGGTTTTTCGAAGCTGCGCAAGATCGACAATCTCGACGCACCGCACTGATGGCGATGGGTTTCAGCGCTGCGCCTTGCCTTCAAAAACCAGATCGAGGAAATTGCTGAGCCACGAGCGGAGCGGCGTGTCGAACAACATGCGGCCCTCAAGGTGCTGGCTGCCGACCTGCGCATTCGGCATGCCGAAACGCTGTGCGCCGCGCACCACCCAGCTGTGCATCATGGCGCGGGTGAGTTCGGCGTGAAACTGTAGGCCCCAAGCATTTTTTCCATACCGATAAGCCTGATTGGGATAGGTTTCGCCCGATGCCAGAAGCTCGGCTCCGCGCGGCAGTTCGAACCCTTCCTTGTGGAAATGATAAACCATCTTCGGCCAATGCGGCATCAAAAGCCGTCCATGTTCGGTAGCGTGAAGCGGATACCAGCCGATTTCCACCTTGCCTTCTCTATCGGCCTCAACCTTGCCGCCCAGATGTTTGGACAACATTTGCGCACCAAGACAGATGCCGAGAAACGGCTTGTTTTCCTTCAGCGGCACTTTCAGCCAGTCAATTTCGGCTTTGACATACTCATGTGGATCGTTGGCGCTCATCGGGCCGCCGAAAATGATGGCGCCGGCATGTTTTTCCAGCGTTTGCGGCAGGTCGTCGCCAAGCGCAGGCCGCCTTATATCCAGCCGATAGCCTTTTTCCACCAGCATCTGGCCAACGCGGCCGGGCGTGGAGCGCTCCTGATGCAGAACGACTAGCAGGGAAGGTTGTTTGCTCTGTTGCCTGGAGGGGTCAAACAGCATCGTCTTCGTTTTCGCTTTCTTCAGCCGGCCCGGACCGCGTGGCGGCCTGCTGACGTTGCAGAACCCTGTCGCGAACGGAAACGCCGAGCAGATCGGCGACTCGCCAGATCACATGGTCTTCCATTTCGCTTCGTTCGCCGTCAGCGTAAACAATATCCCATAATATTCCAATAAGCTCCACGCGCTGATCTTCATCGAGATGGCGGCGGATATCGGTGGTGAAGCGGTAATAATCGACGGCTTCCTTGCCGGCCTCCTGACCGGCGGTGAGAAGAGCATCGAGTTTACGGGCATCTAGATGGTAATAATCCTGCAGGATTCCACGCAGGCGGTCACGCTCGCTTTTCGAGACGGTGCCATCCGCTTCCATCACCTGAAAACAGAGGGCGGCGACTGCCACCCTCAAATCATCAGGGCTGAAATCATCCGCATGCGGACCGACGAGGTTTTGAATAAACGACTGAATCCGGTTGAGCATCGATATCCTGTTCGTCAGAAGAGTTTGAGCCGGGTCTTGGGTTCGGCTTCCGCGCCGGGTTTCTTGACGCCGGGGTCATCCGGCGCGCCGCCGAAGAAGGGCACGGCTTCCGCCTTTTCATCTGCTGCTTTGGTCTCAACCGGCGCTTCGATTATGACAGGCTTTTTCTCCTTCGGAACCGATACGGTCGGCGTGACCTCGATCGGTGCGGCGGGAACGGGTTTCGGCTCGGCACGAGGCTCGGGAGCAGCTTCGACAACGATTGTTTTAGCAACCGGCTCCGTCCTTGCGGGCGCTGCGGCAATCGCATTTTCGATTGTCAGGTCTTCGACGGGGCCTTCGAGCTGGCCAAATGGTGCTTTCCATTCGAAGGCATCGAGACGGCCCGTGACTGGCGAGACCGGCAGCCATTTTTCCGAAACGACGCCATCCGCCACCCAGGCGGGGTCACGAGGTGCGCGCAGAGCCTGCGACATCCAGTAGCGCACCCGGCCCTGATCGCCGGTTTCGGCCTCTTCGATATCGGCCATCAGCAGGAAGATGCTTTCGCGGGGCTCGATGCGGGCTGCGGCTTCGGCCTTGGCCCGCGCCTTGGCAAATTCCTTGGCGTCAAGCGCTGCCTGCGCCACGGCAAACAGGGATTCGATATTGTTTGGCTTCAGGCTCTCAAGCCGCTCGGCCCGTTTCAGCCGGTCGATGGCGGTATCGCCGCTGCGGGCGCGGACATAAAGTTCGGCGATCTGCGGGTGCGGATCAGTTTTCCAGACCGGCTCCAGAACCGTGGCGGCCTTGCGCAGATTGTCTTCGCGCAGATAGGATTTTGCTGCGATCAGCGCTGCCGGAACGAGGCTCTTTGCGAGCTTGAGGGCGTGTTTGGCGTCCTCGCGGGCGCCTATCGGATCGCTTTCCAGCTTTTCGCCGGCTTTGGCGGTGAGAAGCACGGCTTTCAGTCGCTCCGCCTCGCCGCGTTCGATGACGCTGGCCGCCTTTTGCTGGTCGAGCAGGCGGATCGCGTCATCCCATTGTCCATTACGACAACGGTTTTCCAGCGTTGCCTGCGCGGCCCAGGGTAGGTAAGGGGCTTTTTCCGCTGCGTCCTCGGCATATTGCTGGGCTGCTTCATAAGCGCCCTGCCGGCGGGCCTCGATATAAAGACCGCGAAGGCCGAGTTCGCGGGTTTCGGGATCGCGGGCCATCGCCTCGAACTTGCGGCGCGCCTCGTCATATTTGCCTTCGATGAGATCGGCCTGAGCATCCAGCAGATGGATCAGCGGCTCCTGATCGGCGCTGAGCAGCCCTTGCGTGCGGGCCGTCATCTTGCGGGCGAGAATGGCGTTGCCGGCGCCGGCGGCGATGAGGCCGGTGGAGAGCGCCTGATAACCGCGGTCACGCTTGCGGGCGCGGAAATACCGCCGGGCGGCATTGGGCGAAGTCCACACGGCGTTGATGATCCACCAGACCAGCATGACCGCAGCAACCAGCGCCGCGATGATGGAGGCGGCGACCATCAAGCTCATTTCGTACAGCTGGCCCTGCCAGACGATGGAAAGCACACCCGGCCTGTCGGCCAGCCAGGAGAAACCAAAACCGAGCGCCAGAACGATGAGGGCGAAAGTCAAAATTCTGGTCATGCCCTTACCCCTGCCTGCCGGTGCTGGTGATGGCGCGGTTCAACGTGCCGCCCACCAGATTTTCGACCTCGATGCGCGCATCCAGAGATCTCTTGTAATCGGCGGACGCCGTCCTGGCCGCCTCGGGAAGTCCGTTCCATTCCAGCGCCGCCCCTTGCAGATCGCCATTGTGCAGCTTGTTTTCCATGCGCGCGATCATGGCTTCGGGTGTCTCACCCTCGATATTTCCGACGGGACGCACCTTTACCAACGAAAAGGCGCTTTCGGTCAGGCGTTGCACAATGCCCTGATTGGGGTCGGGCTGATTGATGGCCGACAGTATCGCATTGGCGACATCAGGGAATTTCTGCATCAGTTCTGCGCGCGACGGCACGCCCGTCGCGGCAAAGGATTTCAGCGATGCAATGGCCGGATCATCGGGAGTGACTTTGGAAAGCGTATCGAGTTCCGTGAGGAAAGGACCGCCGCGATCGATCGCGGCCTTCAGCGCGGCCGAGGCGATGGCGCGGGCGACTTCGATATCGTCGCGCGGTTCGTTGATCTTGGTTTCCGCGTCAGTAAGGCGGCGCGTCAGTTCGGCCGTTGCCGAGGCCTGCGCGGATCGTTCCGACTGCAGGGCGGCTTCCAGCGCGGTGACTTTTTCCGCAAGCCCATCCACCTGCGGGGCCTCTCCTTTTGCGCCTTCGAGCGCTGCGATGCGCTGTTCCAGTGCCGAGGTATCTGCTGCCGGGGCATTGGCGAGTTGCTGCCGCACGCCGGTGATATCGGTTTTCAGTGCAGCGATCTCGTCGCTTCCGGCTCTTCCGGAATTGGAGGAGGGCAGGATACCGGCATATTGCATGCTGCCGGCGGCGGCGAGGGCGATAAGGCCGCCGACGATACCGGCTGCGATCAGGCCGGAGGTTGCCGCCTGTTTGCGCTCCGCCTGCTGTGGGGTGGACGGCTTGGCCGGTCCCGAAGACGAGGTTGCGGTCGAGGATTTGGCAGCAGAGGCATTGCCGGATGTGCTGGCGGAGGCTGTGGAGCCAAAGGCCGGTTTCGAAGCCGCAGCAGCAGTTGCGGCGGCGCTCGTCCCGGCAGTATCCGTCATCGGTTTTGTATCGACTTTGGGTGGAACAGGAGCCGGTGAGCCGGGCTCTTTCTGCTTGTCCTCCGGGCTTTCAGCCTTCGGCCCGGCGGCTGCGGAGTCCGCTTTGCCGACATTGGGTTCGGGCTCAATAGGGGTTTTCTTCGGTTGGTCCCAGACGGGGGACGGATTGCCGGTTGCTGCTGCTTCAGGCTTCGTTTCCGGGAGGCTGGGTTCTATCGTCGCAGCCGGCGTTTTGTCACCGGGCTCTTCGTCCGTCCTGGCAGCGTCCCCATCGGCGGAAATTGCTTTCACGTCTTTTGCGTCCAGGTCGATTGTGACCGGTTCGGCTTTGGACTTGGAGTGGCGTGGCGGCTTTCCCGATACCATGACAACCTCATTTTCTGCCTGTAGTATTCTAAACCTAGTCAGTGACGGCGGCAAAGGAAAGGGGCGAACGCCAATTAGGTTCCAGAGTCCTGGCACAGAAGTTCGAACATCGCCGCCTCACTCGGCTCTTCGGCTGCTATGGCCTTTGAGCGGAAAATTTCCGGAACCAGAGAAAGCACATTGCGGCTGATGCAGATGAATTGGACCGCTGCCAGAGCCGCCACATATTTTTCCGCCGACGCATGGCTAAAAAAGGCCCGTGCCGCTTCGGACGAATAGAGCAGGACTACATCGGCAGCGGTGTCGAGAAGGGCCGTTTCGAGCGTGTTTTCGGCGATGTCCGAGGGCAGCATCTCGTAACAGTCAACCGTTCTGAAGGGAATGCCCGCTGCGGCAAGGCCTTCCTCGAAGACGGAGCCACGTGGCCTGCCGGCGAGATAGAGCAGGGGTTGCCTTTCGGAAAGAAGAGCGCGGTGCTCCGTCACCAGCGCGGTCAGACCCAGGGCATCACCGGAGGCGGTGAATATCTGTTTGAAGCCAGTATTTTCCGCCGCTTGCGCTGTTGCTCCGCCGACGGCAAAAAGCGGTTTCGACAGATACGGGGCCAGTCGCTCTCCGAAGGTGTCCAGTGCCCGCACGGCTTCCGCGCTGGTTACCGCGATGGCAGCCAGTGGGGTGAACAGCGCCGAGATGGCGCGTTCGCCGTGATGGACAGGATGAAACAGCGGAAGAAGCACCGGCTCGTGGCCTAGCGCCTTAAGCTTTGCGGCCGTCCTTTCGCCCGAACGCTGCGGCCGGGTGACGACGATCCGCATCGGCTTAGCTCCAGCCTTCGAAGAAGGCGCTGCCCGCCTTTGCACGCACCTCTTCGCCGGCCTGTCGGCCGAGCTTTGCCGCATCCATCCGGTTGCCCGAGATTTCGATGCCGTGGCTCGTCTGGCCATCGGGAGTGAGGATCAGGCCGGAAAAATGCAGCTCCTCGCCGTCGCAGGTGGCATAGCCGGCAATCGGCGTGCGACAGGAGCCGTCAAGTGCGGCCAGAAAGGCGCGCTCACAGGTCACGGCGTCAAAAGTCGGCCTGTCATTTATGGGGGCAAGCAGCTCGTCCATGCGCGTATCGCCGATGCGGCTTTCCACACAGATCGCGCCTTGCGCCGGAGCAGGGGGGAATTCCTTTGGGTCGAGAATTTCCGTCGGGACATTCTCCTTGCCGAGCCGCTTCAGGCCGGCAAAGGCAAGAAGCGTGGCATCCGCCTGGCCTTCTTCGAGCTTGCGCAGGCGGGTATCGACCAAACCGCGAAAAACGATGACGCTCAGATCCGGCCGCAGGCGGCGGATCAGTGCCTGACGGCGCAGAGAGGCGGAGCCGACGACGGCACCCTGTGGCAGTTCCAGAAGCGTCGGCGCGGTGCGGCCGATGAACGCGTCACGCATGTCTTCACGCGGCAGGAAGGCGGAGAGATGCAGGCCCTCGGGCAAAATAGTCGGCATGTCCTTGGAGGAATGCACGGCAATATCGAGTTCGCCGGATAGAAGCTGGTTTTCCAGTTCCTCCGTGAACAGGCCTTTGCCGCCGATTTCCGACAGAGCGCGGTCGGTTATCCGATCACCCTTGGTGGATAGCACGACGATTTCGAACATGTCTTCCGGCAGGCCATGCGCCGACATCAGCCGGCTGCGGGTCTCGTAAGCCTGTGCGAGCGCCAGAGGGCTGCCGCGCGTGCCGATTCGGAAAGGTTTTGTTTGCATCCGCGTCTATCCATTGTTACCGGAGTTGTCTTAGACCAACTCAGCGCATGATCGCAATGAACGAACAGATTTGATGACCTCCTTTCTTCGTATCCTCGGCATAGAGACAAGCTGTGACGAAACCGCTGCATCCATTGTGGTTCGGCATGCGGACGGTCGTGGCGAGATCGTCTCCGACGTCGTTTTGTCGCAGCTTGAGGAACACAGCGCCTATGGCGGTGTGGTGCCGGAAATTGCCGCGCGCGCCCATGTCGAGGCGCTGGATACGCTGGTGGAAGAAGCGCTGGAGCAGGCGGGCGTCACCCTTGCCGATGTCGATGCCATTGCCGCCACATCCGGCCCCGGCCTCATCGGCGGCCTGCTGGTGGGGCTGATGACCGGCAAGGCGATTGCCATGGCTGCGGATAAGCCGCTCTACGCCATCAACCATCTGGAAGGTCATGCGCTGACGGCGCGGCTGACCGATGGTCTGTCTTTCCCCTATCTGATGCTGCTGGTCTCCGGCGGCCATACCCAGCTGGTGCTGGTGCGTGGCGTCGGCGATTATGAGCGCTGGGGCACCACCATCGATGACGCGCTTGGTGAAGCTTTCGACAAGACCGCGAAACTTTTAGGCCTGCCCTATCCCGGTGGCCCAGCGGTCGAGAAGGCGGCGGCGAAGGGTGACCCGAACCGTTTTCCCCTGCCGCGTCCGATGGTTGGCGAGGTCAGGCTCGATTTTTCCTTCTCCGGCCTGAAGACAGCGGTGCGGCAGGCCGCAACTGCCATTGCGCCGCTGTCAGAGCAGGATATTGCCGATATCTGCGCCTCCTTCCAGAAGGCGGTGTCACGTACTCTGAAAGACCGCATTGGCCGTGGCCTTGCCCGCTTCAAGCAAGAATTTCCACATATTGATGGAGAATCGGCTCTTGTGGTGGCCGGCGGCGTCGCCGCCAATCAGGAAATCCGTCAGACCCTGCAGACACTTTGCGATACCAACGGCTTCCGCTTCGTCGCGCCACCGCATCGGCTTTGCACCGATAATGCTGCGATGATCGCCTGGGCAGGGCTGGAGCGCATGGCGGAAGGCAAGGAGCCCGATCCGCTGGAGATACCGCCGCGCTCGCGCTGGCCGCTTGATGGCAGTGCGGAAACATTGGTCGGTTTCGGTAAAAGGGGAGCCAAGGCCTGATGCAGCGGGAGAAAATCGTCGTTATCGGCGCTGGCGCCTTCGGAACCGCGCTTGCGGTCGTCATCGCGCTGGAAAACCGGCACGACGTCACTCTGCTTGGCCGTGATGCATCCCTGATGGCCGATCTCAGGAGCGACCGTGTGCATGAAGCGACCCTGCCGGGCGTTGAACTGCCGGATGCGCTTGAATTTTCGGTCGAGCCGGATGTGCTGGCTGGCGCCAGTATCGTGTTGTTCGCCATGCCCTCGCAGGCTCACGCGGATGCGGCCCGTCATTACGGTCCTTATCTGGCTAATGACTCTATTATCGTCACCTGCGCCAAGGGTATCGACCGCAACTCCGGTCGCCTGCTCACGGAGCTTCTGGAAGCGGAACTGCCGCATCATCCGATTGCGGTCCTTTCCGGTCCGGGATTTGCAGCGGATATTGCGCGCGGCCTGCCCACCGCCATGGCGATTGCGGCGGAAGACGCAGCGGTTGCCGAGCGGCTGGCGACCACGATTTCCGGCAGAACCTTCCGGCTTTATGCCTCCACCGACCGTATTGGCGTGCAGCTTGGCGGGGCGCTGAAGAATGTTCTCGCCATTGCCGCGGGCATCGTCGAAGGCGCGGGTCTTGGCGATTCCGCCCGGGCGGCGTTGATTTCGCGCGGCCTTGCCGAGATGTCGCGTCTCATCGTCGCCATGGGGGGCAAGGCCGATACGGTACGCGGTCTTTCCGGTCTTGGTGATCTGGTGCTGACCGCCACCAGCCACCAGTCGCGCAACCTGCGTTTCGGCATCGCGCTTGGCCGGGGTGAAGGCAAGGACATGTCCGGCGGGTTGGTGGAGGGTGCTTTTGCGGCTGCCGTCGCGGCCCGGCTCGGAGAAAGTCATGCCGTCGACATGCCGGTTACCGAAGCGGTGGCTGCCATCATTGACGGCAATCTGGATGTGGCAAGCGCCATGCAACAATTAATGACACGGCCGATCACCACCGAATGAGGGTGGGGCCTTTGAATAGTTTTACGCATGTCCTGGTCCCGAAACCGCTGACACTTTTGGGAGACATGCTCTAGCGAGGAGACGAAAATGCTGTTTGCGTTTATCTGCAAGGACAAGCCCGGCCATCTGAACGTGCGCATGGAAACACGCCCGGCCCATCTGGAACATCTGAACAAGCTGAATGCCGAGGGCACGCTGAAGATCGCCGGCCCGTTTCTGGATGCCGAAGGCAAGCCGGATGGCAGCCTCGTCATCGTGGAAGCAGCCGATATCGATGCAGCCAAGGCGCTCGCCGATGCCGATCCCTATGCCAAGGCGGGCCTGTTCGAAAGCGTTGATGTGAAGCCCTATAACTGGGTCTTCAACAATCCGGGAGCTTGAGCGGGTATGGCGAATTACTGGCTTTATAAGTCCGAGCCGTTCAAATGGTCCTGGGAGATGCAGAAGGCCAAGGGCGAGGCGGGCGAAGAGTGGACCGGCGTGCGCAATTATCAGGCGCGCAACAATATGCGCGCCATGAAAATCGGCGACAAGGGTTTCTTCTATCACTCGAATGAAGGGCTGGATGTCGTCGGCATCGTTGAAGTCTGCGCGCTGTCGCATCCGGACTCGACTGCCGAAGGCGATCTGAAGTGGGACTGCGTTGATATCCGCGCTGTCTGCGATATGCCGCAGCCGGTTTCGCTAAAGGATGTGAAAGCCAACCCCAAGCTGGAGAAGATGTCGCTCGTCACCTCCATGCGGCTTTCCGTGCAGCCGGTGACGGAAGAGGAATATTTGGAGGTCTGCCGCATGGGTAACCTCGCCAATCCGCCGAAATCACCGGACTGAGCCTTCGGTGAAGACCGATCCCGAACGCTTCATTCTCGACAATGCTGCCATCATGCATCCGCCGCATGTGCCGGAATTGCGTCTACATCTCGCCACCGAAGCCCATGAGCTGTGGTTGAAGACGGAGGAGGAGCTGGAGGAGATCGGCCTGCCGCCGCCTTTTTGGGCCTTCGCTTGGG
>NZ_JAFLNA010000011.1:0-259393 GCF_017313405.1 Agrobacterium burrii
AGCTTTTTTTGTTTCTGCTCCGTGTCGATCTCACCAGCCTCCAGCCTCTCGATGAAATCCGCATGCACTTCGGCAACAAAACGGCGTTCCATCAAGTCGAGAACGTCCATCTGCGCGAGGATGCTGGCGATCAGGCCGTGGACTTCGAGGGTTGCCGGCTGGTGGCCTGGGGCCATCGCTTCTGAAATTGTCCCGACGAAGCCCATGCTGTTGATGCTCAGTATCTACTCCGCAGCTCGCAATGGACCGAGCGTGACATCCGTTGTGTAGTTCTCGCGCATGAAGTTGATGAAATTGTCCTGGAACTGCCGCGTGTGAGCGTGGGCCAGCTCGTCAGCCAGATCGATATTCCGATCGCGGACGGCCTCGAACATCTTGGTATGCTCGTCAGTCAGGAGATAGCCTTCGTGGGTTCTCTCAAGATACTCGAAATGCAGATGAAGCATACGCTGTCCCTGCGAGAGAAGCTTCTCATAGAAGGACGCGAGATATTGGTTCTTGCCGGCGTAGGCGATCGCCATATGGAATTCTTTGTTGGCCTCCGACATGGCGAGGTGGTTTCCGGTCTTGACCGCGGCGGCGAACGCCTTGTCGCGCTTTGCGATAACCTTGAGGTCGGCGTCCGTTCGTAGCGCCGCTGCCAGCCGCGTGTTCATCCGCTGGGCGATATCGAGCGCCTCCACGTACTTTGGAAACGTCGCGACTTCGATCGGGGCGACGATCGTGCTGCGGTTCGAAAGTGTTACGACCAGCTCGTCCGAGCCGAGACGGATGAGAGCTTCGCGCACCGGAGCGCGGGACATGTTGAAGCGCTCTGCGAGCGTCGTCTCGTCTAAGAGCTGGCCCGGAGGAAGTGCGAGCGAGAGAATCTCATTTCTCAGGCTTTCATATACGCTTCGCGAGCCGGTTCCGCGCGCCCGCTTCGTTTCAGTCTCGTCAGACACTTAGGTCCCTTTCTTTCGCAATGCGGCATTGGGCCAGAAAACCCCGCTGCTCGCAATGTAATTTTTTCGCTTGACTTTGTCGACACGCTGTTGACATTTTATCTTCAGTCGACACCAAGCCGACAGATAAGAACAAAAGAACGGCTGAAGCCGACGAGTGGAACAACGCGCTTCGCGCACAGCAAAGAGGAATGCCGATGCTTTCGAAGATGATAACGTCCGCCTTGCGGGCGATGCCCGCGCTCGCCCTGGTGGCAGGTCTGTCCGCCACCTCTGCCCACGCCCAGACCGCCGAAGGATACTGGCAGGGCGTCCAGAAGGCCGGCGTTCTGAAATGCGGTGCGGCCGTCGCCCCGCCTTACATCATGCGTGATCCCGCGACTGGCGAATACTCGGGCTTTTACGCCGATCTTTGCCGTGAATTCGCCGACGCCCTCAAGGTCAAGCCTGAGTTCGTCGATACGACCTGGGACAACATAGTAGCGGGCCTGCAGGCGAGTAAGTGGGACGTCTCCCTGGCGCTCAACCGCACTCCGGCGCGCGCCATGGCCGTCCAGTTCTCGATCCCGGCGATGGAGTACCAGATTTCTCTCGTCTACAACAAGAACAACCCGAAGATCCCGCAGGGCGCAACGTCGGTCGCTGACGTTGACAAGGCTGGCGTCACGATCGCCGTCATGTCGGGTACCGCGCAGGACAAGGCCATTTCGGCCGCGGTCAAGACCGCCACGATCATGCGCCTGCCGGGCAACGACGAGACGCGCCTGGCGCTGACGTCCAAGCGCGCAGACATCCTGGTTGATGCCTCCGACACCAATTTGCTTCTGACGCAGGCGAATCCAGACTGGGCGGTCGCACTCAGCCCGACGCCGGCTCTCGCCAAGCAGGGCGTTTCGTTCGGCCTGCCGCACAACATGTCTACGGCCGATGTCGAAGTGGTCAACATCTTCCTTGAAGAGAAGGTCGCAACGGGTCACGTCAACGATCTGATCAAGAAGGCGGTCGATCAGGTCCTCAAGGGCTCGAACTAACATCGCCAACAGCGCTGACGCCTATTGGTCGGCGCTGTCCCGCACTCGATGTAAACCGAGATCGGCCATGACCATGTCTTTCAATTTACCTCTCGTTAAAATGCAGGCCTTGCACAAGAGCTACGGCGACGGTGCGATTCAGGTGCTCAGGGGCATCGACATCGAAATGAAGCCCGGCGACCGCGTCGTCGTCATAGGCCCGAGCGGCGGCGGCAAGAGCACGCTTCTCCGCGTCATGATGGGCCTCGAACAGATTGACAGCGGTTCGATCAGTTTCGACGGCAAGCCTTACATCTCTTCGGAAGGGCCAGCCAAGAAGACCCTCATCGACACCAACGTTCGTCGTTCGATCGGCATGGTGTTTCAGCACTATACGCTGTTCCCACATCTCAGTGTCATCCAGAACTTGATGCTCGCACCATGCAAGGTCCGGGGCGAACCGAAAGCGTCGGCGCAGGCCCGTGCGCAGGCTCTCCTTGAGCGGTTCGGCCTAGGCGCGAAAGCCAAGGCCTACCCGGCCCAGCTATCGGGCGGCCAGAAGCAGCGAGTCGCCATCGCGCGCGCCCTGATGCTCGATCCCAAGCTGATGTTGTTCGACGAGGTGACTTCCGCGCTCGACCCGGAACTTGTCAGCGAAGTCGAGCAGGTGATCATGCAGCTCGCCTCGCAGAACATGCCGATGATGATCGTCACGCATGACATGTGGTTCGCAAAGAACATCGCGTCCCGCGTCATCTTCTGTGCCGGCGGCGTCGTGGTCGAAGACGGTCCGCCCGAACAGGTGCTCGGTTCTCCGAAGGAGGAGCGCACCAAGGAATTCATCGACCGCGTTTTCCACATCAAGCAATAGGAGGTGGCGATGAACTACACGTTCGACTTTAACTCCATTTCCTTTGCGCCGCTTTTGCGGGGGCTGGTGGTATCGCTCGAGCTGACGGTCGCTGCGAACATCATAGGCGTTATCGCCGGCTTCGGCCTCGCCCTGCTGCTGATGAGCCCGTACCGGCTCCTTCGCATGCCGTTCATGCTCTTCGTCGAGTTCTTCCGGTGTACGCCTGCCATCGTCCAGATCGTGTGGATCTTTTACTGCGTGCCAATGCTGTTCGACGTCTTCCTCGATCCAATCACGATGGGGGTGATGGCGCTCGGCCTCAACCTCACAGCCTTCAACGCCGAAGCTTACCGCGCGTCGATTCAGGCGGTTCCCAGGGAGCAGCTCGACGCCGGGATCGCGCTGGGGCTCAATCCTTGGCAACGCGTTCTCTACATCGTGTTTCCGACCGCGTTCCGCGCCTCGGTTCCGGTGCTTTTAACAAACGGCATCGTCATCTTCCAGCAGAGCGCGCTCGTCGCCATCGTTGCAATCGCCGACCTTATGTATGAAGCGAAATCGCTTGCCACCGAAACATATCGTCCGATCGAAACATTCACCGTCGTGGCCCTCATCTATTTCGCCGTGTCGTTCCCCGTCACCCAGATCGTCGGGTTTCTGGAGCGCCGCCGTCAAATGCTCTCAAGCTAGGAGGTTCATATGTCGCTTGATTTCTCCGTCCTCGCAAGGTTCGAACATGCGCTCCTTCTCGGGCTCATGACGACGTTGGAGCTCACGGCGGTCTGTATTTTGTTGGGATGCATGCTTGGCTTCCTTGTCGGCCTGGCGCGAACATCGCGCAGCACCTTTCTTCGCCTGATTTCCGGAACCTACGTCGAGTTCTTCCGCGGCACGCCCGTGCTCATCCAGCTTTTCTGGATCTTCTTCTGCCTTCCTCTGATCCTGGGCGTCGAACTCTCTAATTTCGCCTCCGGCGTCATCGCCCTGACGCTCTACATGGGAGCGATCACCAGCGAGACGTTTCGCGCCAGCCTCAAATCGATCGGGCCTGAGCAGAGGGATGCATGCGTCGCCCTCGGTCTGCCGTCGTGGGTGCAGGTGACCAGCGTCATTCTTCCCCAAGCCGTCCTGCGCGCGATCCCGACGCTTCTGTCGAACTGCGTCAGCCTCTTCAAGGAGAGCGCACTGGTCTCGGCGGTCGGCATGGCAGACCTGATGTTCGTCAGTCAGAACATTTCCAACAACACGGCCAGGCCTGTCGAAGTGCTCACCGTGGTCGCTCTCATCTACTTCGTCATCGCTTTCCCGGTCACACGAGCAGTCACGCTCGTCGAGGGACGTATCCTCAAGAAACTCGCAATCTAGCGGCCCGTTACAGGAGAACAATTCCATGAAACTTTCCGGCGTCATGCCTGCGCTCATCACCCCGTTCGACGCGAACGGCAAGGTCGATTTTAAGGCCTACGAAAAGCACCTGACTGCGCTGCGTGCCGCCGGTGTCACGGGCTGGGTCCCGATGGGCTCGACTGGCGAGTATTCCGCCCTTTCCAACGACGAGCGCCTTGAAGTGCTCAAGTTCGTGAAGGACTTTGCGAATGACGGCGAGATCCTCATCGCGGGCACTAACGCGCCAGCCACCCGAGAGGTCATCGAGAACACGTTGACGGCCAAGGAAATCGGTTACGACACGGTGCTGCTCGCAACGCCGTTCTACACCCGTCCGACGCAGGACGAACTCCTCTCACACTTCAAGACGGTGCTGAAGGAAACCGACGTCAATCTCGTTCTCTACAGCTACCCCTACAAGGACGGCGTTGAGATTGGCTTCGACATCCTGGACGCGCTCGCCGACGATCGGCGCGTGCTGGGGATCAAGGAAAGCTCGGGATCCCTCCAGCGCGCCATCGACATCCATTCGCGTTACAGTGGCCGCATCGACCTCGTATCCGGTTCGGATGACATCGCTCTCGACTTCATGTTCTGGGGTGCTGACTCCTGGATCTGCGGACCCGCCAACTGCATGGCGAAGGCCTGCGTTGACCTCGACCGGACCTTCCGCTCGGGCGACCTGAAGGCCGCGCGGGAGAAGATGATCGTCCTCTATCGCGCGATGAACATCCTCGAAAGCGGGAAGTTTGTGCAGAAGGTGAAGTACGGCTGCGAGCTGCAGGGGCTTCCGGTAGGTATCACCCGCGCTCCGCTCGGAGAGCTGACCGCCGAAGAGAAGGCCGAATTCAAGGCTGCGATGCAGCCGATCCTGAATTGGTAAAAGATGCGGCCGGCCGGGACAGACCTCCGGCCGTCTTCCCAAGACCGAGGAGCTGAAGTGTCTCAAACTATCGTCGTTGGCGCCGGGATCATCGGCACAGCAATCGCATACCAATTACAGCGTCGTGGCGAGACCGTGGTGCTCCTTGATCGCAACGAGCCGGGGACGGGCGCGTCCTATGGCAACATGGCGAGCATTGCCGTGACTGAATTCATGCCTGCGTCCCGTCCGGGAATCTGGGTGCAGATGCCGGGATGGATACTCGATCCCGAAGGCCCGGTTCGTATTCGACCCTCCTACATGCCAAAGCTTATCCCCTGGTTCCTGCGCTTTCTATCAGCCAGCCGACCTTCAAAGCTTCGCGAGCTGGAGTCGGCGGGCGCTGTCCTGTGCCGTCGCGTCTACGAAGACCTGGATGCGCTACTCGACGAGACCGGCCTCCGGCACATGATTTCCGCCGAGGGTTGCCTCAGCGTCTACACCGACGAGGCCGAGTTCAGAGCCGACCACGAACATATCGAAATTCTCGACCGGTTTGGCTTTCGATATGAAGTCCTTGGCAGCAACGCCATTCGCGACCTCGAACCTGCGATCACCACGAAGATTGGCAAGGCGGTGCTCTTCCCGGACAACCGGTCCATAACCAATCCCTATGAGCTCGTCGTAGCGCTTGCGGACCAGTTCAAGACGCTGGGCGGTTCCGTTCAGACCGGCGAGGTCGTGGGTTTTGAACATGAAGGCGGTGGCGTCAGCGCCGTGGGCTTGAAAGACGGACGAAGGATTGAAGCGGGTAGGGTGGTTCTCGCCGCAGGGGCATTCACTGGGCGACTGTCGGCCATGCTCGGCGAGCCGATCCCCCTCGAGACCGAGCGCGGCTACCATACGCAAATCCAGGCGCCCGGCGTCTCCATGCGTCACTCTCTCATCTGGCCGGCTCGTGCCTTCATGGTCACGCCGACCGCAGGAGGCATCCGTGTTGGCGGCACGGTCGAGATGGCGGGGCTGGACGCCGCCCCTGACTACCGTCGGGCTAAGGTGCTGGTGAAGCGGGCAAGGGAAGCGCTTCCCGAGCTGCAGGTGGAGGGCGCCACGGAATGGATGGGCCATCGGCCGGCTATGCCCGACACGGTGCCGGTGATGGGCCGGTCCGCAAAGAGAACGAATGTCTGGTACGCAACGGGTCACGGACATCTTGGCCTGACTTACGGGGCCACCACAGCCCGTCTGATGACGGATCTCATTACGGGCGCTGCGCCGCCCGTTGACATGAAACCCTATCGCGTCGACCGGTTCTAAACCGGCTGCGACCAACGAAGGCAAGGGAACTGACAATGCGAACCGAACTCTATATCGATGGTAAGTGGGCGAAGCCGGTCAAGGGTGGCTCTTCCACCGTGACGAACCCGGCGACCGAGGAAGTCATTCAAACGATTGCTTCCGCCACGGCCGAAGACGTCGACATCGCGGTGAAAGCTGCTCGCCGGGCGTTCGACAAGGACGGTTGGCCTAAGCTCACGGGAGCGCAGCGCGCCAAGTATCTGCGCGCGATCGCGGACGGTATCCGCGCCCGGCAGTCGGAGATCGCCAAGCTTGAAGTCCTCGACAATGGAAAGCCGTTTCCCGAAGCGGACTGGGATATTGCGGACGCGGCCGGTTGCTTCGACTTCTACGCGGACCTCGCCGAGCAGCTCGACAACAATCCGGAAGAAATCATCGCGTTGCCGGACGATCGCTTTACATCCAAGGCGGTCAAGGAACCGGTCGGCGTGGCCGGCGCGATCATCCCCTGGAACTTCCCACTTCTGATGGCCGCCTGGAAGGTGGCTCCGGCCCTAGCGGCAGGATGCACGATCGTCCTGAAGCCTGCAGAACTCACCTCGCTTACGGCGCTTGAGCTTGCGGCGGTCGCAGATGAGGCGGGGCTTCCTCCGGGCGTCCTGAACGTCTTGACCGGCACCGGCTCGGTCGCCGGGCAGGCCATCATTGATCACAAGGGCGTCGACAAGCTGGCCTTTACGGGCTCTGGCCCGGTGGGCTCGAAGATCATGGCCGCCGCTGCGCGCGACATCAAACGCATCAGCCTCGAACTCGGTGGCAAGTCGCCATTCGTGGTGTTCGAGGACGTGGATATCGACGACGCGGTCGAGTGGGTCATGTTCGGCATCTTCTGGAACCAAGGACAAGTCTGCTCCGGCACGTCGCGCGTTCTGGTCCAGGATACCATCTACGATCGTTTCATGGCCCGATTGGTCGAGGAGACGAAGAAGATCAAGATCGGTAACGGCCTCGACGAGGGCGTGCTCCTTGGACCGCTCGTATCAAAGAAGCAATATGAGAACGTCGTCGCCGCGATCGAGGGCGCGCGAAAGGCGGGAGCTACCGTCGCCAGCGGCGGCGAACGTCCGGAAGGCTTTGACAAGGGCTACTACCTGCAGCCAACGATCCTCACCGACGTGCCGCTGGATAGCGACGCCTGGATCGAGGAGATTTTCGGACCGGTCGTCTGCGTCAAGCCGTTCAAGACCGAGGACGAGGCGATCGAGCTTTCGAATGATTCCCGTTTCGGTCTCGGAGCGGCCGTGATGTCGAAGGACGACGCTCGCGCCGAGCGCGTCGCAGCCGCCTTCCGCGCCGGCATTGTCTGGATCAACTGCTCGCAGCCGACATTCACGGAAGCGCCATGGGGCGGCTACAAGGAATCGGGTATCGGCCGAGAACTCGGACACTGGGGTCTCGAAAACTACCTCGAGACCAAGCAGATCACCAAGTACGTGACCAACAAACCCTGGGGCTGGTACATCAAGTGAGGCCAGTGAGCATGGAATTCGGAAAGCACCTCGACCTTATTCTGGTTCATTGCCAGGGAGAACTTGGCCACGTCCTCGTCGGCGGCGCTCCGGAAATCCCCGGAGCGACCATGCTGGACAAGATGAACCATATCAATAACGTGGACGATAGTCTTCGCAGGTTCGTTACGTTCGAACCGCGTGCCAACGTCGCCATGTCGGTGAACCTGCTGGTCGCCCCGACACGGCCGGACGCCGACGCCGGCTTCATCGTGCTTCAGGCTGATCGCGCTCATCCCATGTCTGGCAGCAATTGCATCTGCGTCGTAACTGCCCTTCTCGAGAGCGGCCGCATTCCTATGGTCGAACCTGAGACGACCGTCAGGCTGGATACACCCGCGGGCTTGATCGTGGCCCTGGCCCGCTGTGAGAACGGTCGTTGCGTCGGTGTCAGCCTCAACAACGTGCCGAGTTTTGCAGAGCTGCTGGACCATGAGATCGACACCCCGGCGTGGGGACGCATTAAGGTCGATATTGCGTTCGGCGGCGTCTACTACGCCTTGGTGGACGTTGGGCAAGTCGGCCTCACGATCGCGCCCGACAACGCCCGAAAGCTCGCGGAGGCAGGGATTGAACTCAAGTGGCTTCTTGCCGAGCAGGTAAGCGTGTCGCATCCGACGCTCCCTGGCGTCGACGAGATCGCCTACGTCATGTTCCGTGACAACGAACCGGACGGTGCCGTACGCACTTGCACCACACTCCAGCCGGGACGCGTCGACCGCTCTCCGTGTGGCACTGGAAGCTCGGCGAATCTCGCAACGCTTCACGCGCGGGGTCTCGTCACCGTAGGCGATGCGCGGACGTCCAGATCGATTATCGGCGGTGAGTTCATTGCCGAGGCAATCGGAGAGACCGAGATTGGCGGTCGCAAGGCCGTGCTTCCAAGTATCACAGGGCGTGGCTATGTGTACGGTCGAACCGAATTGCGAGTGGAAAGTGATGACCCGTTCATGACGGGTTTTGCATTGTCGGACACTTGGGGACCGCAGGTCGGCCTCCTGAAATGAGGTGAGAGATGACTAAGGCACTCGAAGGGCAGAACGTACTCGTGACCGGCGCCTCGGGCGGCATCGGCGTGGCTGTCGTCAAGCAACTAGCTGCTGAAGGCGCTCGGCCGATCATCCACTACGGGCGAGGCATCACGAGTGCCGAGCGATTGCTTTCCGACATCGGCGAAGTTGGCTGGATCGTGCAGGGTGACCTTTCATCTGACGAAGGCCCCTTCGAACTGTGGGAGAGATCCCTGGCGGTGGCGGGAAGGATCCATGCGCTCGTGAACAATGCAGGGATCCGTACCGAAATCTCCATCGAGGCTTCCGCTTCGGACTGGAAGGCCGCCTGGCAACACGAGTTCCAGATCAACTTTTTCGCCGCCGCGGATCTCTCCAAGGAAGCTATCCGGCACTTCAAGGCGAACGGCGGTGGGCGCATCGTCAACATGGCGAGCCGGGCAGGCCAGCGCGGCTATGCGGCAGACGCGATGCCGTATGGATCGACGAAAGCTGCCCTCGTCAATCTGACAAAGTCGATCGCCCATAGCTTCGGCCCCGATGGTGTGACTGCGATCGCGATCGCGCCTGGATGGGTACGCACCGACATGGCGGAAGAGTTTATCGCGGCGCATGGAAAAGCGGCGGCGGTATCGGACATTCCGATCGGCGAGATGGCCGAACCGGGCGAAGTCGCCGAACTCGTTGCATTCATTCTACGGCCGGGACAGGCGTCGCTTAACGGCGCGACACTCGACGTCAACGGTGGAAGCTATATCAGATAACTGGGAGAGATTCCATGAAACGGTTTGAGAACAAGGTTGCGATCGTGACGGGTGCGGGCGGCGGCATCGGCTCTGCGATCGCGCGTCGCTTGGCGTTGGAAGGCTCGTTGGTCGTGGTCACCGACGTAAACGAAGAGGCGGCTCGGGAAGTTGTGAAGGGCATCGAGGCGGAAGGCGGCACGGCACTCGTGATCGCTGCCGACATCTCGAAGAAGGATCCGTGCTTCGATCTAGTCCAGAAGGCATTCGCTCTCAAAGAGCGGATTGACATCCTTGTCAACAATGCAGGCATCAATCGGCGCGGAAACTTGCTGTCACTGTCCGACGAGGACTGGGACATCAGCTTTACTGTAAACCTCGACTCGATGTTCCATCTCTGCCGGGCTGCGCTACCGCATATGATCGCCGGGGGTGGCGGGGCGATCGTCAACACCGCTTCGCAGTGGGGACTTTATCCGGCCCCGAACCACATCGCCTACAACACGACCAAAGCCGCCGTCGCCGCGTTCACGCAGAACCTTGCGCGCGACTACGCACCGGACAAAATCCGCGTAAACGCCGTCTGCCCAGGTGAAATCCATACGCCGATGCTCGAAGCCGGCGTTAAACGCTCGGGGCGGACGATGGCCGACCTCGACAAGATGGTTCCGTTCGGCCGGATCGGCAAGCCTGAAGAGGTTGCTGCGCTTGTCGCCTTCCTTGCCTCCGATGAGGCGGCGTTCATGTGCGGTTCGCTTGTCGAAATCACCGGCGCACAGGCCGTGGCCTGAACTGCCTCGGTGGCGACAAGGTGGCTTACGGCGGCCACGACTGCTACGATCAGGCCGCTGGAAATGGCTGGGCGGGAGCTGTTGTTGGTTTCGGGACTGAAATCCGACGGCAGCCGTCTGAGGTTCCATAGTAGTGGTTATGGCGCAGCCGATAAACTCGCAACGAATTCGGCTGTTTCCAGTGGCTTAGTACGCGATGGGCAAGGGTCGGAGGTTCAGATCCCTTCAATAGCCATTGTGTGTAACCTCCTGAAAGCTCGTGCTGAAGCCTTCGGCCTTCATCTCTATCCAGAATCTCGAAAAGATAGAGAAACCCATGTATGGCGGGTCGCTTCATACACGCTCTGAGTTGGTTCCATAGCATCTGGGTCTTCAAAACAGCCCAAGGCGATAGCGACGAGGTTAGGCCGAAATTCCGGTATCCAGTAGACGGTTGATCCGCAAGTGGGGCAAAAACGGAACTCTAGGCGCTTTCCGCTATCTCCAGGTCGTATATAGGTTTGGTGTTTCCCCGACGCCCTGATTTGATCGGTAGCATAAAACACTGCGACACCGAACGCTGAACCGGTACGATGCTGGCATGCACGACAGTGACAAACGGATATCTTATGGGGTTCGCCGTTTGTCACCACTGTTAGCTGATGACATGAACAATGGGCTAGGCGCACAATGTTGCTCCCAATTCCAAATTTTTTTGATCCTGAATATGCGCGATGACGACGATATCGGAGCGGTCAGCTTTGAGCAAATTGACATTCGCAAGGTCGTACCGATCATGATCATCCTTGCGGTATCCTACACTATTCCGTTGCCGGTGTAGTCGCCAGCTTTATTGCCGCATCGAGCCGCCCACCGCAGGCGCGGTCCTGCGATATCACATAAGCGACCAGATAGGGCGCATAACACGGACGAGGGTGGGAACCTTTCAGTCCCCCCGGCGAGGGCGAATTGTTCTATCTCAGCGGTTGGGTGACACTATTCGGAGGGCGTCACACTGTTCCTCGCGGCACAGATTTCCCGAACCTCTTTCTATCTCGCCTTAGGATCACGTTCTGACACGCTCGACTTGCCGTATGAAGTATTGTTAGCTGAGGGTAAGTGAGAGCGAATGTGTCGGAGGGGCCGCATGAGACTCAGGAACCAGATTCTCGCATTGGCCATCGGGCCTCTCGTTCTTGCGATTATCGTTATCACAGCGCTGATTACGTGGCAGTCTATGACGCTGGCGCGCACGAGCATCGATGCGTTCGAACGAAACATGCTCGCTGCAAAGGAGGCTGAACTCCTTAACCTCACCAATTTGGCCCTTTCGGCGATCCGTTCGGTCTATGACAGGGCGGGAACTGATGACGAGGCTGCGAAGGAGGAGGTCAAGCGAATTCTGACTGACCTCGATTATGGTACGGACGGCTATTTCTTTGTCTATGATTATGACGGCGTGAACGTCGTTCATCCGCGACAAAGCTTTCGTCCAGGGAGTAATTGGCTGGATCTTTACGATCCCGACGGCAACCGCGTCATCTATGACCTGATAGTCAAGGCGAAAGGAGGAGGCGGTCTCGTCCAGTATAAGTGGGAGAAGCCCTCGACCGGGAAGATGGCTGATAAGCTTTCTTTTGCAGCCGGCCTCAACAAATGGCACTGGATGATCGGTACAGGGGTTTATCTGGATGATGTTTTTGCCGCGACAGCGGCGGCGAAGGAGGAAATGCGCCGTTCCATTACATGGAATTTCCTGATTGTTGCACTGTTTGCGGTCCCTGCCGTGTTGCTGGTGTTCGCCACCTGCATGCTGCTCAATCTGCGTCAGCAGAGGCTGGCAGACGGAAGGCTCAAGGAACTGATGCAGAGGGTTATCGATACCCAGGAAGAGGAGCGCCTGCGCATTGCTAGAGAATTGCATGACGGCATTTCTCAAAATCTCGTCGGAGTGCGCTTTGCGATTGATCTCGCGCGGCGCAAGGTGGCGCCTGACAATGTCGGAGCCGCCGAGGCGATCGGCAAGGGCGCCGTCGCATTAAATGAGGCGATCAAGGAGGTACGTCGTATTTCCCACGATCTTCGACCGCGTGTCCTCGACGATCTGGGGCTGACGGCAGCTCTGGAATCCCTCATCTCGAGTTTTTCCGAACGTACGGGAATAGCGGCGATGCTTGAATCCGTGGCCTTCAAGCATATGCTTGTCCCGGAGGCACGGGTTGCGCTTTACCGTGTCGCACAGGAGGCGCTGACCAACATCGAGCGCCATGCCGGCGCGACACAGGTCGCCATCCGGTTTTCCAGTCGCGATGAACGGGTACAGATGGATGTCAGCGACAATGGCCGCGGCTTTCCGACCGTTCGGACAGAGAACGGGATGCCGGCAAGCAAGGGGCTCGGTTTGAGAAACATGCAGGAACGCATGACGCATTTCGGGGGCAGGCTGGATGTCGAAAGCTCCGCAAGGGGAACCGTTCTGCGGGCGGTGCTGCCCATCACCGCTATGAAGGATCGCAATAGCGGCTTACAGGAGGCCGCCGAGTGACCGTT
This sequence comes from Agrobacterium burrii, assembly GCF_017313405.1. NCBI lineage: Bacteria > Pseudomonadati > Pseudomonadota > Alphaproteobacteria > Hyphomicrobiales > Rhizobiaceae > Agrobacterium > Agrobacterium burrii. The sequence goes on from NZ_JAFLNA010000011.1 coordinate 12,996, forward strand.
CATCCGATCCGTGTGCTGCTGATCGACAACCATCCTCTGGTTCTGGATGGGTTGAGGGCCGTCCTCGAGACTTACGAGCATCTCGCAGTCGTTGGAACCGCATTGTCCGCCATGGCCGGTATCGACGCAGCTGTCGCCACGCGGCCCGATGTGGTACTGATGGATATCAACATGCCGCAGATCAATGGCATCGATGCCCTGGAACTGTTCAAGGAAAAGCAGCTTTCCGCCCGGGTGCTGATGCTGTCGATGCATGACAGCCGGGAATATATATCGACATCGGTCATGTATGGTGCGGCCGGCTACATTCTGAAGGACGTGGCGACCGAAGAAATAGTTGCCGCAATCGAAACCGTGGCTGCCGGCGGCACCTATTTTTCCTCTGGCGTTCGCGATGTGCTGATGGAGGGGTCTTCCGGCAGGCTGAAGGCGCTGACGACACGCGAGCAGGAGGTTCTGCTGCTGATCGCGCGCGGAAAGAGTAATCGCGACGCTGCCCTGGCGCTCGACATCGCCGAGCGCACGATGGAAACCCATCGCAAGAATATCAAGAGGAAACTGGATATAGCGACGACTGCCGGTCTCATTCGCTATGCGATAGATAACGGGCTTATCAAAGAATAGCCGCCAGAGGCTCGAGGCCCCGGAATGTCGCCATCCAGGGGCCTCGGTAAAGTCTATGTCGGCTTATTTGCCGGCCGTCTGCATGGCATAGCCGTAGCTGTCATAGGTATATTCGGCAACGCGGAACCATTCGAAGCTCTCGTCGCGGAATTTCTTCCAGCCCGGATAGATTTTGGCCCATGCGGGATGCTTCTGTGTGTACTCGTCATAAAGCTCGAAGGTCGCCTTGTAGGCGGCGTCGAGCACATCGCGGGGCAGCGGGCGAAGCTGCGTGCCCTTGGAAACCAGCGAGCGGATAGCATCCTTGTTCTTGACGTCGTAAAGCGCCTGCATGTTGATGTTGGCGGCCTTGCAGGCGGCGTCGAGTGCTGCCTTGTATTCATCAGGCAGGGCTGCATATTGGTCCTTGTTGACGAAGAAGTGGATCGTCAGTCCGCCCTCCCAGAACGCGGGGTAATAGTAGTATGGCGCGATCTGGTAGAAGCCGAGCTTTTCGTCGTCGTAGGGACCGACCCACTCTGCGGCATCGATGGTGCCCCGTTCCAGCGCCGGATAGATGTCGCCGCCCGGGAGCTGCTGTGGCACGGCACCAAGCTTGGCAAGCACCTGCCCTGCGACGCCGGCAATCCGCATCTTGAGGCCCTTGATATCCTCGACGCTCTTGATTTCCTTGCGATACCAGCCGCCCATCTGGGCGCCCGTCGCTCCACCGGGAATGCCGATGACGCCGTAGTCGGAAAGGAATTCGTTGTAAGCCTCGTTGCCGCCGCCATGGTAGAGCCATGCGTTCTGCTGGCGGGCGTTCAGGCCGAAGGGGATGGTCGAGCCGATGGCGAATGTCGGATCTTTCCCCGTGAAATAGTAGCCGCAGGTATGGGAAATCTCGACGGTATTGGCTTTTACGGCGTCGATGGCCTGGGCGCCGGGAACGATTTCACCGGCCTGGAAGACCTGGATTTCAAACTTGCCGCCGGTGATTGCCTTCAGCGCATTCGCCATGACCACGGCGCCGCCGTAGATGGTGTCCAGATTGTTCGGAAAGCCTGACGTCAGGCGCCAGCGAACGTTCGGCAAAGATTGCGCTATGGCCGGCGTGGCGAGCGTCGAAGCGGCCGCAGCCGCCCCGGCAAGCACGCCGCCGGACAAGAAGTGTCTGCGGTCCAGATTGTTCCTCATAAGATTACCTCCTCTTATTGAAGTGACCGACGCTTGGTGCGTCGATGGGGTGTGGCGGGCGCTTGTATGCCCGTCCGAATGTCAGGGGTTGCTTGGCTTGCCGAAGCTTGGTGCGTTGCCGCCAGGGGCGAAAGGATTAGCGAACGGATCGGCGTCGCCACCTGCGCCGGGCATCGGTACATTGATATGGACGGCCGAGGGATCGGCGACCTTGGCACCCGACTTGTAGTGCATCACTATTCCGGGGAAGGCGATGATGATAATGACCATGGCGAGCTGGATGAAAAGATAGGGAATGGCACCGAGATAAATCTGGGTCGAGGTGACCGGCTGGATCGTCTGTCCCGTGATCCGATCCTTATAGGCACGCGTCGGTGCGACGGACCGCAGGAAGAACAGCGAAAAACCGAAGGGCGGGTGCATGAACGACGTCTGCATGTTGACCGCCAGCATCACGCCAAACCATATCAGATCGATGCCAAGCGCATCGGCGACCGGCGCCAGCAGCGGGATGATGATGAAGGCCAGCTCGAAATAGTCGAGGAAGAAGGCCAGGAAAAACACCAGCAGGTTGGCGACGATCAGGAAGCCGATCTCGCCACCGGGGATCGATGTCATCAGATGCTCGACCCAGACGTGACCGTTCACGCCATAAAAGGTCAGGGAAAAGACGCGCGCGCCGAGCAGGATGAGCAGAACGAAGGACGACAGCTTTGCCGTGGCGTAGAGCGACTGCTGGAGCAGGCCGAAATTGAGCTTACGGTTGGCAAGCGCAAGGGCGAGCGCGCCGACAGCACCCATGGCGCCACCTTCCGTGGGGGTGGCGATCCCGAGAAAGATCGTGCCGAGCACGAGGAATATCAGGACGAGCGGAGGCACCAGCGAGGTGATGACCTTGAGCAGCAGCTTGGTGCCGCGCAGGGTCCGCGCCTCCAGCGGGAGGGCCGGGACCTTTGCAGGGCTGATGATTGAGGTCACGATGATATAGAGCGTATAGGCCGCCACGAGCATGAGACCCGGAACGAGCGCGCCCTTGTACATGTCGCCCACCGAACGGCCGAGCTGGTCAGCCAGCACGATAAGGACGAGGCTGGGCGGGATGATCTGCGCCAGCGTGCCGGAAGCCGCGATCGTGCCGGCGGCGACCTTGCGGTCATAACCATAGCGCAACATGATGGGAAGCGAGATGAGGCCCATCGAGATGACCGAGGCGGCGACGACGCCGGTGGTGGCGGCCAGAATTGCCCCGACGAAGATCACGGCAAACGCAATGCCGCCGCGGACCGGTCCAAACAGCTGGCCGATCGTGTCCAGCAAATCCTCCGCCATGCCGCTCTTTTCAAGAATGAGCCCCATGAAGGTGAAGAACGGTATCGCCAGCAGCGTTTCGTTCGACATCTGGCCGAATATGCGATCGGGAATGGCCTGGAACAGCGTGGCTGGCAGCAGGCCGAGTTCTATCCCGATGAAGCCGAAGACAAAGCCGACAAAAGCCAGCGCGAAGGCGACCGGATAGCCGAACAGCAGCACGATGATGAGCGCGGCGAACATGATCGGCGCGAGATTTTCCGCAAGGAATGCCATTATTGTTTCTTCCTTCGATCAGAGCATTGCTGCCGCGGCATCAGCCGCTGCAACCGGATCGGGGATATCGCCGCGCAGGATTGCGACGCGTTTGATGAGTTCCGACACGCCCTGAAGGGCGAGTAAGCTGAAGCCGATTGGTATCAGCGCCCAGACCGGCCATTGAATGAGCCCGCCCGTGTTGTTGGAAACTTCACCGGAGGCAAATTTCTGCAGGAACACCGGCCAGGAGAGATAAACCGTGATGAGGCAGAAGGGCATAAGAAAGAAGATGGTCCCGAGGATATCGACCCACAATTGCCCCTTGCGCGGCAGGCTTCCGTAAATCAGATCGACCTTAACATGCTCGTTGTTGAGGAGCGTGTAGGCGGCGGCGATCAGAAACACAGCGGAGAACAAATACCACTGGGATTCAAGCCAGGCGTTGGAACTCATCGAGAACGCCTTGCGCATGGCGGCATTGATGGCGCTGATGAGAATGGCGGCGAGCAGCAGCCACGAAATACCTTTGCCAATAGCAGAATTGGCGGTATCAATGGCGCGCGAAAGCGCCAGAAAAAACTTCATGAAATCCTCCCCGGAAGCGGCCGCGTACTCCTCGATACGCGTGCTGCCGCTATAGTTCGGGCACGATATCAATGGCGTCTTCACGCTCAAGGGCTGCTGCCGGTGAATTTCTTCAGGCGTACCGAGAACTGGGTATGTGAGGGGCAACTTCAGTAGGACGGCAAGGGATAATGAAATGAAAGAGCGTGCTTGGGCACCCAATACTTTGTCGTGCTCGACATCAAACCAGAGGGCAAGCGAAATACTCTTGGCCAACTGGTCCAGTTTAAAGGATTAAGATCGAATCGGAGTTGGAGCGAGCTTCCTTTTGATTCCCGCATGGTCATGGAAAGAGGTTTGACAGTTCGTCCTGCCGTCAGTTCATCTTCACGCCCCGTTGCTCCAGCTTATCGAGAATCTCACTCGTCGCGTGGTTCGCTTTAAAGTGGCCGCTTTCTTAAATGATAGCATATCCAGCAATGCACAGAGGTTTTCCGACGGAATGTTGATCTCCGTAGGCTTCGTCACGGTTGGTCTCGCCACCAGTATACCCGTGCTTGTTATTGCTGTTGTGTGTGTCAGCGTTGGTGATGCCCTTGCAAAGCCGACTTACCTTGCGGCGCTGACGCCGGCGTTTGCTTCAGGCGCGCTTGGAGCCTGGCCAGGCGCTCCTCAAGGTTGTCGAGTAGATCGTCGAGCGCAGCCAGACGAGGGCGGCCCTCGGCGGCACGGTCGCTGATCTGCTGGATGATCTGGCGCTGCTCGTGTTCGGCAGCCTTCAACTCACCGGAAATGCGCTGGCGCTCGTCGGGTTCATTTTTGACGGACCGGCGCGGCTTCTTCGTTGTGCGAATTGTGCTGTTAGGCTTGCGCGCCAGTCGGCAACAGAAACTATTTTCTTTCCAGAGCCGCGGCGATCTCGCGCCGCATTGCTTCAAGGCTTGGGGCGCCGGTAATTTTCTTGCCGTTGATGAAGAATGTCGGCGTGCCCTCCACCTTGAAGTCGTTCTGCGCCTGATCGGTAAGCGTCTTGAGGTTGTTTAATATAGATTGGTTCGCCACTGCCGCATTAAAAGCGTCGCGATCGATTCCCACAGAGGCTGCGATTTCGCGTAACGTCTGTTCCAGATTACTGGAGTTCGAGATGTCGTCCTGACGGGCGTAGAACCTGTCCAGAACGGGCTTTGGTTGCGGCTGTGTCTCTGCCAGCATGAAGATAACAAGGTCCACATTATTGCGAACCAAAGGCCGGAACAGAATTCTAATCTGCCCGCTTTCAACAAATTCCTCCGCGATCTTCGGCGCTGTCTCGTTTCTATATGTCGCACAGTGAGAACAGGTGGGAGATGAGTATTCGATGACCGTGACCGGAGCGGTCGCGGAGCCCACCGGACGGTCCGCGCGGCCGAGCGGTTGCAGAAGATCGGTCGCGCCTGCGGCAAACGGTAGAAAGAGCACGATACCGAGCAGTACCGCGGCGCGGCGGATCGGTTTGAATAGCAGTGTAATCATTTTTAGTCCGTCAAAAACTCAATGTCCCAATATCTGACCGAGGAATGCCCGCGAGCGTTCCGATTGCGGGGCGCTGAAGAAGGCCTTGGGTTCGTTTTGCTCGACGATCTGACCCTGGTCCATGAAGATCACCCGGTCGGCCACAGCCTGCGCGAATCCCATCTCGTGGGTCACGCAAAGCATGGTCATACCGTCTTCGGCAAGCGCGATCATTGTATCGAGTACCTCCTTTATCATCTCCGGATCAAGTGCGGAGGTGGGCTCATCGAAGAGCATGATTTTCGGCTTCATGCACAATGATCGCGCGATCGCCACGCGCTGCTGCTGGCCGCCTGATAATTGGCCCGGATATTTGTGCGCCTGATCCGGTATCCTGACCTTCTCCAGAAAGTGCATGGCAAGCTCCCGGGCTTCTTTTTCCGGCAACTTGCGGATCCAGATAGGGGCAAGAATGCAGTTTTGAAGGATGGTCAGGTGCGGAAAGAGATTGAAGTGCTGGAATACCATGCCGACTTCACGACGGACTTCTTCGATTTTCTTCAGGTCGCTGGAGAGTTCGATGCCATCAACGGCGATTTTGCCGGATTGGTGCTCCTCGAGCCTGTTGATGCAGCGGATCATGGTCGATTTTCCAGAGCCGGACGGTCCGCAGATGACGATCCGTTCTCCCCGCCGAACCGTCAGATCGATATCGCGCAAGACATGGAAGTCGCCATACCACTTGTTCATGGACGTGATTTCGACAGCGATACCTGCAAATCCGATCCGGTCGTCCTGCAAAAGCGTGCGTTGCGTGTTTGTATTGGTCATCCATATTCTCCTAACGATGATCCGTTTTCAGCCGGCGCTCGAGATACATCGAGTAGCGCGACATGCCGAAACAGAAGACAAAGAACACGGCACCGATGAAGATGTAGAGTTCCCAATATATGCCTTGCCAATTGGTGTTGGCGCGAATGGCGGCGGCGAGAGCGATTGGGTCGAGAAGGCCGATGAACATGACGAGCGTCGTGTCCTTGAAGAGCCCGATGAACGAGTTGACGATGCCGGGTATCGAGATTTTCAGCGCTTGCGGGAGAATGACCAGGCGTTGTGCTTTCCAATAATTCAACCCCAGCGCCTCGGCAGCCTCGTATTGACCGCGCGGCAGTGCCGCAAGTCCGCCGCGAACGACCTCGGCCATATAGGTGCTGGCAAAGAGGGTCACCATGATCACGACACGCAGGATGAGGTCGAAATTCGTGCCCGGCGGCAGGAAATAATTGAGAAGGAGCGAGGCCGTGAACAGCAGCGTGATCAGCGGAACGCCGCGGATGAATTCGATGAAAACAACACTCAAAGTCCGAATGAGGGGCATGCCGGAACGCCTGCCGAGTGCGAGCAGGATGCCGAGCGGCAGCGACATTGCGATACCGGTGACCCCGATGATCATCGACAGCAGAAACCCGCCGATTTGCCTCGATGCCACGCTTTCAAGCGAGACCGGGGCCGCTTTTTCGAGGAATGTCGCGAGTGGACCGGCGAGATAGACCCACCAGAGGATGGTCGTGAAGATTGCCGTTGCGGTTGCCGCCGCCGCGTTTTTCCGCGTCAGCAGGGCGAAGGCGACCGCGCCAGCGGCGAAGGCAAGATAAAGCGTGACGGGAAACCAGAACGAGCCACCCCAGATCAGCCAGTAGACCAATCCCGGATAAACGGCGCTGAACCAGAGCATCTTTCGGGGCAGGGCTGCAAAAAGGGCCGGCGCCAATGCAGGCAGAAGGAGCACGAAGGCCGCGACCGGCCGCCAATAGGATTGCGGCGGATAAAAACCGAAAAGAAGCTGCGTCCATCGATCCCGAATGACGCCCCAGCAGGCGCCAGACGCTCCATCGAGAATCTGCCGACACTCGGCAAGGGAATTGGCTTTCCAGATGGAATTGCCAAGCCATGGGGCGATAGCCGATACGAGCCATAGGACCGCGGCCACCGAAGCGATGCTCAGAAGTGTGCTCGTCCAACTGTTAAACAGGTTCTTCTTCATCCATTGGAAGATACCGGTTTGGCCTGCCGGCCGCTCATAGGGGGGCAACATGTTTTCTCGGACCCAGGAGACACTATGGACGTTCATCTCAGCGCTCCTTCAGCATGATACGATTATTGTAGACATTCATGACGCAGGAAATGGTTAGGCTGATTGATACGTAGATCAGCATCATCATCAGCATTCCCTCGAGTTCACGGCCCGTCTGGTTGATGGTGATGCCGCCAAGTGTTGAGCGCAGATCCATATAACCCACGGCAAGGCCAAGCGATGTGTTCTTGGTGATATTCAGATATTGTGAGATGAGCGGCGGAACGATGATGCGCAGGGCCTGCGGAAGGATCACCAGACGCATCGTTTGTCCCGGCCGCAGGCCGAGCGCATGGGCCGCTTCCGTTTGTCCCCGCGAAACTGCAAGAATACCCGAGCGAACGATCTCGGCGATAAACGCCCCGGTATAGATGCTGAGCCCGATCCAAAGCGCGATCAGGGAATTTCGAAGCTGCAAGCCACCGGTGAAATTTAGTCCCTTCAACTCAGGACATTGCAGGTGGAAGCCGAGCGCGTACAGCAATGCCAGAACAGGTATCGCGAAAGCGGCGATGCTTTTCCACCAGATATGGGGACGCTTGCCGGTGCGGCTTTGCCGCCGCCGTGCATTGTCTAGGAGGAGGCGGTGCATGGCGAACGAGCCGGCAAGCACGGCAATCATTGTCAGCAGATCGAGACTGATGGACCCAAAGGGGAGGTCGAGTTCTCCGAGACTGCTCGAAAAGCTGGGCGAAGGGACGTAGATTCCCCGGTTTGTTACCGCGACGCTGTTCCATAAAAGCATAGAGGCGCGAGCGTTCTCGCCGCGGAAATCGGTGGGTGCAGGCATTGCCTCGGACATGACGGCGGCGATGACGATAATCCACAGAAGTGCCGGCACATTGCGGAAGCTCTCCACGTAGAGCGTCATCAGGCGCCCAACGATCCAGTTGTTGGAAAGCCGCAGGACGCCTGCGAATATGCCCAGAACAGTTGCGGTGATGCATGCCATAGCGGCAACGATCAAGGTATTGAGTAGTCCGACCAATGCGGCGCGGGCATGATTACTCGCGCTCGAGTAGTCGATCGGCCGTTGTGATATGTCATAACCGGCGGTGCGCCACAGGAATTCAAAGGAGAAATCCTTACCCAGCGCGGCGAGGTTCCGCACCGTGTTGTCGACAAGCCAGAAAAGACCGATTGCCAGAAGGGCGAAGGTTATGACCTGGATCGTTCCATTGCGATAACGGGTGTCGCGAAGGAGCATGCCCAGGCGAAACGGCCCGTTCCGAGCGGCGTTTCTCGTAGTCATGAGTTCTCACCATGTAGCGTGAAGGTTATCGTGGCTCGCGCCGGCTGCGCGAGGTTCTGTTCGTAACATGCGATGCGGCGCGGTGAACCCGCGCCGCGAAGACATCAACGAAACGGCAGCGCGTACATCAGGCCGCCCTGTTCCCACAATGCGTTTTGCCCACGGGACAATTTGATCGGTGTGTGCTCACCGAGGTTTTTGGCGAAGAGTTCACCGTAGTTTCCGCCCGCCGCGATCGCGCGTTCGGCCCAGACCGCGTCGAGGCCAAGCTGCCGGCCGAGATCGCCATCCTTGCCCAGAAGACGTTTGATTTCCGGATTGTCGGAGTTTGCGGCGAGTTGTGTCACATTCTCGGCGGTGATGCCGAGTTCCTCGGCGGAGACCAGAGCGTTCAGCGTCCAGCGCGCAATGTCGGCCCATTGGTCATCGCCCTGGCGGACCAGCGGTCCGAGCGGTTCCTTTGACATGATATCGGCGAGGATGACGTGATCATCAGGGTTCGCGAAACTGGAGCGGATCGAGGCCAGATCGGAACCGTCACTCGTCATGACGTCACATGCACCGGCCAGATATTTCTGCTGGTTTTCAGCGCCGTTTTCGACGGGGACCGGCTCATAGGTGAGGTTGTTCTTTTTAAAGTATTCGGCGAGATTGAGTTCTGTCGTCGTTCCGCTGGTGATGCAGACGGTTGCGCCGTTGAGATCCTTTGCGGAGCTTATCCCCAGAGACCGGGGAACCATGAATGTTTGACCGTCATAAAACGACACGCCCGCAAATGTGAATTTCAGATCGACATCGCGTGAAAAGGTCCAGGTCGTCGTGCGGGACAGAATGTCGATTTCACCCGAAGCGAGAGCCGAAAAACGGGTCTGCGCCGTCGTGGGAACGAAATTTACCGCCTTGGGGTCTTTGAGGACGGCCGCCGCAACGGCGCGACAATAGGAGATGTCCAGGCCCTGCCAGGTGCCGGAGGCATCTGGCGCGGAGAAACCGGGCTGGCCGGTGGTCACGCCGCAATTCAGTTTGCCGCGCGCCTGAACATCGGCCATGGTGCCGGCTGAAACGATACCGGCCGTCAGCGTCGCCGCCGCAAGCGTGGCAAGAGCAGTCGTCATTTTCATTGCTATTCTCCCAGTTGCGATCCGGCGGCGGGTGGCTTTTACCGATTTCTCCGCGGCCCGGTTCGGTTGCGTTTCCCTATTTCATTCGGTCCTGTTTGATCCCGCGTTCGGCGAGCGGTGTTCGATAGGCTATGATATTGGCTTCGCCCTCACAGTCCGGCGACGGCGGCGGTTATGCGCTCGATCGCTTCATCGACCGTGGAGCGTGGGCAGCCGAGATTGACGCGCATGAAGCCATGGCCTTCAATCCCGAATTTCTGGCCCTTATCGAGCCAGACCCGCGCCTTGGTCAGCATGAATTTATTGAGCGCTTCGGCATCCAGCCCAAGACCGCGGCAATCCATCCACGCCAGATAGAGGGAGTCGGTCGGAAGGACTTTCAGGCGCGGGTCCGCTGCGTTGATCGATTTGGCGAAATGTGCGTGATTTGCGCGCAGATAAACCAGCATCTCCTCAAGCCACGGTTCGCCATGGGCGTAAGCCGCTTCTGCGGCGACCATTCCCATGACGTTCACCAGCTCGAAGACGTTGCGCTCATACTGACGGCGCAATTCTTCCCGCAGCCTTCTGTTCGGGACAAAGACATTGGCGCTTTGCAGGCCGGGCAGATTGAACGTCTTGCTTGGGGCGGTGCAGGTGATGCTATTCTGCGCGAATTTTTCGCCGAGCGAGGCGAAAGGAATGTGTTTCCTGTCCGGATTGAGGATGAGGTCCTCATGGATTTCGTCGGAAATGACCAGCACGCCATGGCGGGCGCAGATTTCGCCCATTGCGCGCAATTCGTCTTCCGACCAGACATTTCCGGTGGGATTATGGGGGTGACTCAGGATGAAAATTTTCGTGTTGCCGCGTATGGCCGCCTCGAAGCTCTTTTCATTGAACCGGTAGCCGTCGCTGGTAAATTCGAGCGGCGCAAAGGCTAGATGACGGCCGTTCAGCAGAACGTCGTTATGGAAATGCGCGTAGACTGGCGGTTGGATCAGAACGGTGTCGCCCGGGGCCGAGAAAGCCTGCACGGCCGTCTTCAGCGTCGTGATGATGCCGGAGGTCTGGAGAACCCATTCCTTCGGCACATCCCAGCCGAAACGCCGCTGCTGCCACCTGACCACGGCGTCCACATAGGATGACGTAGCGCCGCCGGGATAACCGAATACCCCGTGTTCGACGGCTTCATGGAGTGCGTCAATGACTGCTTGAGGTGCTTTGAAATCGGTATCGGCGACCCACATTGGCAGGGGATCGGCCGCAGCTTCGTCCGGCGTCAGCAGCTTGCCCGCATAGGCCCATTTCATCGAGTTGCTGTTCTGGCGATCAATGACCTCGTCGAAGATCGACGGAGAAAATCCATTGCGTGTCGCATGCTGGGCTGCAGTCGCCGGTTTTGTCACTGCTATGTCCTTTCGTCCATTCAGGCTGGCATCGATCCACCTGTTGACGAAAAGGTTAGCTGCAATCCATTATGAGTGGAAATGGTATGATTTCATTATTCGATGAGGTTTTTTCATAATGCTCGATAGACACCATCTAGCGATCCTGCGGGAAGTCAGCCGCCGCGGTAGCGTCACCGCCGCCGCCGAGAAGCTGAATGCCACGCAGTCGGCGCTCAGCCATATGATTGCCAAGTTAGAGGAGCGCCACGGCATCAAAGTGTGGACGAAAACCGGTCGCGGACTGCGATTGACTCAAACGGGCGAATATCTGCTAAGCGTCGCAGAGCGAATTTTGCCGCAGATGGAGCATGCGGAACGGGTTCTAACCGACTTCGCGTTGGGACGAAGGGGCGCGTTGCGCGTCGGCATGGAATGCCATCCCTGCCAGCGATGGTTGTCGCGCATTGCCACTCCCTATCTCACTCACTGGCCTGACGTCGATTTCGACGTTCGGACCGCCTTTCGCTTTGATGGCATTGAAGCACTCCTGGGCTTCGAAGTCGATCTACTCATCACCCCGGATCCGGTCGATGTGCCGGACCTGCTCTTCACGCCCGTTTTCGATTATGAATTGGTACTGATGGTACACGAAACACATCCGCTTGCAGCGCGGCGTTTTGTGTTACCTCAGGATCTGATCGATCAGGAGCTGATCACTGTGCCGGTAACCCTGGAACGACTGGATATTTATACCCAGTTTCTGGTTCCTGCCCATTGCCGGCCCCGCCGGCACCGTACCGCCGAGACCATCGATCTCATGCTGCAACTCGTTTGCGCGGGCAGGGGAGTCACTGTCCTGCCGGATTGGCTTTTGCAGGAAGATGCTGCGGGATTGCCAATCAGGGCGCTCAGCCTTGGCGAAGCGGGAATTCGCAAGAGCATTCATCTCGGTGTACGCCGTGGCGAGGAGACGACGTCTTATATCGAAGGCTTCCTCGAACTCGCACGGGGGATGGGACGCTCACCTTTGCCGTGATGCTGTATGTCAATCATAACGTGCGGCCGGGTTAGCAGACGCCCCTTTCCCCTGCACGCTAAGCCTGAACTTGGAGTTCCGTCATCATGCCGGTTTCCAGGTGTCCCATGTGGTGGCAATGGAGCATCCACGGTGCGGCTTCGCCGGCATCGAATGCGATGGTTACCCTGTTCATCGGCGGAACTTGGACAGTATCGCGCAACGCGCCTGCGATCCGCCGCATGCCGACACCGACCACCTGAAAGACATGGCCGTGCAGGTGCATGGGATGGGCCATCATCGACATGTTGTGGAACGTTATTTCCACCCGCTCGCCGGTTCGGGCCGGGATGGGGGTGCGATCGCCCCAGCCCCGGCCATTGATTGTCCACCGATAGGGCATCATCGAGCCATCCAGCACGACATCGTGGCGTCGAACGATCTCGCTCTGCATCAACGGCGTCATGGCGCGCAATACCGTCTCCTGGTCGAGATTGCGGGAAAAGGCGGGATGTTGCGTGTCCGCCATGTCGGCCATCCGGGCAATGGATGCGCGTGCGGGCGCAAGGATGATACCCGTCCGCTGCCGCGCGCCTTCGCGAAGGCAAAGCACGGGCAGCGCCGATCCGTCCGCCGGCATGTCGATCTCGATGTCGAGCCGCTGGGCTGGCGCAAAGCCGAAACGGGTTGCCTCGTGCGGCACGCAGGCTTCGCCATCGGTGGCGACGAGCCGTCCGCGCACGGTTCCGAGGTCGATCCAGAATGCGGTCATGGCCGAGGCGTTTACCGCCCGCAGGAGAACCCGTCCACCGCGTTCGACGCGCACCACCTCCGGGTCGCCGAGCGTGCGATCATTCGCCAGATAGGCGTCAAATTCGAAATCGTTCAGATCCGTCTTCATGGACGCCATGTCCATCATACCCGGCATTTCCGGCATCGCTTTTGTGTCCGGTGCGCCGCCATGGCCCATCGCGGCGTGATCCATGCCCGTTCCGCCTGCCACTTCGCTGAGCACGGCCTCAGGCGTCTTGAAGGAGAAGTCGTGCAGAAACAGCACAACCTCCTGCCGGTCAGCGGCAAGATCGGCTTCAGAACGCACGATCAACGGCGCAGCCAGAAGGCCGACCTCCTGTGCCGGAATGTGGCTGTGCATCCAGAAGGTGCCTGCTCTCGCGGCATAATCATAAGAACGCGTTTCGCCCGGGCGCAGCATCGGGCTGGTATTGGGCACGCCGTCCTGGGCGTTGGGTGGAATCTGGCCGTGCCAATGGATGATCGTCTCTTTGTCGAGCCCGTTGGTCAGATCCACGCGGAAGCGTTGCCCGGGGTCAAGGGTAAGTCCGAGTTCCCCTTTCGCATTGATAAGTCCCATGACGGTGGCGGCGCGTCCTGCCACCTCGATCGTGCGTGTCGTGGCAGTGAGCGTGGCTACGCTGGGGGCGGCCCCGGCGCGGGCGGGCAAGAACAGTGCAGCGGTCGTGGCGGCGGAAGCCGCAAGAAAGCTACGGCGTGAGATAGGATGGGTCATTGTTCAATCTCGCGATTTTTCCCACAATCGGACCGTCAATGAGGTCGGGTCCGCAGGTGGCAGGAGGACCAAGGCTATGAAAGGACAGCCGGCGACTGTCAGTCGGGCTTTGCCGGAGACTGGGTAAGCGAGGTGATCAGCAAAACGGTCAGGGCAACAAAGCCGCCGAAGGTGAGGAGCATGGCGAGCGGCCCGAACAGCATCATCCAGCCCATTTCGTTCCTCATGTCGGTCATGAGTGACATTCCGTTAAAGCCCGCCGGTGGGAAGGGCGGAACCGGGCGGAAATTGTGATACAGGGCCATTGTTGTCACGCCGGTGAGCAGCGAGAGGATGGAAATCGTGGCGAGTTTCGTTCTGTGGGTCATGGTTTTCTCCAGGTGGTTTTAGCCGTTCAATGGCCACCATCTGGCGCGGCAAACGTCACCCAAGTTTTTCAGGGCGCTGCGCTTTTGTGACAAGTTGTTACAGAGAGGCTTTCAGGCAAAACTTGTTTCATCTTTTCCCGGCAGTCTCTTCACGATTGGGATAAGTTGAAAGTCATGCAAAGCAGTCCTCATATACTCATCGTCGACGATCACCGCGAAATCCGCGAACTGGTCTCGCGCGCGCTCGTCAAGGAGGGTTTTCGCACCAGCGTCGCCGCCGACGGGCGGGCGATGCGAAAGGTCATGGCGGATGCTCACATTGACCTCATCATTCTCGACCTGATGCTGCCGGGGGAGGACGGCCTCTCCCTCTGTCGCGGGTTGCGCGCGCAATCGACGATCCCGATCATCATGCTGACGGCCAAGGGAGACGAGATCGACCGTGTCGTCGGCCTTGAGCTCGGTGCCGACGATTATGTCTCGAAGCCTTTCGGCAGCCGTGAATTGATCGCCCGGATAAGGGCCGTGCTGCGCCGGAGCGAGAATGATGCGGCGTCAGAGCAGACCCGGCGCGCCAGGCAATATTGTTTCGACCGTTGGCGTCTCGACACCGGCACAAGGGAACTCCAGCGGGAAGACGGGATCGCGGTGCCGCTCAGCACCGGCGAGTTCGATCTTCTGCTTGTCTTGATAGAAAGGCCCGGACGGGTGCTGAGCCGCGATCAACTTCTGGATCTGGCCCGGGGAAGGGCCGCCGGCTCGTTCGATCGCAGCATCGACACGCAGGTGAGCCGGCTGCGTAAAAAACTCGAGGTCGATCCCGCCACACCGAAAATTATCAAGACCGTCTGGGGCGGCGGCTATATGTTTGTGCCAGAGGTAACATCCGAATGAAGCGCTTGCTTCCACAGAGCCTGTTCGGCCAGACTTTGCTCATTCTTCTGGCCGGTCTGTTGGCGTCCCATCTCATCGGCACATGGATATACAGCGCCGATCGGGGACAGATCGTGCGTGCGGTCGGCGGTTTCGCGATAGCGCAACGGATCACGAACCTGACACGGCTCGTGCGCGATGCACCTGCGGAGTGGCGGGATCGTATCACGCAGGATTCCAGCGACGAGACGTTTAACGTCGCGCTTTCGCCAGAGCCGCCCCCGGCGATATTGACCGATAGCGACACATCTGCTGCGGAGGCACTGAAACAGGTCCTTATCGAGCGCCTCTCGCTGCACGGTTCTTCTGAACCGCGGGTCTCGGCCTCACGGCCGCGCGGCATGATGGCAGGCATGGCAGAACGAATGATAGCGCAGCATGGTATGGGCGAGACCCCGATGATGTCCGGGTTTGGCAGCTTGGGTCCGTTCGCGGGATTTCGTGAATTGCAGGTCGCCATTCCGGTTGAGCAAGGACAGTGGCTGACCTTTAAAACGGTTCTGCCCGAAAGCGGCGGCGCCTTTTCCCTGCGCTTCCTCGTGTCGATGGGGATGATGGCGGCGATAACCGTGCTGGTGACGATCTGGGTTGTTCGGCGGGTATCGTCACCGCTGACAGCGCTTTCAAAGGCAGCCTTGCGACTGGGGGAAGACCTGAACGCGCCGCCGATGCTGGAGGTCGGAACGGTCGAGACCCGGCAGGCAGCACGCGCCTTCAACGCCATGCAGGCGCGCTTGCGCGGCATGATCGACGATCGCACGAAAATGCTGGCCGCCATCTCTCACGATTTCCGCACGCCGCTGACGCTGTTGCGGCTTAGGGTCGAGAATGTCGAAGATGCGGCCGAGCGGGAGAAAATGCTCTCGACCATAGCCGACCTCAATAAAATGGTCGCAACGACACTGGAATTCGCAAGCGGCGCGACGCAACAGCCTGTCCGCCGTCCGACGGACCTCGCGGCCCTGATCGAGAGCATGACGGACGATCTTTCCGATGCCGGCCTGCCGGTGGTGTGTATGGATGCTGCTCAGCCGATCATCTACGCCTGTGACCCGGCAACGCTGAAACGCGCATTGACCAATCTGATCGACAATGCCGTGAAATATGGCGGCCGCGCCGAGCTTGCAATCCATGAGACGCCGCAGACGATTGAAATCATGATCGATGACGCAGGCCCCGGTATTCCCGAAGAGGAACTCACGCATGTTTTCGAGCCGCTTTACAGGCTGGAAAGTTCACGCAGCCGGGAAACAGGCGGGATGGGGTTGGGGCTCGCGATCGCCCTGTCCATCATTCGCACCCATGGAGGGCAGCTCACACTTTCAAACCGGGCTGAAGGCGGGCTCCGTGCACTGATATATTTTCCGAGAGCCGAAGCAAGTTAGCCAGTTGAACCCGGACGCTCGTTTTCGCAACCGGGAAGTTCAGTCGCCGAGTGTTGCCTGGAGTCCCCACATGAAACCCGGCCTTACGGCGCTGATATGGTCCGTGCCCTCTATGACCTTCGAGGACATATTCAATCTCCCGTAGCCGCGTGAGCGAAGACGGGACTGGAACTTCTGCATGCCGGCCACCATGTCGTTCGTCTTTCCCTTCCGCGCAGGATCGTGGCGAGACGTCTCAAGACCCCCGACATAGAAGAGTACATGCGCGTTAAGTTGGTGGCGCCTTTTGGCGTAGTCGTCTTCGAGTCTGTAGATTACTTCGTCGGCGAACCAAAAGGATGGGCTGCCGAGGATGTAAGTCTGGAAAAGCGAAGGTTCGGTCAGGAGGATATGGGCACCCAGCAACCCTCCATAGGAATGTCCCCAGAAAATGCGGCGACCGGATGCAATCCGGTAGCGATCCTCGACATAACGCAGGACGACGTCGCGCAGGTAGTTTTGATAGGCGGCCGCGCCGCCATAAATCCTACCGCTTCCCGGGAGCGTTACAGGCGTGTAGTCGCGACGGCGGCTGTCCTCAAGCGCCTCGCCGAGCGCGTAGGAAAGGCCGACGACAACGGCCTCCTCGACTTGACTGTTTTCTGCAAGCAGGCGGGCGTCGCAGCTCAACTTTGGAAAGGCGCGCCCGCCATCGGCGATGACTACGAGGGGATAGCTTCTTTCTCGACGCTCCAAATAATCTGCGGGCAGACTGATATAGATCTCGTAGCGGCGGCTCGACGCGGGATCCGGTAGTTGCACGGTCAGGGCTTCACTTTTCGAACAAAGCGATTTCGCTTCGGATGGCGAGGAGAATGCGGGCGCTGCTGTCGTGACGAATGTCGCAATGAAAACCAACGCCAATCTCCAGATCGATATGGATGTCATCTTTTGTCGCTCTGTTTATCGGCTCTTCTTCAGTCGGGCGGCCTGCCAGACCAAAGGTACAAGAATGATCGCAACGGCGGGCAGGACGAGCCTGTTGATGCTGCCCCATCCCGAATTATAGAGAAGCGAGCCAGCGAAGAACGAAGCGCAGGCGACCGTTCCGAAAACCAGAAAATCGTTTGCGCCCTGTGCCTTACCGCGCTCCGCCGGCGTATGGCAATCCGCGACCATGGCCGTGGCGCCGATGAAGCCGAAATTCCAGCCGATACCCAGCAGGATCAGCGAACCCCAGAAATGCGCGATGTCGAGACCGCCGAGTGCGATCAGGGCCGATATGCCGATCAATAGAAGGCCGACGGCTGCAACCCGCTCCTTGCCGAAACGGGCCATCAGACGACCGGTGAAGAAACTGGGCCCGAACATTGCCAGGACATGCCATTGGATGCCGAGGGCAGCGGAATCGACGGAATGACCATGGCCCACCATCGCCATCGGGGCGGCGGTCATGACAAAGGTCATGAGCCCGTAAGACACGATACCTGTGGCCACGGCCAGCATATAGCGCGGCGAAAGCAGGATACCGGAGAGCGGACGGACGCCTGTCGTATCGGCCCTTGTCAGTCCCGAAAGGGGCGGGCGGCGGAGGTATAGCAGGACCGGTATGGCAAGGCCGGCCAGCACCGCCTGACTGAGAAAACTGCCCGCGAAAGAATGACCCGGAAAAGCTTCGCGCGTCCAGATCACCAGTTGCGGTCCGATTACGGCCGCGATCAGGCCACCGATCATCACACGGGAGATCGCCCTGTCGCGATCGGCGCCTGTGAGACCGTCCGTAGCCGCGAAGCGGTAGCTCTGCACGTAGGAGCTATAAAAGCCGGCAAGGAAGGTGCCGATGCAAAAGAGCGCAAAACTGGACTGGACGATGCCGGCCGTCGCCACCAGACCGGCTGCGATGCCAAGGATTGCTCCAAGGAGATAACCCGCCCTGCGGCCGAACCGGAGCATCATGGCAGCCGCCGGAAGCGTTCCGACAGCAAGCCCGAGATTGAGGAGACTGACCGGCAGGGTAGCGGCAGCCGGGTGCGACGCCAGTTGCTGACCGACCAGCCCTCCCAGCGAAATGACGATGGGAGAGTTGGCCCCGCCAAGGGATTGCGCCGCCGTCAATATCCAGACGTTTCTTGAGGCAATGGTTTTGTATTCCGATGAACCTGCGTCCTTGCAGGGGGTCGGTTTGACGATGTTCATTCGTCATATTCCTTCAGATCGAGCTATTCATATGTGGCGGCAGTCGATGCGCCTACTCCGGCATGCGCAACACGTCAGGATGCAGGAGAGGGCCTTGCTTCAGCCATATCCGCACGCCATCGGCACCGGTGGTGACGTCCATATCCGCTCCGGCCGGCAATCGCCCCCAGCATTCGGAGGACAGTATTTCTCCGTCCCGGATCATGCTCCCTGAAATGACGAGAAATTCCAGCCCGGAAGGGTTTTCGACGCGGACCTGTGTGTTCCGGCGCCATTGTTCGATGCAGACGCGCTCGTGACCGTCATCGAACAGTATCCGAGAGGATATGCTTTCGCTGCGCGCGGTGCCTTGAACACCATCTCCCGCTTGTTGGACGATCTGCACGTCATCGCCTTCACGAAATTGCCAGAGGCGAACGAAAATCGTGCAGCCGTTGATGGATGCCGGCACATGGGACGTGCCCGGCGGGTTGCGGAAATAGGTGCCGGCCGGGTAGTCGCCGTGCTCATCCTGAAATGCGCCTTCGAGAACCAATATTTCCTCGCCGCCGGCGTGGACATGGCGCGGAAATGCGCTGCCCGGTGCATAACGTACAATCGACGTTGCTCGCGCCACCTCCGCTCCGACGCGATATAGCATCCGTCGATCAACGCCGGCTGCCGGGCTCGGAATCCAGTCCAGCCTGGATGCGTGGACGATGACGGGTACGGTCAGGTCTTCATTGATCAGCATCGGCCCGATCTCCCATGGTCAGCACCATCCGGAACTGGACATCGCCGGATCTCATGCGTTCCACCGCCTCGGGAGCGCGCTCCAGCGGCATGGTTTCGATCATCGGCCGAATTCCGGTCAGGACGCTGAAATCCAGCGTCTTTTCGTTTTCGAAGGGAGAGCCCGTGATCGAGCCGATCACTCCGCGCTCGCCGCCGACGAGGAAGCCGGTGGAAACGGGAAGCGGGTCCTTGCCGATACCGAGCACGACAAGACGCCCGCCGGGAGCCACCGAGGACATGAGATCGGCGACCGCTGTAACATTGCCAATCGTTGTCAGGATCGCCTTTGCGCCGCCCATTCCGCGGAGGATGTCGACCGCGCTTTCGGCATTTGTATCGATGTATCGGTGAGCGCCAAGGCTGAGCGCGACCTCGGCTATATCCGCACCGCGGCCAATGGCGACTACACGAAATCCCATCTTCCGGGCATATTGCAACGCCATATGACCGAGGCCGCCAATGCCGAGGACGACCACCGTATCGCCTGCTTCCGCGCCGCTTTTCTTGAGCGCATTGAAGGTGGCGATGCCGGCGCAAAGGATGGGGGCCGCTTCCTCCGACGAAAGATCGTCGGGGATCGATACAAGCCCGGTTGCCCTGGCCGTCATCATCTCCGCATAGCCGCCATCCCTCGACGATCCCAATACGGGCTGGTTGCGGCAGAGATTGAAGCGCCCGCGCCGGCACTGGTCGCATTCGTTGCAATGGCCGCCGAGACGGCCGACACCCACGCGCTGGCCGATTTTCCAGATCGCCGGCGTATCGGCGCCGAGAGCGACGATCCGTCCGACGACTTCATGACCCGGCACCCGGAGCGGCTGAAGCGCCGGGTCGGCGCGATCGATGTCGCCGGCATCGGCACCGCAGATCCCGCAGGCTTCCACGGCGATCAACACTTCGCCAGCCGGCGGTGAGGGCGTCGGCCGCTCGACAATTTCCAACTTTCCGGGGCTGGAGATCTGCACGGCCTTATAGGTGGATTTCATGAGCTATTGCCCTTTCGGTGAGGCAGGTTCAATGACATCTGAATTGCAGCGAATAAGGTTCGCCGCGGCCCTCTCGCCTGCTTCAATGGCTCCCGCCAGATAGCCGGGCGAATTGGCTGAGGTTTCACTGCCGGAGAGGGTAATCCACTTGCTCCAGTCAGCATCGACCCAGTCGCGCTGGCCGCCGGCGGGATGTCCTGCCGCCGTCAGGTCAAGCTCCGTAGCGGTCAGGGTGTCGATGGCCCAGTCCTTGTAAAGCGTGGCAATTGGATGGAGGGCTTCCGCACCGAATATCTGGCCGAGTTGGGCGATGGAGGCGGCAAGCAGGGCCTTTTCATTGAGTTGCATCCGGCTCCGGGCGGGAATGCCGACAAATCCGAAAAGCGCAGCCTTGCCGGACGCCGTCGTCGCATCGTGGATTTCAACCAACGGTCCGGCCATGCTTTGCGCAGCACCTGACAAGCCGGCTTCGCGCCAGAACGGCCGCTCGTAAACGGCGAAAAACTTCGCATGCGGGGCCATCCAGGTCGGTGTGGCTCGCCACAGGGCGCGTGTCGCGTTCCGGGGCGGTGGCGAGAATTCCACCGTGGCTTCAAGGAGACGCGGCGGTAATGCGAAGACGACATGTGTGGCTTCGATTGTTTCAACACCTGGTGCCTTCGAAACTGTCACGGTAAGGCCGGTCTGCGCGCGGGCGATATTGGTGACCCTGGATCCGAGGTACAGACAATCCTGCGGGAGGCGAGCGGCCAGCGCCGAGACCATTGCGCCGGTGCCGCCCGCCAGCCGCATTGATGATGGTTCTTGACGGAACGCGGGATAGCGCTCTGGCATTCCGCCTTGCGAGCGCTGGAAAAGCATCAAGCCGTCGGTGTATTGCGGAACGAATGTCAGCCCGAGTTCATCGACAAGAGGCAAAATCTCCGGCGTCATGTCCGGCCAGAACCAGGACGGTCCGAGGTCGAGGCCGTCATCCGACGGGCGGTTGTCCTCGCCCGCCGACAGGATGCGGCCGCCGAGACGGCTGCGGGCCTCGATCAGGCAGATAGGCAGGCCCGCCCGATGCAGCCTGTAGGCCGTCACCAGGCCGGAAAGTCCGCCGCCGACAATGAGTACGTGTTTGGTGCCGATAGGGATCATCTGATTGCTGGAACCTGAAGTCAGCACTAGGCCAGACCTCAGACAACCTCGTAGATGCGGATTTCAGGTGCGGCCACAAGCAAGGGCTTCAATCCTGTCACGACATCGTCGTTGAACATTGCGCTCTCGAGATAGGCTTTCGCGTGGTCGCTCGTGTTGAAGCCGTGCAGGACCTGGACGTCATCCGGGCGGATCAATAACTCCTTGGATGTGGCTCCGGCGATCTCAGACAGGAATGATTGCTTGTATTTCTGATAGATGCGCGCGGCAGCGGCGCGGTCGCTTTCCTTGATTTGAAGCGTAATTTCGAGGTAGGCCATGATTTCCCTTTCGGTTCGCGCACGGCCGGCGGCCGTCAGCAGTTTGCGTGCGCAAACTTCAACGGAAGTCGCCCCTTGGACAAATGAGACTTTCTTCGTTGCGGGAAAGAAAAACTATCTCACGATATGAAACGTGCCTGCGCTTCATCGAATAGCCAATCGCGGAACGCCTTCAGTTTAGGCAGCGCGGCATATTCTGTTCGGTAGACAACATAATAGGCCAGTTTCGAGGCCACCCGGATATTGGGAAAAAGCTTCCGTAGCCGGCCGGCGGCGAGATCGTCATGGGCGAGAATGCTTCTCGCCAGGGCGATACCTCGTCCCTCTATCGCGGCCTGCAGCACAGCGGCCGAGTTGTTGATCCTCATGCCCCGTTGTGGCGGCGGCCCGGCGACGCCCGCAGCCTCTAGCCAAGCCGGCCAGCCAATGAAACCCACCGAAGGGTCAACGGACAGATCATGAATGAGAGGCGCGTTTTGAAGGTCCTGTGGTGACGCCAGATCATGTGCGGCGTGAAAATCGGGCGAGCAAACGGGAAAAACATCCTCGTCCATCAGTTTCTCGGCGATAAGCTCCGGCCATGTACCGTCGCCGTAGCGCACGCCGATATCGAGGCTCTGCGCCTTGAAATCGGCAAGTTTCAGGCTCGTCTCGATCCGGATATCCGTGTCCGGGCATCTAGCCTGAAAACGGTCGACCCGCGGCATCAGCCATTTGGCTGCAAAAGCGGGACTAACGGTGACGTTGAGGATACCGCTTGTCGTCGATTCGTGCAGGCGCTGCAGCCCGATGCCGAGTCGGTCGAGACCGGCGCGAATGTCCGGAAGCGCATTTTCCGCCGGCTCCGTCAGCTTCAGCCGGGTTTTGCCCGAGGTGCTGCGATGGAACAGCGGCATGCCGAGCCACTCTTCAAGTCCGCGTACAAGTTGGCCTACCGCTGCCGCGGTAACGTTGAGTTCCTCTGCCGCTCCGGAAAAACTGCCGTGCCGGGCGCTGGCTTCGAAGGCGCGTAGCGCATTGAGATAGACCGGCGCTTTCTTCTGCATGGCGGACTTTCCTCCCTGGCCGGCGCATGCTCTCATACGAGGGCAGCGCTGCCATTCTCGAATATTGACGGGTTCTCCAGGACGTTTGCGATGAGCATCGCGCCTTCCAGCGTCGCCAGCGCATGAAACGCCTTATCTCTGTCCAGGCCGGCAGCCTCCAGTTTTTCGATGCCCAGCAGGAAGAAACGTTTCACTTCCATTCGCACATCTTCCGGCAGGTCGTGTGAGGTCGCCGCCAGCGTGCCGCACAGACACATGCGCCCGTCACGCCGCAAAGCGATGAAAAAGGTTCGTTTCCAGGCTTCTATGGCACCCGTTCCCCGGTCGATCTCGGCGTCCACGGCAGCCATGAAACGGTCCGTGTAACGTTTGGCCACAGCCGCGGCGAGCTTCTCCTTCGCCGGAAAATGGTAGTGGACGGAAGAAGCTTTCACGCCGACATCTGCGGCCACGTCCCTGAAGCTGAAACCGCTGTAGCCGCCGCTTCGAATTCGTCTTTCCGCGGCATCCAGAATAGCGCCTGTCGTATCGGTCATTCTCAAAATCCTCTCTATCTAATGTTAGATAGGGCTTGCATCCGCGAAGTGCAATCCATAAGTAGGTTGTCTATCTAACGTTAGATAGGCAACAAGGAGACAGAGAATGCGTTTTGAAAACAAGGACTGCCGTCGCTATTGAGCACGACGCTATCGACTGTCTGGCGATCGGCAACTCCATCGCCATCGAGATCTTCGGAAAAGTTCCGGCTCGTCGCATCAGGGCTTGTCTTCGATATCGTTTGCGAGACAAGCTTGCCATTCCCCGTCAGGGTCTGTGTCGTCACGGTGGAACTCTTGTCAGGTGCCGTGATTTTCGTGGTGACAATCTTACTATCAATGACGCCATCGCCATTGGCGTCATTCGTGACTGTTGTAGAATTACCATTCGATGACGTAACAATCGACGAACGGGAAACGACCGAGCGGTCGGTATTGAACCGTGTTTCCGTCGTGGTGGTGGCCCCGTCGGATCCGGTCGTCATAACCAGACTTTTATCGAACAAATCGTCGCCATTTATATCGAATGTTTCTATGTAGCTTTTGCGATCAGGCTGCATTTTGAAAGTCCACTGGGAAAGAAGCGGTCCGGCGGCGCTTCTCGCTCTCTTGGTCCGCACCCAGGCGCCTGCAGCATCCAAAGCGATGATATCAGAGGTATAGGTATCGACTTTGCCGTCGCCGTCGATATCTGTAGAACTGAAGTTTGAACGCCCGTCAGCCGTTACTCGGAAAACTTCCTCTTTCAGAACGGCGTTGTTACTGCTGTAGCTCGTGCGTTTCGTGATGACGTCGCCGACGTTATCAGTGGATGTCCGTTCCTGAACATAGCGATCGCGCTTGCCGTCGCCATTGAAATCGTTGTCGGTCAGAGTTGTTACAGCGGCTGCGATAGTCGTGGTCGTGGTGGTTTCTTTGGAGAGGAGGGCGCCGTTGCCCGCGAGCTCGGTAACCACCCGTTCCTGCGCCGTTTTTCCTGACGTCTTGATGTCCGAAACATAACGGTCCGCAACGCCGTCGCCCGTCAGATCGGTGGACGTTGTTTTGCTCAAACCATCGGCGGAGACATTTATGATAACGGTTTTCGATGCCGCGCCGTCCAGATGCAGTTGCTGAGTGATTGTCCGGGAAGAACCATCTGCAAAACTTTCCAGCAGCTGCCGTTCGTCCGCCGCGCCGTCTCCATTCTTGTCGAGTGTTGTCGTGATTTTTCGCCCATTAGGGCTTCTGTCGGTTTTATCGCTATTGGTCAAAGAGCCGTCGGGGTTGAAATTCTTGACGGTCTCGATACGATTTCCGGATATTTCGATCGAAACAAACTTGCTCTGGCTGCGCTCAAAAATACCGTCACCATCATCATCGAATTTCGTCGTGACGGTCGAACCGTTTGCGCTTTTGCCAACCAGATTGCGGAACGCGACATTGCCGTCTTTGGCGTAACCGACGATCAGTTCGCTGGATGTGCCATCGGCATTCTTCGTGGTTGAGCGAGAAATTTTGTAGTCGTTTTGATCGTTTGCAAGGATTGCGTCACCCACCATACCCGTGCTGCCATCAGACCGCGTGAAAGTGGTCGTACCAACAATCGCCGAGCCGTCGGAAAAACTCTGCCCGCTACCTTTGGGCGTCAGATCGATGGACGCGATGCCCAGTTCCTTCAATGATTTGAGCTGACCATTGATCGACACCTTGAACGCATTCCAACGCGTATCCCCAGCATCGAGCTTGCCATTCCGGTTCGTATCGAAAACATTCTTGACGGCTTCCAGATCGCCGGAAGCTGACGGGTCCCAATCCGTAAATACAAATTCGCTGGACCTTGTGATCACGCCATCGCCGTTTGCATCCAGAATGAGTACGCCGTCACCATTTTGTGCCCAAGCCGTGCGTCGCAGATAACCGTCGCCGTCAAAATCGATGAATTGTGAGGATTCACGCAGCCTGTCAATGGAAAGACCGTCGCCGTTTAGATCGAGAAGAATTGGCTTGCCGGAACTGCCGGAGGACGATTCCGATCTACTTGAGGATCTGGAATTTTCCGACTGGCCGTCACCGCCGCCGCCCTTGCCGGAGGAACCGGACGGTTGCGCGCCGGTTTTCGTCCCTCGAGAAGCAGCTTGTTGTCTCATCGCACGGTCTATTACTTGGTCAAAGCCTTCGTATGTATCGAGACCCCACCTTTGCGCCTCGCCATAGGCCGCCGCTCGAGCATCAGATCTGCTAGCGCCTCTTTCTATTGCTCCGCGCGCTGCGATTTCAGCTCGGTCTATGGTAGAAGCGGTCTCGCCGCCACGCTCGGCAAGCAAAGTAGTATAAACCGTACGATCTAATGGAATGGCGCGACCGGCCGTTGTAAAGCCAACAAGCTGCCCCGTCCGTCGATCTTCATCAACACCCCTGACGCCTTGCCCGAGGCTAACCGCATATTCGATAGGTACCTTACTGACAACGAGAGCCTGTAGGGTTTTTGCAAGAGCTCGATCCTCATCGTGCGCCCAATCGGCGGAAATGTTGTGAACTCGCACACCACCAGCAACGTAGGTGTGAAGGTCCTCAACTTCGAAATTATAAGTCTGCCAGCCCTCTACAACAACGGGCTGAAAGGCGGTGGCGCCCGCCACCGCGCCCTGGACTTTGGCCTTCTCGAACAGATCAGCCGTCTCGACCGAATAAACAATGCGCTCGGCGGAAACCTCGACAAGCTCGCCCGATGCTAGAACGAGGGTCGCCCGGCCTGCCGCTATCAATTCTTCGATTGGTGGGAAATTGCCAAATTGATCGAGAAAATGGTGGCCGGGGGTGCAGATGAGTTCATGCGGTTCGCCGGCTTCCTGCCACGTCAGTTTCAGCCAAGACGTCGTCACATTGCGGAACAGATGCGTAACCCGACGCGGCACGAAGGCGCCGCGCCCAAGGGCAGTTGATGGATCGAAAGCTAAAACGACGTCGCCGATACGAAGGTCGGATATGAATACAGATTTGCCGGAGCCGGATGTGATGAGAACATCAGCAGGGAAGCACTGAGCTGACATTTTCAACTCATTGAGGATGTCTGGTTTCATTTTGTCTAAGGCAGCATACACATTGCGATGGGCGGCATAATTCAATGGAACGCCAAGGTAGACGACCGCCTTCAACGCGTTTCCCCAACTACCTTCTGACTTGGTAGCAGATCGCTCGATTTCGCCGGCTCTGGCTAGTCGACTTACTACAACATCAATGTCTGCGTTGGTGGCCGGTCGATTTAGACTGCCTTTCAGCCACGAAGCCGCGGCCATCCCCACCTCATTATTATACATATCTTTGATGTGTTCATTCCACCCGTCTCTCCCTTTCGCTCCGGCAACAATCTCATTGCCATATCCTCTAAGACTTGTAGTAAATCTACCTTCAGCGTTGGCCCCATAAGCTGCGGCGATAGTGTGCTTCAATGAGTCCATATTCTCCGTGGTAAATCCTAAATTGTTTTTAGAATTCAAACTTACCGCTGCGTCTTGATAGTGAGCGTTTTGAGACTTGGCCCAATCTTCCCAACCTGCAGGGGTAAAGTTGCTATAAGACCATTCTTTAACGTCACTCCACCAATCCATCACTTATCCCCAAATGGTTATCACTTATGTACGCCGCCACAATTCCGTCCTTAATTGTAAAAGAAACACGAGCAACCAAATCAAACCTGCAACCAAATTTGTCGTGATTCCGTGGTTCCGGTCCAAACGAGATAGCAAATCGACGCTCATCAAAGTTCCACACGATTGCTTCACCAGATTTATTGACCCAGTAAACACGAAAAAGATAACCAAGCGGGAAAACATCAACATCCTCACCGCCAACTATTTTTTTTATTGAGATTCCTTCGAAAGCTGCACTTTGCTTTGGATCGCTTTCATCATTCGGAAATACACATACAGTTTTAAACCCATTATTATAATAATCTTGGATTATCATATCCGGTGTAGCTGTCCTTACATGGCGATTGGCCCAAAGATGGTACTCAGCAGGGTTTCCCTCGAAATATGTTTGAGATCCCCTTAAGTCTGTGAACCCGTACCACAACAATCCCGCAACAATGAGTACAAAAAAGGAAATAAATAATATATATATAGTGTATCCGAATAATATGGCTATCCTTTTCATGCGGATTCCGTGTTTTTTGATAATAATGATATTTATTAAAATAAACTCGAAATTTTATGTAACATATGCCCCACCCACTAACATAGCCCCCGCAGCTTTCATCAACCGATCTGTTGTCTCAATACGCGAGCCGGTTGTCACGTGAATGAATGAGTGGCTTGCATGGAGAGACGCGGCCCATTTTTTGATGGCCGCCACCAGTGCCAGAAACACTTTCGCACGACGGATTGCAGGCAACGTCAAATCCACAGCAATGACCTGTACGGTTACAAACAAAGGCCCATCGCTCAGCATATAGGAATCGGCAATTGCCCATGCCACGCCAACCGGCCGGCCATTCCAAAGCGCCACAGGGCAAACCATGCGCGGAGGGCGTGACAGGATCAGATTGAAATGCTCGTTGAGCTTCCAGTCCGAAAATGCCTGATCGCGAAAAACTGTCGAAGCGTGATGCTGCTTCATGATTTCGCGCACCTGGGTCGTATCGCGCTCTTCAAGCAGCCGAACGCGCAAACCAGTTGCGACATTTTCGCTTTCGGAACGTTGCGAACCAGTATCGTGGGCCAATGTCGTCACACAAATTTCCTTCCGGGTCTTTTGTAGTATCTTCCGCGGAGGCCTAATTCCGGCTCTTCCTTGTTTGGACGTGCCTCCACACGACAATGCCGCGTAATTCTCGAATTTCATCACGGCTAAGTATTTTTTCAATTTTTCAAATAATATTCTAAATAAACAATATACCTCTAATTATTACTACAAATAATCTGAGAAATACGCAATGGCGATAGTTTAATATTTTAATTTTTCGACGCGCTCACTGGGTCGAGCCCCATCTGGGATGGGGCAACAAGGCTCTGCAGAATGTTCGGCTCAAGTACGCTTGCCGCCATTGCGACCGCACGGGGGATCAACACGCCTGTCGTGATCGCTCCGATGCCGACACGACCCCTGCCTGGCAGCATTGCTACGGCTTCAACGCTGGCCTTCACGCTTGTTCACAAATACGTCGATGGCGCACCGCTCTACCGCGTTGCCCAGACCTTCGAGCGGGCCGGCGTACCGCCGGAACAGGCACTCCGGTTCTTCGAGCAACTCTACCGGATCGAAAAGCAGGCAGGAGACAACATCCCATATGCCGGGGAGACGAAGGTCGACTGTATACGCCGTTTCCGCCGACAGCACAGCTTGCCCCTCCTGAACGCCCTAAAGGTGTGGCTCGACAACATTGCGCCAAAGGTCTTCCCGGACACCAAGCTGGATGACGCCGTGTCCCACGCTCTAAACCAGTGGGCGTCTCTGACGCGCTATACCAGTGACGGCAGAATGCCGATCGACAACGACATTCTTGAACGCGATATCAGAGTTTTTGCGACCGGAATAAAATCGTGGCTGTTCAGCGACAGCGTCGAGGGCGCCAAGGCCAGCGCGGTGATCTGCAGCCTGATGCTTACTCGTCGCGCCTGTGGCGTCGACCCACTCACCTGTCTGAAGGCCCTAACACGGTTGCCTCAACGCGCTCCCGACACCGGAATTGACGACCCCCTGCCGTTCAACTTCGTGGTAGTTCGAGGTGTCGAACCTCAGGACTTTGCAAGCCCGTCAATCGAAATCCCCCAATCAACCTGCATCCCGCCGATCAGCTTACGCTTGCGTGCAGACCTCAGAGCTTTGCGCGGATAACGTCTTGCAACATTTCCCGGTCCAGCGTCAGGTCGGCGGCAATCCGCTTCAGGCGGCTGTTCTCCTCTTCCAAAGCCTTCAGGCGACGCATATCGTCAGGCAGAAGGCCTGCATATTTCTTACGCCAATTGAAATAGGTCGCCTCGCTGATCCGCGCCGGGATTCTGGCGCGAAAAACTCCAATCAAAAACGGTCCAGTTTTTGGCGATCAGGGCACCCTTTGATGACACCCGAATGCCTTCCGGCGCCCGCTACAACGTTGTTCTGCCGATCAAGTCGCGAAGGACAATGGCGATCGACCGCGCGGCGGCCTGGCTTACTGCGGCGCTGCATGGGTAATCGGCGCGGTACATCACTCAGTAACTCACCGTCACAACGACGGTATCGCTGTAGATTCCCGGTGCTGGTGTGTTCTGCGCCGGGACGCGACCATAGACGGGCAGTGTCTGCAGGCTGCCGGTTCCGGTGCCGGTGGTGATTTGGCCAGCCGTACTTCCCCAGACATTCGTGCGGTTGACGTCGCGATAGAGCCCGTAGGTTATCGATCCGCCGGCCAGTACCATCTGGCGCGAAGCCGGTGGGCTGTTGCTCAGGCCGCCGTTGAGCGCGACGCTGTAATTCAGGTTGCTGGTACAGGTAAGAGCGATGGCCCCCGTTGCGTCGACTGCGGTGTTGAGAACGCCATGACTGCCGAAATTGATGTTTTGCGCCGAGACAATGCAGGTCGGTGATACCGCAGCCGTAACGTTGAATGGCACCTGTGTCGGGTTCTGGGTTATGTCGGAGCAGTTCGGTGCCAATAAAAGAAATGACGTATAGGTAAAGTTGGTTTCGGCGCCGGCAAAGCTGGAGAGGTAGGGGCCACGGGCTGCGGCGGCCTGACCGGCGGTAATCCTGCCGTAAACGGTACGGCTCGTGCTGTTGAGGAGGAGGGGCAGCGCCATATCGATAGGCGGAGGTGATCCGAGCGCGGGCTGGGTGACCGAGCCCCAGGGCGTTGTGCGTCCGGAATTCTGGTACAGCTGATAATTGAGGATGTTACTGCCTTGCAGCATCCGTCGGATACCGCCCGATTGCCCGCCGCTGCCGGCGTTGATGTTGGGGCAGATGCGGATGGAAAGTGCCAGCGACAAAGGGTTGGAGCAGGTGACCGACAATGTTGCGGTTGTATCCACGGCGCTGCCGCTTGTAAGGTTGACGAAGCCGAAACTCATGTCCGACATGCTGAAGCTGCAGCTTTGCGCCAGAACCGGTGTCCCGAACAGGAAAGCGGCGATGGCGAGGGCAGCGCGGGTCAGAACCTTCATTGAACGCTCCTGCATATGGCTTCAAGGGTGGCGCGTGTCTTGGCGGCAGGGGAAACGGCAATCTGCGCTTCGCACTCTCCCTTCGTGGGTTGCGTGATGGAAAGCCGATGTGTTTCGCCGATATTATCGAGATAGGCCTGTCCGTCATAACCGACGACGAAGTCACGCTCACCGTCTATCTTGCCGGTCGATCCGGTCTCGATAAACTGGCCGCTTTCGTCCTTCAGCGTCACCAGCGCCACCTGCCCCCCGGTTTCCACCTTGAAGTTGACGACTGCTCCCGTGCGCTCTGTCGGTGTGACCGTTTGTTTTGTCGTGTCGATGCGGGCATCGACGGGAAGATTGCTGGGGTCCAGCGTGATGTTGTTGACGTCATAGGACCGCAGGTTTGGAAGCAGTATCTTTCCGCGTCGGTTCGTCTGGCCGATGGGGCGGTTTTCCAGCAGAATATCGACGCCGGGCGCGCCGGCATCCACGACGGCGAAGGCGTCATCGATCCGGTTTCCAATAAAGACATCGCCGCCGGCCAGCGCTATCGATCCGTCGATCTGGGCATAGGCCTGTGTCGTGCGGTTGAATTGATCGACACCGGCCGACACACGTGCGACGCTGCCGCGATAACTGCCGGAGGCGGAGGCGATATCGTTGCCCCCCATCGAACCGCGCAGACGCCAGCCATAACTTCCCTCCGCCTGTTCCTCGGATTTTCCGACTTCGGCCGTCAGGGAATATCCGTCCGCATCGGACGACATGCCGGCCGAACCGGAGACGCCGCCGCCAAACGACCAGGAGAGGCCGGCATAGATGCCGTAGGACTGGCTGTCCTCGAGGTCCTTATAAGCGGTGATGAAGATATTGCCGTTTTCGCCGAAGGGTCGCGTGGCGGAAAGGCCAAGCAGCCGGGATTTTCTTTCATCGAAAGTTTCCAGCTGTGTGTAGGAGAAGTTAAGGCTCGTCTCATCGAAACCGAGTTGCTTGGAAACGGAAATCTGGTCGAGCGCGCGCGGCGGCCGCGCACTGAGCAGGCCGGCTATCGTGCGGACTTTCGATGTATCGGCGGAAACGGATGCCATATCGTTATAGTCGCCGAATGTGCGTTGCGAGCGGGCGTTCAACCGTACTCCAAGCAATTCGGCTTCGACATTCGCGGAAAGCTGATAACCGTTTTCCGCGCCGAAACGGCTCGATGCGCCCGAAATCGCCGCCAGCCCATGGGCTCCAAGCGTGAAGACGCCGCCGAAGCCGATATTGTAGAAATCCTCACCGCCTTCGGCGTGACCCTCCAGCGTCAACCCGTCCGACAATCCATAACGCACCGTCGCAGAACCGAGTGGTCTGTCATCATAGTCGAAAGACGAAGTGCCGTAATTGCGCCGGGCAAAGCCAAGCTCGGCCGAAAAATCGATGAGACCCTGCGCGAGCAGATCCGGCGAGGTATAAAAAGGCGTTTCGGACACGGTTTCGCGCCCCAGCGCATCCCGCACCACCAGTCTTGCATTGCCCGCACCGCTGATGACCGGAAGATTGGTGATGGAGAATGGCCCCTCGGGAACCTCCTGCGACAGGCGGCGGATATTGTTGACATAGACATCGACGGTGGAAGGTACCGCTGCGGAGCCTGCAAATTCAGGCATCGGCATGGTGACGATATCCGGCCGCAGATCGAAGTTTCGGCGGATCTGCAAACCGCCCAACCGCGTCGGACGTGTCCAGCTCAGCCCGCCGGTGATCAGGTCTCCGGCCCGGTATGTCGTCAGGCTGTCCTCATCGGAGTAGCTCCAGGTGGTGTCGAGGCGCTGGGTGTCGAATTGCGACAGGCGGGATGTGCTCAAGACCTGAGACGAAGACAGCACGCCCAGCGGGCCGAACACCCGGCTTTCCAAAAGGGCGGAGACACCGTTGAAGTCGGTCAGGTCCGACCATTTGCTGCCGCCGGACGAGCCGTAGATCGTGTAGTTCACCAGACCTCCAAAATCGCTTGTGGCCTTTTCCTGCACATCCTCGTCTTCCTCCTCAGCGCTCCTGCCGGATGCGTCGATGACTTTGCTCGCCCGTGCCGCCGTGGGCAGGGTGAAATGGACCGACTGCGTGCTTTCATCATAACGCGTCACTACATCCGGCAGCCTGGAGACATCGATCCAGCCATCATCGCCTGCAGCGTTTTCAACCGGAGAAATCCCGATGTTGTTCAGCTGCTCCGGTTCGATAAGAAGCGACCCGGCGTCGTTTTGACGAAATGTGGCGATCAGTTCCGTTGAAACATCATTGATGTAGACTTCGAGCTGCAATTGCCCGGCTTCTTTTGCGGCAAAAGAAGCGGGCGGCGTCGCAGGGGGCAAATCCTGCGCCACGGATAAACTGCTCGATGAAAAGATCGTCAAACCTGCAATCGTCAAAACGGCAAGGTTAGCCGCCGTTGACGCGCGCCGTCGCATTGACGGGGCCGCCTTCGCTCTCAGCCGAAATCTTCAGTGCGCCACCAGCTTTTTTGCCGCCGGTTGCCGGAACAAGAAAGCTTGCACCGGATTTGCCGAGCACGTAGCCCACCAGGCCCTGCTGCTGGGCAACCGCTTGCCCGTTGCTGCCCAGAACTTTCAGGTTGGCGATCCGTATCCGTTTCTGACCATTATTGGCAACGGACACCCTGTAACCTTTGCCCTGTGGCGTTATCGACCAGACCGGCTCGGCATCGCCTGTGGAAGCGGGCGAAAAGAAAACCGGTATGGAGTGGCGAACGACCAGATTGACGGTGCCGGACTGGGGTCTCCCCGCAGCGGGCAATTCGTCCACGATGACGCGATAGCTCTCTTCCGCCCTGATGGGGGTTTTGGAAAGCCGGACGATGCGGATAAGGTTCTCGGCGCCCGGTTTCAGCTGCGTCATTGGCGGGCTGGCGACGACGTCCCCTGCCGCGGTGTAGACGTCTGAGCCGTTTTGCTGGGTCCAGCGGAATATCCTGACCTGAACGTTGATGGGCGTTTTCGCATCATTCCATATGCGCAGGCTGGACGCCGCCGCGGGCGCTCTTAAATCCAGAATGACTGGTGAAACCCGCAAAGATGCGGCGTGTGAAGGTGAGACATTCAAACCGGCAATAAACGCAGCCGCTAAGGTAAAAAGACGCATGCGCGATCCTCCCTATGGCGATCAGTAATTGAGCGTGGCCGTCACCGTATCGGTATAGACGCCGACCGCAGGTGTCGTCTGGGCAGGTACGCGCCCATAGACCGTGAATGTTTGCGGCGCTCCGGTTCCCGTTCCTGTCTGGCGATCCGTCCCCACGGTATTGCCCCACACCGTGGTATGTGCCGCAGTCGTATAGAGCGAGTATGCAATGGTGGCACCCGCCGGGGAGGTCATCAGACGGCTGGCGACAGTGGCGCCCGAACCGGCGCCGGCGCTCAGGCCAAGACTGAAGGGTGTGCTGGAGGTGCATTGAACGACGACCTGACTGGTCGCGTCAATATTGCTGCTGATGACACCATTGGTGCCGAAATCCAGATTGCCGGCCGAGTTTATCTGGCATGCTGCCTGAATGGTGATCTGTACCGTGAAGTTTGAGGTGGCGACCTGCGCCATGCCTGATGACGGCGCAAGGGCGCACGCCGCAAGTGATAATAGGTAGCCTGATGTTGCGAACTTCATGCTCTCTCCCCAAGCGGCTGCGCTGCTGATTTCCTCGGTCATAACGCAGGATCACCCCAATAGCGGGTAATTAGAATAATCTAATACTCGTCTCGATTTGGTTAACAAATCCTTAACGGCGGGACCTAGAAAACTACAGGATGAAATACAGCATAAAGTACAACCGCAAATTCTGTGGTATTCGCGGATGAGAAAATAGATAAATTCTCGAAAAAACTTAGCTAATCAGTAGCTTGCCAATTTCCTCGCAGCGAGGTTCGATGTGATGGTGCACACTTGGATGAAGACGCCAGATTGTGACCCTTTGGCCAATGGCCACATTGACAGCCCTTATTCCTGACTTTCGAGTCGATAGCGGCTTCCGGGATATAATAACCGTACCGATGTTACCGCGCGGCTGGAAGACCAGGTCCGCCGCCGAACCTGCAGGCAGGGCTCGTGCCGGCCGATCGCCAGCAATTTGCATTCCCATGGCTGGGGCGCTGCGGCTTCGATGAACTGTTCGGTTCGGGAAATTGGCGCCAATGCCGTCAGATAGGCATTCGGGGTCATGGAGCTGAAATCCTGCTGTAAATAGTCCGGGGCAACCGCTGCATTCACGAAACGGTCTTCCAGCTGGATCGGCACGTCGTCTTCGTGATGAACGATGATCGAATGGAAAATCTTGGCACCAACGTCGATCTCCAGCGCCGAGGCAAGATCGGGACCGCATACCTCGGTCTGCGCCAGGATCAGGCTCGCCTGGTGGGAAGAGCCTCGTTCCTTGATCTCGTCGGCGATGTTTCGCACACCCATCATGGCGGCGCTTCTTTTTTTCGATGCGACAAATGAACCGCGTCCCTGAACACGTACGATGACACCTTCGGTCGCAAGTTCCCGCAGGGCGCGGTTTGCCGTCATCCGGCTGACGCCCAGCATCTCCACCATCTCGTTTTCGGAAGGGACCCGGTGGTGGAGGGGCCATTCGCCGCTCGCGATCTTCGCCTTGATTTGCGTTTTCACACGCTCATAGAGCGGTAAAGAAGGATACTCGCTGGATGTAGCAAGGTCGCTTTCGATCACGAACGGCATTTAAACTCCCTAAAAATCGGCAGATTGCCTAAAATATAACCAGCATTACGGACGCATGCAAAATATCATCTTTGCACTTGCTTGTCTCCTAAAACCATGCAAAGTTACATATACAACTTGTGAAGCATCGATGGGGAGTTGAAAAATCGATCTTTTGCAGGCGCATTTTTCTCGTGAGTGGTTGAGGTGAGGATGTCCGCGTGCCGACCGGCTCCGAAAGGAGAATGCAGGCTGGCTTGCCGATATCGGGAGAAAGGGCTGTGAATGCGTGGTTATGAACCGTTTATGGTTCCGATTGTTTGCAGACGACCGCATAGGTTTCGGCGCGAGACGGCTGGATTGGCCGCGTTCAGGGTTCGGACGATGCCGGCTCTCCAGTCGCTCTTCCAATGCCGTTCCGGCTTGCTGCCATTCTCTATCACCCAAGCTGTTTCATCAAAGTTGTATAGTGAACTTAAGGGAAGTTACTTTCGTTGCCGGCAGGGAATAGGTGTCTTGTTAGGGCCTGCTGCGAACGATCCTGCTGACCCGACGAAAGGTCAATATTCCTTCATCATATTTTCAGGGAGATCCTGCGCCGGCACCGCATGAATTTGTGCCGACAACATGCCAACCATCAATCAAAAAGGGGAATAAGATGTTGAATGCAAAATTTAAATTCGCGCTTGCCGCCACTGCCCTGTTTGCGGCGTTGCCCTTGGGGTCGGCCCATGCAGCCAGCTATTGCGGCGAGGGGAAGACCGTTACTTTCGCCGGCATCGACTGGGAAAGCGGCGCCTTCGTCACCGAAGTCATGAAGGCCATTCTGTCGAAGGGATATGATTGCAAGGTTGATTCCATTCCCGGCAATTCGGTGACCCTGGAACAGGCCACGGCCAATAACGACGTTCAGATTTTCGCCGAGGAATGGATCGGCCGGTCCGACGTCTGGAACAAGGCCGCTGCCGCAGGACAGGTTACCTCGGTCGGCAAGACCTTCGTGGGCGCCTCCGAAGGCTGGTTCGTTCCTGAATATCTGATCAAGGGCGACGCCACAAAGGGCATAGAGGCAAAGGCCCCCGACCTGAAAAGTGTCGAGCAGCTTTCCGATCCGAAGATCGCCGCCCTCTTTCAGGATCCCGAAGAGCCGTCCAAGGGGCGTTTTCTCAATTGCCCATCGGGCTGGACCTGTGAGGGTGTCAATACCGCCAAGCTTCAGGCCTACAAGCTCGACACGACCTACGTGAACTTCCGCCCCGGCACGGGCACGGCGCTGGATGCGGGGATCAGCGCCGCCTATCTTCAGGGCGAACCGCTGCTGTTCTATTACTGGAGCCCGACCGCAATCATGGGCAAATACAAGCTCGTGCAGCTTTCCGAGCCGGCCTACACCGAAGCCTGCTGGAAGGACCTGACAAGCGCCGATGGCAAGCGGGAGGCGGGATGCGCTTTCCCGGCGGTTGAGGTTGCTTATGGCGTCAACAGCGACTTCGCCAAGGCTGCGCCGGATATCATCGAAATCCTCGGCAAGGCGACCTTCCCGCTCGAGGAGGTCAATTCCAGCCTCGCTTACATGGTTGACGAAAAGGCCGATGCGGTAGCCGCAGCGACGCGCTTCCTGAAGACCAAGGGCGATATCTGGGGCGCATGGGTGTCGCCGGAGGCCAAGACCCGCATCGAAGCCGCGATCAAGTAGCAATCACGTGGCCGCATGCCGGATTGGCATGCGGCTTTTTCTTTTCCCGTCAGAGCCGTGACCGTCGGGGACGGAAGACGGCAAAGTGCGAGGACGCCACCCGATGTTTCCTGAAACTTTTCATATTTCCATTCGTGGCCCGATCAACGAGTTCGTCCAGTCGCTGGTCGTCAATTACGGCTTCGTGTTCAAGGCGATTTCGCAGACCATTCTGCAGGTTATCCTGTTCATGGAATGGATATTGCGCGGCCTGCCATGGTGGCTGGTCCTGCTTGCCTTTCTGGTGGTGGCATGGTTTGCTGCGCGCAAGATTTCGCTTGTCGTCATGGTCGGGGTCATGCTGCTGGTCGTCGGCGCCCTCGGCCTTTGGGACCTGACAATGCAGACGCTGGCGCTGATGCTCATCGCCAGCCTGATTTCTATTATCATCGGTGTCCCGGTCGGCATCTGGCTCGCAAAGAGCCAGATCATGCGGCGTATCACGCTGCCTGTCCTTGACGTCATGCAGACGATGCCGAGTTTCGTTTATCTGATCCCGGCAATCATGCTTTTCGGTCTTGGCAAGGTCCCGGCAGTGCTCGCGACCATCATCTATGCCGTACCACCGCTGATCCGCCTGACCGATCTCGGCATCCGCCAGGTGGATCGCGAAGTGGTGGAGGCGGCAACCGCTTTCGGCAGCAGCCCGTCGCAGATCCTGTTCGGGGTCGAACTGCCGCTGGCCACACCCACAATCATGGCCGGTCTGAACCAGACGATCATGATGGCTCTTTCCATGGTGGTGGTCGCTTCGATGATCGGCGCGCGTGGTCTGGGCGAACAGGTCCTGAACGGGATTCAGACACTGGATGTCGGAAAGGGCCTCGAGGCGGGTCTCGGCATCGTCATTCTCGCCATCGTCCTCGACCGTATTACGCAGGGCTTCGGCCAATCCAGCCGGAAGGAGCGCGGCGATGACTGATATCGCAATCCGTAACGTTTCCAAAATTTTCGGCGGTAACTGGAAAGCCGCGCTCGCCATGACGAAGGACGGTGCCGACAAGGCTGAAATATTGGCCAAGACCGGTTGCAGCGTCGGCCTCGATGATGTCAGCCTCGATATTGCCGGCAGCCGCATCTTCGTCATCATGGGATTGTCGGGTTCCGGAAAATCGACGCTTGTGCGCCATATCAACCGTCTGATCGAACCGACGAGCGGTGAAATCCTGGTTGGCGGCAGCAATGTGCTTGATCTGAGCGCCAAGGACCTGCGCGACTTCCGCAATCGCCGTGTCAGCATGGTGTTCCAGAATTTCGGCCTCATGCCACACCGCACGGTTATGCAGAATGTCGTTTATGGCCAGCGTGTACGCGGCCTCTCAAAGGCGGAAGCAAACCCGATCGGCATGCAATGGATCGAGACCGTCGGGCTTGCCGGCTATGAAAACAAGATGCCCCATCAACTGTCCGGCGGCATGAAGCAGCGTGTCGGCCTTGCGCGGGCTCTCGCTGCCGATACCGACGTTATTCTGATGGATGAGGCATTTTCCGCTCTCGATCCGCTGATCCGCGCCGATATGCAGGATCAGCTTCTGCAACTGGAGAAGAATCTCTCGAAAACCATCGTCTTCATCACGCATGATCTTGATGAGGCGCTGCGGATCGGTGCGCAGATCGCGATTCTGAAGGACGGGAAACTGGTGCAGGTCGGAACGCCGGACGATATTCTCAATCGCCCCGCCAATGATTATGTCGCCCGCTTCGTGCAGCGCCGCACCGGTGCGGCGGTCGCCCACCATGATTGAGACCGTTATCATCGATCAGGGCATCTCGTGGCGGGATGTCGCCATGGTGGCAAAAGGTGCACGACTGCAGCTTGCCGATGCCGCGTGGAAGCGTATCGCTGCGGCGCGTGACATTGTCGAGGCGCTGGTGTCAAAAGGCGTGCGCGGCTACGGCATCAATACCGGTGTCGGTGCCCTGTGCGATGTGATCGTGGACAGGGATCGGCAACAGGCCCTGTCGCGAAACATCCTGCTCAGCCATTCCTGCGGGGTCGGAGAGCCGCTGGGGCGGGAGCAGACACGTGCCATCATGGCCGCGCAGATTGTCAATTTCGCCCATGGTTTTTCCGGCATCCGTGTGGAAACCGTCGAGGCGCTGCTGGCCCTTTTGAATGCGGATGTTTTGCCCGTCATTCCCTCACGCGGCTCGGTCGGATATCTCACCCATGCCGCGGCAATCGGGTTGGTATTG
Organism: Agrobacterium burrii; assembly: GCF_017313405.1. Lineage (NCBI taxonomy): Bacteria > Pseudomonadati > Pseudomonadota > Alphaproteobacteria > Hyphomicrobiales > Rhizobiaceae > Agrobacterium > Agrobacterium burrii. The sequence goes on from NZ_JAFLNA010000011.1 coordinate 52,250, forward strand.
ATCGGCGAAGGCGAGGCGGTGCGTGATGGTGAAAGGCTTTCCGGCGGGCAGGCGCTGGCAGCGGTCGGTCTCTCTCCGCTTGTGCCTCTGGCCAAGGAAGGGCTGAGCCTCGTAAACGGAACGCCCTGCGCCACCGGACTTGCCTGTCTGGCGCTGTCGCATATGGAAAATCTGCTGGATTGGGCGGATGCGGCCGCAGCAATGAGTTATGAAAATCTGGGCGCGCAGCCCGATCCTTTCTCGGCGGTGCCGCTTGCTCTGCGCACATCCCCGGGGCTTCAGACCGTTGGAAACAATCTCCGCCATCTGCTGGCGGATAGTCCCCTCTTGGCTCGCTCGGCTGGGTCGCGCACGCAGGATCCGCTCAGTCTTCGCGCCGTGCCGCAAATCCACGGCGCCATTCGCGACAGCGTCGCTCAGATCGGCGAAGTGGTGAATCGCGAACTGGCAAGTGTTACGGACAATCCGGTGGTTACCGGTTCGCCTGATATGCCGCAGGTGCATTCGCAGGCCCATGCGGTTGGCGCGGCATTGGGGCTTGCCATGGATAGTCTGGCCGTAGCAGCTGCAGAACTGGCAAGCATTGCGGAGCGTCGGATCGACCGTCTCGTCAACCCGCTGGTCAGCGGCCTGCCGGCCTTTCTGGCGGAAGGCAGCGGTGTCTGTTCCGGTTTCATGATCATCCAATATACGGCGGCGGCGCTGGTGGCCGAAAACCGGCGGCTGGCCGCGCCAGCCAGTCTGGATGGCGGCATTACCTCCGCCTTGCAGGAGGATATTCTCACTCACGCCACGCCGGCGGCCGACAAGGCGCTTTCCATCATCGCCAATCTGGAAACCATTCTTTCGATTGAGATCATGTGTGCGACGCAGGCCTATGACATGCAGCCGGGAGAAGCCGTTATGGCGCCCGGCACCCACGCCCTCTACCGGCGTGTTCGCGCAGACGTTCCCTTTTACCGTGACGACCGGCCACTCAATTCTCTGCTTGCGATGGTGGAGAAGTTGCTGCGTAAGACGAGCGCCGGGATCGGGCATCTTCCGTAAGTATCGGCACTAATCCAGCATCGCCATCTGCGCGGGCAGTTGGTCTGTTTATCGCGGGCCTTGTCATGCACCGCCGCGGGCTATTTTGTGATCCGCTCAAAGACACGGCTCAACGCTCCCTTCAGCGCGCTGGAGCCGCCACTACGGTCAAAATCCTGCAAAACCTGCTCGTTTAGCCCGCCTTTGGTGGCAAATTCACCGCTGAGATCAAGGAAGCTGGTGTCCTTGTCGGCAAGCTGTGCAACTTCGGAAAGACCGGCGAAGAGCGGGGCGAGATAGGCGCGACCCTTTTCGTCCGGCAGGCCGTTTTCGGCCAGCCATTCGGTCGTATGCTGCATGATGCCGAAATAGGTGGCCATCAGGGCACTAGCGGCGGCGAGAAGATCGTATTCCGCCTTTGTCTCGCATTCGACCGCATTGCCAAGACTGTTAAAAATTTCCGATGTATTGGCATCTGGCGGATAGATGGCCGTGACACCCCTGCGCCGTGCGACGAACGGCAGGGGAATCGCCTGCGTTAGGCTGACATCCGCGCCGATCCAGTCGAAAAGCACTTCGCGGCTGGTTGCGGCAACGACGCTGATGACCTTCTGCCCATTCCGGAATCGCAGCGGGCGGATGACGTCTTCGGCGATCTGCGGCCGAATTGCCAGCACGACGGTATTGCAACCGTCGACGATAGCCTGATTCTCGTCAGAAACAATCACCTGCCGAAAATCGGCAGCGAGCCCGGCCGAGATGTCCGCGTTGCGCGCTGACACCATGACATGCGGCACGGCCGCAGGCTTCAGGAGCAAGCCCCGCACCATCGCGTCGGTGATCGCTCCGGTTCCGATAAAACCAATTTTCTGAGAAAGGGACATGATGACTCCGCGGCTGCAGACGGACCGAAGGATATGTCGGTCGTGTAGTTTTCACACAGGAAGGCGATGAAATTGTCCTGAAACTGCCTGAGGTCGGCATGGACCAGTTCATCGGCCAGCTCGACATTCTTCGCCCGGATTGCTTTCAGCATCGGTTCATGCTCGTCCGTCAAAAGATTGCCGTCGCCGGTTCGTTCCAGATATTCGAACTGGAGACGTAGCATATGCTGGCCCTGATTGAGAAGCCGCTCGTAGGAGGCGCGATGGGCATTCTTGGCGGCATAGGCGACAGCCATATGAAATTGGGCTGCCGCATGTCGGGGTGATGAGACTTGCTCCGTCCGGATCAGCCGCCGTGCTGAGTATCGGTGACAGGTTCCATCCAGTCGACATTCCTGCCGTCGAGGCGCTCCTGGATCGGCGAGGTAAATGGCGTCAGCTACGGGATCAGCGATCTTCCGGCAGAAGCGGGGAAATCGCCATTTTGCGTGCCGGCGGGCTTCTGCGTTTGATCCTTGAATGCAGACACCGGCCTTCCGGGGAACGTCAGCGCGCCTGACGTCCCTTTTGCGGGCCTTGCGGACAAGGACGTTCGGCACGCCGCTGATGTTTCAGTGTCCCGGATGCAGTGCGTCGTTAAGATACATGCAGGTGAGCATAGTGAATACATAGGCCTGAATGCCGGCCATCAGGAATTCGAGAGCCGTGATCGCGACCGTCATGAAGAGCGGCGCGATGGCGCCGATTACCCCCAGCGCATTGACGCTGGCGAGGGAGACGACAAACCCTGCAAAGACCTTCAGGGTGATATGGCCCGCAAGCATGACCGCAAACAGGCGGACGGAATGGCTGACGGGGCGCGAAATATAGGAGATGATTTCAATCGGCACGATGATGGGAGCCAGGATTGCCGGGATTCCTGCGGGTTTGAACAGGCCGAAAAAACCAATGCCGTGTTTGAACAGGCCATAGAGCGTGACGGTGCCGAACACCATCATGGCGAGGCCGAAGGTGACGATGATCTGGCTCGTTACTGTAAAGGCATAAGGAAACATACCGATCATGTTCGCGAACAGGATGAACATGAAAAGCGAGAACACGAAGGGGAAGAACCGCATCCCCTGTTCGCCGGCATTGTCACGCAGGGTCTTGGCGACGAACTGGTAAAGCATCTCCACGCTCGATTGCCAGCGGCCGGGCACGAGACGGGCTTTGCCGGTTGCCAGAAGCAGGAATGAACTCGCCAGTGTGACGGTGAGAAACATGTATGCCGAAGCATTGGTGAAGCTGAGGTCGATATCCCCGACTGTAATTTCAACGAGAGGTTTGACTTCGAATTGATCGATGGGGCCGGCCATGACAGGTCCTTCACTAAATTGCGACAATGACGGGGATGCGCCGGTGTTCGAAGTCACGGCTGTGCCGGACGCAGGAAGACCGTGCGTGTGGTGGAAAGTCAGAAATAGGGAGGGTGTTGGGTATATCGGCCATTCTGATCCCAAGATTGAGAGTCAGGGCCGTCCCCGGAACGTTTCAAGGCACGGGTCGTCCCGCGCGAGGGCTTTCTAGCCAAATCGGTGGCAGGTGGCAATCGTTTTCGGGCAAACGCATCGGCGCGGGAAAACCGGACCAGATGGTTGGCGACGAGAACGAAGATCAAGGCCGCTGAAATCCGCGTCACCCAGCCTGGCGAGCGTTGATTTGCACTTTGTGCGACCGTTTCAGAAATGTCCCGATAGAGCATCCGCGGCGCGTTCCACATCATGAATCTCGCGATCATGGGGCCGTCCCCGTTTGGTTTGAAGCGCGCGGGCCGTCCCGCGATGCCGTGGTCTCAGGTCGTAAACAACAGGAGACCAAAGATGACGAACAGCATCAGATGCAACAGTCCCTGCGCTGCCGAGGTTCGTCTCCCCAGATAGGTCAGGGTTGTCAGCGCAACCGTCAGGGCAAACAGGATGGTTTCGGTGGGCGAAATTCCGAAGATCACTGTTTTGCCGGTGACGAGGCCGACCGTCAGGACCGCCGGGACCGTGAGCCCGACAGTTGAAACAAATGCGCCGAGGCACAGATTGATTGCCCGTTGTGTCTCGTTGTGCAACGCGGCCTTTACGGCCGTGATCGATTCGGGCGTAAAGACGATGATCGCAATAAGAACGCCGCCAACGGCCACCGGAGCGCCAGCCTGCGCAACGCCGTAATCAATGACGATGGCGAGGTCGTGTGCGAGCAGCACGATCGGCAGCATCAATCCGATCAGAAACATCGAATGAACGATGTTCTTTTTGCTGGCATGACCGTCCGTCGGATGATCTGGAGCCTGACGCGTGAGGGGTTCTGTCAGCCTGATCGACATCCGGCCCGGTGCGGGCTGCATGAAGTGGCTGCGGTAACGGCCCATCTGGAGGGCGAGGAAACTGCCGTAGACAATCACGGTCACGAGGGAGATGACGATGGCCTGGAGAGCGGTAAACGTGCCATTGCCTGCGGGGAGCGTGTTCGGCACAAGAAGCGCGACGCCGGCCAGAACGACCGTCATTGCAATGAAAGAAACAGCGCCGGGCGCATTATATTCCTGCTCGCCATAACGCATTGCGCCCGCCAGAAGGCAGATACCTGTCACGAGGTTGAGGATGATCATCATCACCGCGAATATGGAATCTCTTCCGATTGTCGGGGCCTCATTCGGCCCCAGCATCACCGCCGCAATCAGGATCACTTCGATTGCAACGATCGACAGCGTGAGAATGAGCGTTCCGTAGGGTTCACCCAGTTGATGGGCTAGTTCATCGGCCTCTTTCACGACCCCGAAAGCCGCCATCAGGATTGTGGCGAAGAGCACGAGAAAGCACGAGATGGCAATGGCTGGCGTCATATCAGGCGAAAGCCATGACTGGCCGGACAGATGGAAAACGGCGACGACCAGCCAGGCCACGACGAGTTTCGGCCAGGGAGTGCGGAGAAAGGATGGAGATTTGTCAGACATTGCAGGCGACCTCTATCTGGGGTCGTCCCCGGCAATCTGTCGCATTCGGGTCGTCCCGAACGAAGCTCTGTCAAGCTGTTGATGTCAGCGATAGCATAGCAGGGCTCCTGAAAGCAATGGCGCAGTCGGGCCGCCGCCTTGATGATAAGCGCCATTGGTGATAGCACGCAGTCGTGCAGGACGACCTGCGCCATCCGGATCAAATGGGGACGGCCCCGTGTCTAAAGAACACGTGGAGCAAGGCCATGATCTCTCATAATTGCCCTGAACAGACCGGTATTTTTTCTTCGGCGCGACCCTGTTGAACGGTGCCGTTGATGTTGATCGCAGATATTATTTACTGGTCCACCACCCTTGCCCAGGGGATGCTTCTGCTTGCCATGGCATTCGCCGCATATCGCCTGATCAAGGGGCCGAGAGTGCAGGATCGTGTCATGGCAATCGATACGATCTACAATATTGGAATATTGCAGGTGCTGGTGCTGGCGATCAAAACCGGAAACGCCCTTTATCTTCCTTTCATTCTGATACTCGCAATTCTCGGCTTCGTTTCGACCGTCGCGCTTGCGAAGTTTCTGATGCGAGGTGAGGTGATTGAGTGATGTGGCAGGTGACTGTGCCGCTGGTGGGATTGAGTGCTGCACTCATCGTCGGATTGCAGGCACGGAAAACTGCTCGAGGTGAATTGAATGCCGGCTAATTTATAGCGAACACCGGAAGATTAATGCGCATTCCTTTCGATGCGCATGGCAGGTCTCGCGGAGAATGTCTCTAGAACAGAAAAAGCGCGGCCATCGTCAGATTGACCGCGCTTGATGTCATTGCCGGGAGTGCCGGCCGGAAGGAGTGCCGGGGCCTCCTTACGTCTCTTTACGTGGCTGCTTTTCCGACGTTGGCCGGCCCGTGCCATTCGTGATCGAAGCTGCGAGAAGGGCCTGTGTCGGGTCCGCCCCCTTGAAGCCTGCCTGTGCAAGGATTTCGTCTAGAACTGGCTTCTGCGCAGTAAAGCTCAGCAGCTGGCTTGAAAGATCGCCCAGGCCATTGCCGCTTTGGCCGTCGCTGCCGCCGCCGAGCGCACCGGCCAGATTGCCGGCGCTGAAGATGCGGATGTCGGAAATCTTCTCGATGGGTTTCATCGCTTCGGCCAGCGCCTCGGGGATGATGGCGATCCTTGCGCGGGCAAGTTCGAATTCGATGATGTCGCCGGAAAGTGCGTTGCGTGCATCGTTCTTCGCCCGCTCCGCCTGCGCCTCCGCATCGCCAAGCGCGATGATGCCTTCGGCGCGGATTTTTGCGGCCTGTGCCTCGGCGTCGGCACCGATCTTGGCGGCGGCGGCGAGGTTCTCCGCAGCTTCGCGCTCCGCTTCCGCCTTCACGGTGATCGCCGTCGCTTCCTGTTCGGCAGCCTTGCGGGCGTCGATCACGGCGATGCGTTTGGCGCGTTCGGCGATTTCCACTTCGCGGGCGGTTGCCACCTGCTCTTCGGCGGTAATGGCCGCTGCCTTGGCTTCATCCGCCTTGGCACGTGCAGCCTGTTCCTGCTCCACCTTCTGGGCAACGGCGATTGCTGCTTCGATCCGGGCGGTTTCGGTGATCTTGCGGGCTTCCGCCTCGCGCTCAGCAATGCCGCGCTCGGCCTCGATGCGGGCGGTTTCGCGGGCCTGACGGGCTTCCGCGTCCCGCTCGGCAATGCCGCGTTCGGTATCGAGCTTGGCGGTCTCCTCGTTCAGGCGTGCGGCCTGTTCGGCGCGTGCCGCCTCTGCACGGGTTTCCGCAGTCTTGTTGGCGATATCGCGTTCCTGCGTCAGTTCCGCATCGCGCTGTTCGCGTTCGATCGTCAGGCGACGCAGGACTGCCTCGCGGTCCTTGGTGGCGATTTCGACTTCGTTGTCGCGGACGATCTGGTTGCGCTCGCGTTTGCGCTCCTCGGTGATCCGCGTCAGTGCCGTCAGGCCTTCGGCATCGAAGGTGTTGTTGGGGTTGAAATGCTTGATGTCGGTCTGGTCGAGCCGCGTCAGCGACACCGATTCCAGTTCCAGTCCGTTGGATTGCAGGTCATGCGCGACGGCCGCCTGCACGGATTTGACGAATTCGGCGCGCTGTTCCTGCAGGTCGCGCAGCGACATGGTTGCGGCAACCGAGCGCAAACCGTCGACAAATTTCGCTTCGACTAGGGATTTCAGCGCATCGGCATCATTTGTCCGGTCGCCGAGTGTCTGGGCAGCGAGTGCGATATTTTCGGCGTCCGGCTTCACGCGCACGTAAAATTCGGCGGTGATATCGGCGCGCATGCGATCCTTGGTGATCAACGATTCAAATTCGGACCTCTTCACCTCCAGCCGCAATGTGCTGAGCGAGACCCAGGAATAGGAATGGAAGATCGGCAGAATGATCGCGCCGCCGTCGAGAACGACTTTTTTGCCGCCAAGGCCGGTTCTGACATAGGCTTTATCGCGCGTCGAACGCGTATAAAGCGATGCCATGATGATGCCGATGACGACGATTGCTGTGACGATGACCCCGGCAATCAGGCTCAAAGAAAAGAAGTCCATGGTGAGTTAACCCCTGTTGTGCCCGCTATTATGAATTTTCCAGATCCGGCGGTGCGGGGATGGCCTGGAAAAGGCCATCCGCCCCATCGACGATCAGTACCTGCGCACCCGTATCGATCGTGTGACCGGATGCGGCCTGTGCGCGCAGGAAGTGAATATTGTCATGCCGGTCCTTGACCCGCACGGTGCCGGGCTTGCCCTGATCGAGAGGCCCGATGGTGACCGTGCCGACAAGCCCCAGAAAGTCGGCCTGCTCGAGCGCGTTGGTTTCATCGCGCGGAATGATCTTCGCAACCGCACGGCTAAGCGACCGCGTGGCCGGAATGGCGGCGGCAATGGCGCCGGTCACGGCCACGGAAAGCGGCAATGGCCCTAGAAGCGTTGCGGAAGCCAGCCCCTGAATGAAGAAACCGGTGACGGAAAAGGCCGAAAGCAGAATGACCGCGAGAACCAGAAGCGGCACGCCGCCGGCATTGAGCCAGGACATCCAGCTGCCAAGTAATCCCGCTTCGGTATCGCCGGGCGCATGGTGGCTGAAACTGTCGTCCAGCAGTCCCGAGGCCGACACGCCGAGCAGGACCGAGACGAGTTCAACGATGCCAAGGCCGGCGACCGTCAAGAGGGCGATCCAGAAGGGCGCTGTGCCTGGCTGGACAATGCCCTCCATCAGCGTTGTCCCTCACGGAAAGCCTTGAGCCGTGCTTCGATGGCGCTCTGGCGCTGCATGCGACCAAGTTCTTCCACCTCCGCTGCTCCGGTATTTGGCTTGGCGGGGGTGCCGGTCACCCTTTCGATGGCTTCGAGCGCTTCGGCCAGGCGCCGATCATTGCGCTGCGACGGGGTTGCATCGACCGCCGCCGGTGTGGCGCGTTCGGCGCGCTTGGCGTCTTCGAGCCGCTTTTGCGCATCCGCTTTTGCGGAAGCGATGCTGCGCAAGGTTGTTTCCGCTTCGGCAATTTCGGCGGCATTCTCAAGGATCGCCTTGTTCAGCGCTTCACGCTGCGCTTCCAGATCGATCTGCAACCCGGTTGCGGCTCGGGCCAGATCCTCGCGACCGTTCTCCAGCCCGATCCTGATCTTGTCGTCGAGGTCCTGAATTTCCTCATCGAGATCGGCGGCCTTGGCCTTCAGACGATGGCCTGCGGCAACCGCCACGCCGAGGGCGGAGCGGGCTTCCTCGGCGATCTTTGCAATTTCCCGCACCGCCTGCTGCGCGACGGCAACCGGATTGGATGCCTCCGCCGCATCGACGGCGTTGTTCATGACACCGGCGATGACACGCCCGAGCCGCCCGAGAATACCTTCATTGTTCATCGAAGCCTCCCTGTTCGGTTGGAAGCCGGTTTTTATGCCGGCATGGATGCTGATGGTTTCGCCTTCAAAAACGAGACGCGCTTCTGAAAAGTCATTCCAGCCGTCGTGATAGCCACGAACGGTATAGGGCACGACGACGCGGCCCGAGAGGGTGGCGATGCTGAGGCTGTCCGGCCCCTTCACCGAAAACAGCTTGCTGTCGAGCGGGATGTCGCGCACCGGTTCCTGCGGATCACGCTGGCTGTGGTCGCGCAAAGCCAGCGTCACCATGCGGGAGGGAAGACCTGTCTTGACCCTGATTTCCTCGTAGGCGGCCGCATGCAGCGCTACGAGGTTGGCGCCTTCGGTCTGATCGAGGATCGCCATCGCACGCCGATAGGCAAGCAGCGTTTCTTCGAGGGAAGACCGGTCTTCCTTCGAAAGATTGAGTGCCAGAACGACGTTGGACAAAAGTTTCGTGCTCATGCGAAATAGATAAAGCACTTCATTGGTGCTTTCAAGGAGGTGGTGCGAATTTTTCAACCTGACATAAGCTGATTTCCCGCTTCAGCTGTACTTTAAGCCGCGCCGAACCATCGGTCAGCGGCTTCTATAAGTTCCTCCCTGTCAGGAATGGACGCCGTGGCCCAGGCGACGATGCCATCAGGACGTATCAGCAAGGCGCTCAATCCGAGCTCATCCATGGCGTTGCCTGCGACATAGGAAACCCGCCCGTTCCAGCGGCCAGTCAACGCTTCGAGCGATGCATTCGCGCCAAAGTCCAACAGCAGAGCTTTTCCCTCTCTCAGAAGTTCGCCGGTCTTCCTTCCATCGGTCAGTATGAAATCCGGAACGCTGCGGCCGAAAAGTGGGTGTTGGTCGCCAAGCTCATAACGAAGGGAAACACCCCATACACGCTCGGCGAAATATGTCGCACCATCGCGGGTCTCGATGAGGTCGCGGATGATGGCCTCCAGCGCCCTCGTGCTCCGGCTTGGGCGCGTGAGAGCGACCTGGGCGCGCGACCAGTCGAGGACCTGTGCTCCCACCGGGTGCCGCTCGCTGGTATAGGTGTCCAGCAATCCGTCCGGCGCATCGCCACGGATCGTCGCTGCAAGTTTCCAGCCAAGATTGATCGCATCGCCAAGCCCGAGATTAAGTCCCTGCCCGCCAAGCGGGGAGTGGATATGCGCGGCATCGCCTGCCAGCAATATCCGGCCGTTGCGATAGGTCGTGGCCTGATAGGCGCGATCCGTCCATGTCGTTGCAAGTCTGAGGCCAGTAACCGTGACGTCGGTGCCGGAGACATGCCGCAGGACAGTCTGCACATGCTCCGTTGTCATCGGCTGGGTTCGGTGAAACCGGCCGCCGTCGAAATCGACCATCGCGATGGTTCCGGGCTTTTGATAGGTATACATGCCGGTCGACGTGTAGTGGCGGCCCGGAGCGAGTTTTTCAGGATCCGCCATTTCGATCTCAACGGAATAGCCGGTAAATTCAGGAGCTGTGCCGACGAAATCGAAACCGCCCGCCTTGCGCACCGTGCTGCGGCCGCCATCGCAGCCAACGAGCCACCGTGCGTGAAATATCTGGCCACCGGCGCGAATGGTCACGGCCTCATCCGACTGTTCGAAACCATCAACGCCGGCGCCCCGCCTGATTTCGGCCCCCATGGCGGTTGCGCGTTTCTCCAGAACGGCTTCGATCTCTTCCATGCTGGAGGCCAAGGTAACCGGCGTCGAATCCGGTAGGCGATACGGCCATTTGGACGTATCGATGTTGTCGTGAAAGAACTGGATACCGGCGAAATGGCCGCCTGGCCGGCGCTGCTGGTGCATCCAGTGCGCGGTCAGTCCATGGCTGCCGTCTGGCTGTTCTTTCTTCGGCTGATTTTCGGCTATGTCCTCCAGCAGGCCCCGGCGATGGAAACTTTCGACGGTGGGTGCGGAAAGACCGCGCATGCCGAAGGGAAGTTTTTTGAGCGGCGAGGAAGGGTCGCTGGCCTGCTCAAGGACCAGCACCGAGAGCTTTGCCAGCCGCAGCTCACAGGCGAGAAACAGCCCAACGGGACCGGCGCCGACAATCACGACATCGTAAATCTGAGGGATATTTGACATGAGATGCTCCTTTGGTCGTTCGACCGGAGCGGCTCGTCGTTTTGACAACCACACGGACGAACAATTGGACGCCTTGAAAGCGTCGTTGTTCGTCGTGGGACTCATGCGCGGGGCATGGACAGAGCTTTCGTTTCCGAAAGGACTTGGGCTAGACCACACCAAGTCGTGCCTTTTTCGACATTTCTTCTATAACGCCGGAAGGGTGGGTCGGCAAGGCAAATCCAGCGTCCCGTCTGTCCGGCAATTCTCATTCCTTACGACCCCGGCCGATGCTCCCGGAATGCGGCGGCAAGCGTGCGCAGCGCCTCGCGGGATCTGCTGTCGGTGAGGGTGGAGAACATCACGACCTCGGTGGAGGGCAGAGACGGCAGGCCGAAGCGCTGGCTGACCTCGATCGTGCCGGGCGGTGCAAGACGGCAGGAAAAGGCGGAAATGGCAAGACCGGCCGAGACCGCGGCCGTAACCATCGACGAGGTGCCGCCAAGAAACACCTCCGTCCAGGCGATGGCGGCCGAATCCAGCGCGCGGGCGGCGATGTCGCGCACGCCGCAGGCGGGTGAAAGTGCTGCCAGTCGCAGGGGTTCACCCTGACGGTGTTCGAATTGCGGAGCGGCGTACCAGCCGAGATGCTCCGGCCCCAGCACCTCGCCGTCGCGCCGGTCGTCTTCACGCCGGATGATCGCAGCGTCGATTTCGCCACGGTCGAAGGCGTCCAGCAGCACACGGGAATTGTCCATGCGCACTTCGATCGTCAGTCCGGGATCATGGGCATTGAGCCGGGCCAGAAGGGTCGGCACCTCTGGCCCGGCAACATGGGCGGCAATGCCAAGGCCGAAGCGGCGACGCGGAGATGAAAGGCCGGCGAGGGCACGATCATGCGCGGCGAGGAATTCGCGGGCGGGGGCGAGAAATACCGCACCTTGCGCCGACAGCCGCACCGAACGGGGCGTGCGTTCGAGCAGCCGTTGGCCGAGCCGGTCTTCCAGCCGTTTGAGCTTGACGCTGATGGCGCCCTGCGTGGTTCCCAGCGCTTCGGCAGCGCGGGTGAAGCTCTGCATATCGGCGATGGTGACAAAAGCCTCGACGGCATCCACATCCAGCGTGCGCATATCGGTAATTCCAATTTGTTGTCTCTGAAATAGCCAATCATCCAATTCAGTTATGGTCAAGCTTTGGCTAGGTTGCGTCCAATCTCGCAGACCGGATTTCGCTTTGGCGATCCGACCCTTGAAAGGTTGAAGAATGACCCTTGCCGTTACTGCACAAGCAGGCAGCAGAAGCGCCATGGCGCTGGCTGCCGTCTGTCTTTCCGCCCTGATGTTCGGACTGGAGATTTCCAGCGTTCCGGCGATCCTGCCGACACTCGAACAGGTGCTGCATGCGGATTTCCGGCAGCTTCAGTGGATCATGAATGCCTATACGATCGGCGTGACGGTGGTGTTGATGGCGACAGGTGCGCTGGCCGACCGCTTCGGCCGCAAGCGTGTCTTCATTGCCAGTATTGCCGCTTTTGCGCTTTCGTCTCTCGCCTGCGGAATGACGGAAAATGTGGTGGTGCTGATTGCGGCACGTTTCCTTCAGGGACTGAGCGGCGGTGCGATGCTGGTGTGCCAGATCGCCATCCTGTCGCACCAGTTCCGAATGGCCAGCGAGCGCGGCATGGCATTCGGCTGGTGGGGCATCGTCTCCGGCGTAGGGCTGGGCTTTGGCCCGATCATCGGCGGAGCCATCGTCGCGCTGTGGAGCTGGGAATGGGTGTTCCTCGTTCATGTGGCGCTCAGCGTGGGCACCTTGCTGCTCGCGGTGGGCGGCGTGCGGGAATCGCTTGATCCGGAAGCGACCCGTCTTGATCTTGCCGGTATCGCCACGCTGTCGCTGGCCGTGTTCCTCCTTGCCTTTTTTATCACCCAAGGCCCTGAGCTCGGCTTTGCCAGTCAGGCCGCGCTTTTGATCCTTGCTGGGTCCATCGCGAGCTTCATTGCCTTTCTTATCGTGGAAAAGCTCACGCCAAGGCCGATGTTCGATTTTTCCGTGTTCCGCATCCGGCCGTTTTCCGGGGCCATCATTGGTTCGGCGGCAATGAACATCAGCTTCTGGCCCTTCATGATCTATCTGCCGATCTGGTTTCAGGCGGGTCTCGGCTATGACAGCGTCACCGCCGGTCTTGGCCTGCTTGCCTACACGCTGCCGGCGCTGGTGATGCCGCCGCTGGCAGAGCGTCTGTCCCTGCGTTATCAGCCAAGCCTTGTCATACCGGCCGGGCTGTTCACCATCGGTCTCGGTTTCATGCTGATGAAATTGGGCAGCGGCATCGAAAATGCGAACTGGCTTACCATGCTGCCCGGCTGCATTCTTTCCGGCATCGGGCTCGGCTTGACCAATACGCCAGTCACCAACACGACCACGGGTGCGGTGCCGCCGGCGCGTTCCGGCATGGCATCGGGCATAGACATGAGTGCGCGCATGATCTCGCTCGCCATCAACATTCCGATCATGGGCTTCATTCTGGTTGAGGGCGTCCGCTCTTCGCTTCAGGCGAACCTGCCGTCCGGCACGAATATGAACACGTTGCAGTTGCTCGCTGAAAAGGTTGCTGCGGGAACTGCCGGATCGTCGGCGCAGGGCGTATCGGAGGTGCTCGTCCATCAGGCGCTGGCGGATGGCTTCGGTCTGGTCATGCTGTATGCCGGCATCAGCGTCTGGCTGCTTGCCGCCATCAGCTTCGTGGTCTTCGGCCCGGTGCGAAAACCTGCCTGCGACTAGCGCGTCGCAGGCGAATGAGGCGCACCCCCACCGGTTTTGCCGATAGGGGTGCGCGCTGGTCCTTGCAGATTCCGCTGCTGTTATTTCAGCTGCGTCACGGTCAGCTTGCCGTTCACCCGTTCGGCGACGAATTGCACCTTGGCGCCTTCCTGCAATTTCGCCAGCATTGCTTCGTCCTTGACCTCGAAGACCATGGTCATTGCCGGCATCTCCAGGTTTTTCAGCTCCTCATGGATAAGCGTAACCTTTTTGGCCTTGGTATCGAGTTTCTTCACCGTGCCGGAGGTGAATTCCTGCGCGAAGGCGCCGGCGGCAGAGGCGAGAAAGAGGGCTGTGGCGAGGGTGGTGTTGATGATTGTTTTCATGGGTTGGTTTCCTTGTTTGCTTACTTTTTGGCAACGGTGACATCGCCGTGCATGCCGGCGTCGTAATGTCCGGGCACAAGGCAGGCGACCTTGAAGACGCCGTCATTGGTGAACCTCCAGACGATTTCCCCCGTCTTGCCGGGCGCCAGACGGATGGCGTTCGGATCGGCATGTTCCATCTCGGGGAATTTTTCCATCAGCCCCTTGTGTTCCATGACCTTTGCTTCTTCATCGAGAACGAATTCATGATCGAGCTCGCCTTCGTTCTTGACGGTGAAGCGGATGGTCTGGTCCTTGCGGACCTTGAAGTTGTTGGGCGTGAAGATCATCTTGCCATCCGGCGTTTCTTTCATGCTGACGCGGATGGTCTGGGTGACTTTCGTGGCGTCGCCGGGCTCACCGACGGCCATGGTTTCACTGTGTCCGCCGGCGTGGCTGCCGGCCGCCAGAGCGGGGGTCGCAAGTGCTGCCAGCACAAGGCCAAGAATTGCAGTGTTCATGATGCTTTCCTTTTTTGTTTGGGAATGTTGATGATCAGCCATGGTTCGAATGGGCCGATGGGGGCTGCGTGTTTGCATCTTTGGCTTTGGGTGCGTCGGGCAGGTTGCCCGTCCACTCAAAGGCCTGTGTGCCGGGCGGGTTTTCATACCAGCCCGGATCGGCGTAATCGCCCGCGGAGATACCTTCGCGGACCTTCACCACCGAGAACATGCCGCCCATTTCGATGGGGCCGTGGGGACCCCAGCCGGTCATCATGGGCACGGTGTTTTCGGGTATCTCCATCGACATTTCCGCCATGTCAGCCATGCCGGCGGTGCCCATCGGCATGTATTCGGGGCGGATCTGCCGGATTTTCTTGGCGACTTCCTTTTTATCGACACCGATGAATGTCGGGATTTCGTGACCCATGGCGTTCATGGTGTGGTGCGACTTGTGGCAATGGATCGCCCAGTCGCCCTCATATTTGGCGTCGAACTCGTAAGCGCGCATCGCGCCCACGGGAATGTCGATGCTGACTTCCGGCCACCGCGCTTCCGGCCGTACCCAGCCACCGTCAGTGCAGGTAACCTCGAAGTCGTAACCATGCATGTGGATTGGGTGGTTGGTCATGGTGAGGTTCCCGACGCGCACCCGCACCCTGTCGTTTTTCGACACGACCAGCGGATCGATGCCGGGAAAGATCCGGCTGTTCCAGGTCCAGAGATTGAAATCGGTCATCTCCATGACACGGGGCACGTAAGTTCCCGGGTCGATGTCGAAGGCGCTGAGCAGGAACACGAAGTCCCGGTCCACCGGCATGAACGCCGGGTCCTTGGGATGGACGACGAAGAAGCCCATCATCCCCATGGCCATCTGCACCATCTCATCGGAATGCGGGTGGTACATGAAGGTGCCGGATTTCACGAGATCGAACTCGTAAACGAAGGTTTTGCCGACCGGGATATGCGGCTGCGACAGGCCGCCGACACCGTCCATGCCCGAAGGCAGGATCATGCCGTGCCAGTGAACCGTCGTATGTTCGGGCAATTTGTTGGTGACGAAGATACGCACCCGGTCACCTTCCACGGCCTCGATGGTTGGGCCGGGAGACTGGCCGTTGTAACCCCACAGATAGGCGGTCATGCCCTCGGCCATCTCGCGTTCCACCGGTTCGGCGACGAGATGGAATTCCTTGACGCCGTTGTTCATCCGGAAGGGCAGGGTCCACCCATTGAGGGTGACGACCGGATTGTAGTCCGGGCCGGTTGAGGGGCGGGTGGGTGTCTGGGTCGCAGCACCTTCCATGCTGGCTGCCTCCGGCAGGCCCATATTGGACGTCTGCGCCCAGGTTTTGGAGGATACGAGCGCGGCACCGGCCGCACCTGCTCCAAGCAATTGTCTTCTGCTGAACATTCCCGTTTCCTTTCTCAATGACCGCCGCCTGCCGGCGCTTCAGCCGACGCGACTTCAGTTTCGGCCGCAGCACTGCCCGTGCTTCCGCCATAGATGACGGGGGCAAGGTTGGCTTCGGCCAACCAGAAGTCGCGCTTGGCGTTGACTGCGAGGATGGTGGATTCGATTTTTTCGCGGGTATCGGCGATCAGTTCGAAGGTGCTGGTAATCATGCCGTTATAGGACAGCAGTGATTGCTCCTCGATCGCGCTGCGCAGGGGCAGGACATTGTTGCGGTAGTGGCGCGCAATGTCGTAATTCGACCTGTAGGCCAGATGGGCGGAACGGGCCTGCGAACGGATGTCGACGGCCAGCCCGGCCAGCTGGTTGGCCGCGCGCATATAGGCGAGTTCGCCCTTGCGCAGACGCGCCTGCCCGGAATCGAAAATCGGGATCGTGAAGGACAGTGAGCCGGTTCTTGCAATGTCCGAACGGGTGGCACCGTCCTCGCGTTCGCGTTCCTTCTCCCAGTTTCCGGCCAACTCGATATCGGTGACGATGCGGGTGGCGTCTTCCAGGCGATAGGATTGCGCGGTTGCCTGCAATTCGAGGCGGGCGACCTGCAAATCCATGCGTTTGTGAATTGCTTCCGCTTCGATATCGTTGCGCGCTATCAGGGTCTTCGGCAAGGAAGGAAGCCGGTTCGGGATCTGGAACTCGGCGTCCATGCCGGAAAGTCCCATCAACCGGATCAGCTCTTCCTTGGCGAGTTTTGCTGCCAGTCGCGCCTTTGCCGTTTCTCCCGTCAGCTCGGCATAGAAAACATGCTCACGGGCCTGATTGGCCTTGGGCATCGATCCCGCTTCACCGATCTTTTTCGCAAGTTCCGAAGAGGCGTCGGCTGCGACCTTCGCCTGGTTGAGATAGGCGACGTTTTCCCAAGCGGCCACGGCGTTGATCCATGCCCGACGGGTTTCAGCGGCAAGCGATACGGTGGCGATCGCCGCATTGACCTGAGCCTGGCGGAAGCGCGTATCCGCCAGTCTGATATTCTTGTCATAGGTCGCCAAGGCGAGAATATTGGCGGTGACGGCCCCTTCGAGGACGCGATACATGGCGAGCCCGGGCGTTCCGATGCCGTTTAAGCTGACGGAAAAGGTGGGAAAGACGGAAAGTTGCGTCTGCCAGGCGTCGGCAGCGCTGTCTCCAAGATCCGCATAGGATGCCTGCAGCCCCTTATTGTTCAGCAAGGCGACCTGAACGGCGGTTTCGACATCGATGGTCTTTTTGGCCATCAGCGTTTTGACACGGTCGCGCACCACCTGCGCCTGCTGCTGGTTCTGCACCCAGACAGTCTGTTTGCCGGTTGCTTCGGCGGTTTTTAGCGTTGCATCGGCAAAGCCCGCATCCTTGGCGGCATAATCAGTCGTAACGCAGCCTGCCGCGATGAGCGGAAACAGGAGGGAGGATATCAATCTGACAGGACGTGGGATCATCACGCGCCTCCCTTCGCTGGCGCCTGTGCATCGTTCAGGCCACGCCAGGGTTTCGGATCGACGGGAACGCGGTGCGTGTAAGCTCCGATCGGATTTTGATACGGAATGGGCCTGACGCTGGAGAGAGTGTCGGGGCTGTCGGTCGATATGACGACTTCAGGTAAGGTGGCTGCGCATCCGCCCGCAAAAAGCGGCAGGGCAACCACCAGGAACAAACGTTTCATGGTGAAAATCCGGGAATAAGATCATGATTGCTCCAGCACGCTCACGCGTGCAGGCGCAGGAAAGCCCGCAAAGCGGTTCCGGATATTCAGATGTTAGGGGGGCGCTGAAGCTTCGGTGCCAGACCGGCAGCGTTCGTATCGTCGATGAACGCACGCAGGGAAATGACGGTCGGATGGCTCAGGGATGAGGAGGGACACGGAATGGCCGCAACGCCACAATAATCCTGGCAGCAGGAATTTTTCGATTTTTCCTTGCTGGCGTGGTCGTGTTGATCGGCATGGTCGCCGTGATCCTGAACGGCGGTGTCGTGGTGACCCCGGCCTGACGAATGGTCGTTCTCGATCTGAGAGATCGGGACGTCATTTTCGGCATGCATTGCGGCATTGACGGTGGAAACGCTGTAGCCCGCCAGTGACAGTACCATCACTAGCCTGAACAACAGGGCCATCAATTTCGATGCTCGCAACATCCCATTCATGCGCCGTAGAAGAGCCGTAGTCCTGAGATTTGTCAATGGGTATCGCCCATAACCATCAACAAATGCATTGGGCTCTACCGACCCAGCACATTTGAGATTGTCGACCGCATTGCCGCTCGGGTTGGAATATCCTGATCGCCTTTGCCGGGTTCGCCTTCCAGAAAGCGCCTGCCGATATCAAAGAAAGACAGCTTCATCCGGCTGCGTTTGTCCGCACCCTCAAGACTGGAGACCGGTACTTTGAAACCGAATGTTTCGTCCGGCTCCGCAGAGCGTTCGCGCCAGAACGCGTCGACATCCGCAATCATCATTTTTTGCCGCCGGGCGCGGCGATAGTGGATCGGGTGTCTGGAGCGGGCGACGGCGAAATAGGCACTTGCGCTTTGGGGCATCAGTCCCTGCAGAACCATCAGGACCGCCTCCTTGGGGCGAAGTCCACAAAGATCGCGCGTGACTGACACCATCTCATCTTTTGCGGCGCGCGGCCCCTGCATACCGCCCACGACAATCGTATGGTAGTCGCGCTCGTATCGCCCCAGAAAAATGAACTTTGCGGTCCACAGAACGGCCTCGTCGCGGCTGCGCATCAACCGGACAGCAAAAGCCCCCTCGTGGCGGCCACCGCAACAATCCGCGAGAGCAAGGGTGCACCGGTACTCATCCTTTCGGCCATGAACGATGCCCATCTCCAGTGTCTTTCCTGCCCAGAGCCCGCTCATGACGGTCTTCGTGAAATGACGGTCCGCAACTATGAAATTCTCCACGAGAAAAAGCAGTCGCCTCTGCTGGGAAATTTCGCCGACGAGAAACTTCGACAGCGGTTTCTGCAGCAGTTCATCATGGGGCGGCGGCAATTTCCGCTTTGCCGAAAAAGCGGCCAGAAATCCCCACCACCGAAAGGTGACGACGGGATTGGCGGCAAAGCGCATCCAGAAAAGGACGGCCCGCTTCCAGTGCGCGCGCCCGACGAAGGTCACGATGGTCCAGAACAAGGTGAATTCGGTTGTGCCCGATGCCTTCTGCAGATCATCCGTTGCCGGAAATTTTTCTGCCTGAATGGCGGCATCGTTGGTGTGCGGCATAGGTTTGGCTTCCGGCGAGCATGGGTGTTGCAGCCGTGCATGCGCCGGATTTGTGAAGATTGTGTCGAGAAACGGTGGAGCCTGCGCTGAGCCCGGATCGCCCCCTGCGCAGGGAAAAAAGACGATAGGCGTCAGTTTTTCAGGCGGTTGCCTTGAAGAGGATTGTCACGATCGTTCCGCCATCCTGTCCGGCCGCGATCTGCATGTCGCTATTGTGTGCCTGTGCAATGGCTCGGGCGATCGATAAGCCGAGCCCCGTACCCCCGGTGGTGCGGGCACGTGAAGGTTCCGTGCGCCAGAAGAGTTCGATGCCGTGCGCCTCGACGCCGGGTGGAAAGCCCGGCCCCCTGTCTTCGATGGCGACAAAGGGACGCCCCTCCCGAATGCCGGTTGAACAGCGCAGGCTTTTCCCGCTTGCCGCATAACGGCGTACATTGTCGATCAGGATAAGGAGCAGCTGCCGAAGACGTTGACGATCGCCATGAGCGGGAGCCGGGTCCAGCGACAGGTCGAGACAGATACCGGCCTCGTCGAGAAGAGGCCGCGCGGCTTCCACTACCGCTGCACATTCGGTTGCGAGATCAAGTGGCTCAATGTCTTTCACGAGGCTGTTGGTTTCCGCCAGAGAAAGTGTCCGCAGATCATCCACCAGCCGTGCCAGCCCTTCCACCTGGACAATGAGATGGCGAATGGCCTGCTTGTCGAGGGGAAAGATATCATCCGCAATGCCATGCAGACGGCCTTGCAGGATGGTAAGCGGGGTTCGCAGCTCATGGGCAACTGCCATCGTATTAAATTTCAGGCGGCGCTCCATCATCTGAAGCTCCTGTTTCAGGCTGTCGAAACTGTCGACCAGAAAGACGATTTCGACGATACGGTTTGCCTTGACCTTTTCGCCGCTGCTGAAGTCGCCGGCGGCCATGCGCTGGGCGGCCATGGTCAGCTCCCGCAAGGGGGCGGCAATGCGCCGGGAGATGATATAGCCGAGCAGACTGCACAGCAGCACACCGGCCAGTCCGAAGACGAACACCGATGCGACGAGCTCGTCATCGCCCGCACTCTGCACAAGGGGCAAAACGTCGAGGAGCGCCTGGAGCTGCTGTTGGTCCGGCATCACACCGCGATCTATGTCCGAGAAGGCTTTGGCGGCGTCCGGCGACAGCCCGGCAATCGCGCGTTCTTGAATGTTGTCCGCATACCAGGACACGCCGTAATAGACCATTGCAACGGCAAAGATGAGCATCGTGGTGATCGTGATCGCCGTCATCGTGCTGAGGCTCAGGCGCCGGAACCTCATGGTTTCTGCTCTCCGGCAAGCCGATAACCAATACTGCGCACCGAGACCAGATAGCCGCAAGCGCCATGATCCGTCAGCTTCTTGCGCAGATTGGCAATGTGCGTGTCGATCGTGCGCGCCAGCGCGTCGCTCTCCGGCAAACAGGCGTCGAGAATATCTGCGCGCTGAAACGCATGGGTGGGGCGGCGCGCCATATGGGCAAGTATCCGGAATTCGCTGAGCGTCAGGGGCAGAATGGTTCTGCCCGCCTCACCATAAACCGCCGCTATATAGGATTCCGTATCGATTTCGATGGTGCCGAAACGTAGGATACCAGCACCGGCCGGCTGTCGCGTGCGCTTCAGGACGGCATTAACCCGCGCGATTATTTCCTGCGGATTGAAAGGCTTGATGATGTAGTCGTCGGCGCCGAGGCGCAGGCCGGTCAGCTTGTCGATATCTTCCGCAAGTGCTGTCACCATGATGACCGGCGTATCCCGCTCACGCCGGATGCGCGTCAATACGTCGATGCCGTCGAGCTTTGGCAAACCAATGTCGAGAAGAATGAGATCCGGTCTCAGCATGGAGAAATGCGTGATCGCCGTTTCTCCATCACCCGCCCTGACGGTTCTGTATCCATCGCGAATGAGATAAGCGTCCAGAATCTGCATGATATCGGGATCGTCTTCGACGATGAGAATGAGCCCTCTGTCCATGCTGTACCTGCAATTTTACGTATATAAGCCGCGTTAATACTGCGACGCTAAGCCGGTGCGAAGCATCGGGCAAGAGTTCGCGTGTGAGATATCGGCCGTGGGAGCTGTTTTCCTCACGCTCTTGGGTATTTCTCCGCAAAGGCTTGACATTTCTGCGGAAAAGAACCGGCCATGCGCCAGTATCTCCTCAGTAAAACCGAATGCGAAAAGCTGAAACGACCCGTAAGGCCAAAATTTCGCGCCAGCGCCGGTCGCACCGTAAGTCGGGCTTTCCGCGACCCCTCCCTGCTCGCTCTGTCGGTCGCATTCGCGATGATGCTGTTCTTCTCCAAGTGGCCGAATATCGATCTCGATGTCAGCCTCGCATTCTGGAGCGACGGCTTTCGCCTCGGGGAGGACAGGTTTTTAGTTTCCGTCCGCGATCTGAACCGTGTTCTGCCGTCTGTTCTGTTGCCTGGACTTGTATGCGTGCTTTTTGCCGTGCCCTTTTTTGCCGGCTTCAGGCGGGTTTTTCGCCCTCACAAATTGCTGTTGATCCTTACTTTTTACGCCTTGGGGCCGGGGGCGACTGTCCACCTCCTGAAGAGCCTGTTTGCCCGCGCAAGGCCGCAGGAACTCGGCGACTTTGGAGGAAACCTGTTTTTCACGCCGGTTCTTTCGTTTGATGGAGCCTGCGCGCGCAGTTGTTCTTTCCCGTCTGGTGAAAGCTCCACCGCAATCGCTTTGCTGGCCTTCACCATTCTCCTGCCCAAAAAACTCCAGCTTATCAGCGCAGCGACATTGATGCCGTTTATCGTGATTTTCTCGCTGAACAGGGTTGCGATGGGAGCACATTTTCTGTCCGATGTCCTGATCGCATGGCCATTGATGCTTGCGGTGTTTCTTTCACTGCACCGGCTGTTTTCAAAACATCGGCATGCGATTGATGCCGTTTTTTTACGCAGGGTCAGCGGGACGCGGCAGGCTGCAGGATAATGACCATGCCCGGATCCACGATCTTCGCGATCACGGCAGCGATCTTATCCATTCCTAGAAAATCTCCATGAAGGCATCATCGAGAATGAGCAGCTTGCGCGCCTGTGTGAGGGCATATTCCTCGTAAAAACCCTGTGAGATCCAGAGGGCGGAACGGCCCCGCCGCCCGCTCCAGCCGATGCCGCCGATCATTTCGGCCGCTGCAAGTTTACGGCTGACATGGGTTCGCGACAGTGAAAGCGATTGCGCCAGTTGTGAGGCGGTCTTCACATCCGTCAGGTGCCTGCCATGTTCAAGAGGGCTTTCCCAGTCGATACCGGCAATCAGCCGGTCCATCAGCAAGCCGCCAGCATCGAACCAGTTGAAGATGATGGAAAGCGGGCCGGGGCAGCGCACTTCCGGATTGGACAGCAGCGCCTGTGCCACGCGAGGATGGATATGTGCGAGCATGGTTTCGGACCGCTCGATGAAGCGTGAGGCCCTTAATCCTTCGTCGATAAGGTCCAACGCCTGAAAATGGACGTCATACCAATGGGCGAGCATCGCCAGCGTCAATGGTGAAGGCGCCACGCCATCGACCCTGTCGCTGTCGGATTGGGTCACCGGTCTCGTCAGCCCGCGTTTCAGCGCCTGCTTGAAGAAAATATAGGCGACATCGTGGCTGGCGAGGCCGTTCTTCAGCGCCAGTTGCGCGAAATCCACCGGGGTCAGGAAAGGTTCGCCCCTTTCAGTCTCGCAGATGCTGCGCTTCTGGAAATAAAGCGCCACCAGCGCGTGGCACAGAAGCCGGCTCTGGCGTGTCGCGAAAAGCGCGATCATCTCGGGTGAACCTTCATAAAGGGTTATGAAGCTCCCGGCCAACAGGCGCAGTGCGGCCGTAAAAGAAGCGGTTTGAACCAGCGCGTCGATTTCGCTCAGTGGTGGCCTGCCGGCCCTCGTGGCGGTATCCGGCAGCCCGGAAATCGCAAAATCGAAAAAATTGGTCATGGCGCGCGCTCCTCGAATTGCCGGCATCACCTCTCTTTGGAGGTGATTGGATTGAACGATCCATGGGCCTTACAGGGCCGGGGATGAGGCGTCTTCTCATTGCGCGCAGAGGCGAAATTTTAAACCGTGGGCAGGCCCATGGTGCGGGCGTCGCCCGGCGCCATGCCGTAGGCGGCGGCAAACACCCGGTAGAAGGTGGCGAGGCTGTCGAAACCGCAGCCATATGCGATCTGCGTGATCGGCAAAACGGGAACCTCCAGCAGCAGCCGTTTTGCCTCCTCGACCCGCATGGAGGACAGGGTGCGGGAAAATGACAGTTCAGCACCCTCGAACACGACGTGCAATTGCCGCAGCGAAATTCCCAGTTCTTTCGCCACTGCGGCGGGCGTCAGGTTTTGCCGGGATTTTTTCCGCATCATGATGTCCTGGGCTGCGTAACAAAGACCGGTGCGAAGGGCGGCGCGCACCTCCGGCATGGCGGGAGAAAGCCGCCCGCGCGCCGTCATCGCAAGCCGGGTGATGTGGGTCACATCGCGGGCGGGATCGATGAGCCGGCCATGATCGGCATTCAGCGCGTTGAAGAGCGCCCGGAACGGCGCGGAGAAGGCGGCATTGTCCGCATAAGGGGCCGCAAACAGGTCATAGGCCGTCTGGCCAAGCATGGCCTCGTAGTCGACGGGGATTTTGAGCATCCTGAAATGAAAATGGTCTTCGTCGCCCGGTATTCCGGCATAGGGCAAATCCGAATGGTTGATGGTGATATCGCCGCCGCCAACGGCATGAACCCGGTCCCTGCCCGTATAGAGCAACCCGGAACCTCTGATCTGCAGGCCGATGCAGAGGCTGTCACCGGCAATGCGGGCAATGTCGGCTTCCGTGCGATCGACCCGGTAGGAGGAGGCGCGCATCTCGCTCACGACGGCGTTGGCGATGGCTCGTGCCTGAAATGACCCCTGAAAGCTGTGGCGGCGATCCCGCGCAAGCTCGATCGTTACGCCAAACAGGCTTTTGCCGCGCACCTCGCGCCATTGATCGAAGCGGTGCTCGGGCAGGAAATCGTCGGTTGCGAAACGGATGTTGGTATTCGTGGCCTGGCCCTCCCCGACGATCCCGGCGGCCTATTTTTCTGTTGCGCGAAATCGAAGATGAACGAGCGGGTAGGGCCGCCCCTGTCCGTCAAGATCGGAGCGGCCTGTCGGTTCGAACCCCAGCTTGCGGTAAAAGCCCATGGCCTCGATGTTCTGTTCGTTGACATCGGTGGTCAGCTCCGGATGTGCGGCGATTGCCGCCTGCACCAGCGCCTTGCCGATGCCTTTGCCGTGATGATCCGGATCGATGAAAAGCGCCTCCATGTGCCCTTCATGCAGAAACATGAAGCCGAGCGGGTCATCCGAAGCATCCACCGCAAGCGTCAGGGGCATTTGCGGGAGAAAGGCTTTGACTTCCTCTCCGATCGCGGCGCGATCCGCCGGAAGAAGGAAGCCGTGGGTGGCGTCGACGGCCCGGCTCCATATGTCGAGGATGCGGGGTGCATCGCGGGTGGTGGAGGGGCGAAGTGTGATCATGTCCCACCCTTAGCAATTGCGATCTTTTCACGCCATGGGGCCGCCTTCATCTTTTTCGCGAGTACCTTTGCGGTCGATGAATTTCCGGGGCGGAAGCTGTCGATTTTAGCTCCGTTGTCCAGCCGGATTCACGGCGCAGAGAATTTTCGCGAAAAAAGCGCTTGCAAAAACAGAGATAAAAAAAATAGATAAAAAAGAGTTCTATCTATTTATTTTGAAGGAGAGGCTGTCAAATGGATCAGATGATTGCGCAAATGGCCCGAAATCAGGTTGCGGTTCCAGCAATTGAGGCAAGCTCGGCACTGGAAGAAGCAAAAATTATCTATAATTTACCGTTTAACGACCTGCTTTTCCAAGCCCAACAGGTGCATCGCCGTCATTTCGATGCCAATGCCATCCAGATGAGCAGGCTCCTGTCCATCAAAACGGGTGGATGCCCCGAGGATTGCAGTTACTGCAGCCAATCCGCCCGCAACCCGACGGGTCTGAAGGCCTCCAAGCTCATGGAAGTGGAGCGGGTGCTGGCGGAGGCGCGCAAGGCGAAGGAAGGTGGGGCGACGCGTTATTGCATGGGTGCGGCCTGGCGCAACCCCAAGGAACGCGACATGGAGGCCGTGGTGGCGATGGTCGAGGGCGTCAAGGCTCTCGGTATGGAGACCTGCATGACACTCGGCATGCTGACGCCGGAGCAATCCGAACGGCTTGCCGATGCCGGGCTCGATTATTACAATCACAATGTCGATACGTCCGAGCGCTTTTATTCGCAGATCATCACCACCCGCACTTTTGAAGATCGGCTGGAAACGCTCGCCAATGTCCGCGATGCGGGTATCAAGGTCTGTGCCGGCGGCATTCTCGGCATGGGGGAAACGGTCGAGGATCGCATTTCGATGCTGGTGACACTTGCCAATCTGCCGGTTCCGCCGGAGAGCGTGCCGATCAACATGCTGATCCCGATCCCCGGTTCGAAGCTTGCCGACGCCGATCCTGTCGACCCGATCGATTTCGTCCGCACCATCGCACTGGCACGAATCCTGATGCCGCGTTCGCATGTGCGGCTTTCCGCCGGACGCACCGAGATGAGCGACGAGACGCAGGCGCTCTGTTTCCTGGCCGGGGCCAATTCCATTTTCG
Organism: Agrobacterium burrii; assembly: GCF_017313405.1. Classification (NCBI taxonomy): domain Bacteria; kingdom Pseudomonadati; phylum Pseudomonadota; class Alphaproteobacteria; order Hyphomicrobiales; family Rhizobiaceae; genus Agrobacterium; species Agrobacterium burrii. Next base: position 78,042 of record NZ_JAFLNA010000011.1, read on the forward strand.
TCGGTGAAACGCTGCTGACAGCGGATAATCCAGGTGAGGATCACGATACGGCACTGTTCCGGCGTCTGGGTCTTAAGCCGATGGAGTTGCAGCCTGCACCATCAGGAGAGGGCCGGTGAACGCATCGGCACTCTCCGCTTACGAGGTGAAACTTGCCGGCCTGCACCGCAAATCGCGGCTACGGGCTCTCGTTCCCCAACAGGGGATCGATTTCACCTCCAACGACTATATCGGGCTCGCCGATGCGCCCCGGCTGAAGGCGGCGATTACCGAAGCAATCGAAAGGGGCGTGCCGGTCGGCGCGGGCGGCTCACGGTTGCTTCGCGGCAACCACCCGGAACATGAGGCGCTGGAGGTGGAGGCGGCGGCGTTTTTCGGGGCGGAAAAAACGATCTATTTTGGCAGCGGTTTCGCCGCCAATGTCGCGCTTTTTTCGACGTTGCCGCTGCGCGATGATCTCGTCCTTTATGATGCGTTGATCCATGCGAGCGTGCATGATGGTATCGCGGCCGGCAAGGCGCAGGCGCTCGCCGTGCCGCATAACGAGGTCGAAGCGTTCGAACGGGAAATAAACCGCTGGCGACAGGCTGGCGGTCGTGGACGGCCGTGGATTGCGGTTGAGAGCCTTTATTCCATGGATGGCGACCGGGCGCCGCTAGCTGGCCTTGCCGATCTTGCCGAACGGCATGGCGGTTTTCTTGTGGTCGATGAAGCGCATGCCACCGGCGTTTTCGGACCGGGCGGTCGTGGTCTTGCGGCAGAGCTGGAAGGGCGGGGCAATGTGGTGGCATTGCACACCTGCGGCAAGGCGCTTGGGCTTTCCGGCGCACTTCTGAGCTTGCCTGCGGTTCTCGCCGACTACCTCATCAACCGCGCCCGGGGTTTCATCTATTCCACCGCGCCTTCGCCGCTGATGGCGGCGGCGGTGCGGGAAGCCTTGCGGATCGTCGCTGACGAAAGTTGGCGGCGGTCGCGGCTGGCGGCACTGATAAATTTTGCCGGTGAAGAACTACGCTCCCGGCTCGGGGTGACGTCAAGCGGTTCGCAGATCATGCCGGTGATGATCGGCGACAATGCCCGTTCGCTCGGCATAGCCGCGCGCCTGCGGGAAGGCGGTTTTGACGTGCGGGCGATCCGCCCGCCGACGGTGCCGGAAGGAACGGCGCGCCTGCGTCTTTCCATCACGCTGAATGTGGATGAGAGCCAGATTGCCGATATGGTTGGGCTGCTGGCCCTGACGCTGAAGGAGGAGCGGGCATGAGCCTTCGTTTCGTCATTTCCGGAACCGATACGGGCATCGGCAAGACGGTTTTTGCCGCAGCGCTCACCCACGCCCTGCAGGCCTCCTACTGGAAGCCGGTCCAATCCGGGCTGGAAGAAGAGACCGACAGCGAGACGGTGGAGCGGCTGGGTGGTGCGCCGCGCACCCGGATCCTGCCGGAAGCCTATCGTCTCCAAATGCCGGCCTCGCCGCATCTTTCAGCCCGTCTCGACAGTGTGACGATCGATCCCACTCTCCTGCAACCGCCGGAAACGAAGGGGCCGCTGGTAATTGAAGGGGCGGGCGGGCTTCTGGTGCCGCTGACCGACAGATTGCTATTTGCCGATATCTTCACCCGCTGGCAAATTCCGCTGATCCTGTGCGCCAGAACTGCGCTCGGCACCATCAACCACACGCTGCTGTCGCTTGAGGCGCTGCGGTTGCGGGCCATTCCGGTGCATGGTCTGGTTTTCATCGGCGACGAGCACGCGGAAAATGAGCGCATCATCACCGATATCGGCGGGGTTCGTGCACTCGGCCGTCTGCCGCGTCTGTCTCAGATGACCGCCGGGGCGCTGCATCAGGCTTTCGCCCAACAATTTAATCTTGCCGATTTTCTGGAGGTTACGGCATGAGCCGTTCGCCCATCTGGCATCCCTTTACCCAGCACGGGCTGGAACCGCCGATGAAACGTATCGTGTCCACGCAAGGTGCCTATCTCGTTGATGAGGATGGCGCTCGGCTATTCGATGCGATTTCATCCTGGTGGGTCATTACCCACGGTCACCGGCACCCGGCGATCATGGCCGCCATCCGTGCCGCGACGGAGGCCCTCGATCAGGTCATTTTTGCGGAATTCTCGCACGAGCCTGCCGAAGCACTGGCAAAAGGGCTGATCGACATTGCCCCCGCCGGGCTGGAACACGTGTTTTATTCCGATAGCGGATCGACCGCGGTGGAGGTGGCGCTGAAAATGGCGCTCGGTTATTTCCATAATCGCGGAGAAAGACGTGATCGCATCGTGGTGATGGAGCATGGCTATCATGGCGATACGATCGGCACCATGTCCACCGGCGAACGCGGTGTGTTCAACGCCGCTTACGAGCCGCTGCTCTTCGGTGTCGACCGTCTGGCTTTTCCGGACCAGGGCAGAGGGCAAGCCACCCTCGATATGTTTGAACATTTCTGCCGTTCGGGCCGTGTCGCCGCCCTGTTGATCGAGCCGCTGGTGCTCGGCGCCGGCGGCATGAAGATGTATGGCGCAGATGTTCTGGCCGGGTTGAAGCAGATTGCCGAACGCCATGGCTGCCTGTTCATTGCCGATGAGGTAATGACCGGTTGGGGCCGGACGGGATGCCTTTTCGCATGTGAGCAAGCCGGAATTTCTCCGGATATCCTGTGCACTTCCAAGGGCCTGACCGGCGGTTCCCTGCCGCTGGCGGTCACGCTGTGCAGCGGCGATATCTTCGATGCGCATTTTTCGACCGATCGCCGCAAGACCTTCTTCCATTCGAGTTCCTACACCGCCAATCCGATTGCCTGCGCCGCCGCCGTCGCCAATCTTCAAGTCTGGCGGGATGAGCCGGTGGCGCAGCGTATCGGGCAACTGGAACAGATGCTGGGGGACCATCTGCGGCGCTTTGCGGATGATGGACGTTTTGCCAATATCCGGCAGGCGGGCACCATAGCCGCACTCGATCTCGTGGTGCCTTCCGGCGGTTATCTGGCCGAAGTCGGGCCACGCATGCGGCGTCTGTTTCGCGAGCGCGGGTTTGTCATCCGGCCCCTCGGCAACGTGGTTTATCTGATGCCCCCCTATTGTTCGACATCAGACGATCTGAGCCGTGCCTTCGATGCCATCGATGAAGTGGCCTCGATCGTGACCGAAGCGTGAGACCGGATATCCGCACCCTCAAAGATATTTTCGAAAGACCAGACAATGCAGATACTTTCTTCGCGCATGGCCGGCTTTGGACATGCCGTTCCGGGGCGATGCGTCGGCAATGACGAGATAGAGGTGCGCCTTGGGCTGGAGACCGGCTGGATCGAGCGGCGAACCGGCATTCTCAAGCGCTATTGGGCGCAAGAGGGTGACACGCTGAGCGGTCTTGCCGCCGAAGCTGGCCGCATGGCGCTGGAAGACGCGGAGATCGCCCCTGACGACATCGCGCTGACATTGCTGGCGACCTCCACGCCGGATCACCTTCTGCCGCCTTCGGCACCGCTGCTGGCCCATCGGCTGGGCCTGACGCAATCGGGCGGTATCGATCTTGCCGGCGCCTGTTCCGGCTTTCTTTACGCGCTCACCCTTGCCGATGGTTTTGTCCGCACCCATGGTCGCGCCGTGCTAATCGTTGCGGCCAATATTCTGAGCCGCCGCATCAACCTTCAGGAAAGGGCAAGCGCTGTCCTTTTTGCCGACGCTGCCGGGGCGGTTGTACTCAAGCCGTGTCGGGAGGCGCAGCGTGGCCTTCTGTCAGCCGACCTGCGTTCTGATGGCAGCGGTTACGATCTGATCCGGATAGCCGCAGGCGGCAGCAGCCAGCCGTTTGCCGCTGATACGCCCACCGAGGATACGCTGATGACGATGCGCGACGGCCGCGAGGTCTTCTCCCGCGCCGTGGCGCTGATGACCCGGACCTCACAGCGTGTGCTGCAACAGGCGGAACTGTCGGCCACCAATATCGACCGTTTCGTGCCCCATCAGGCCAATGCCCGCATGTTCGATGCCGTCTGCGGCAATCTCGGCATCGACCGGCAAAAAACCGTCCGCACGGTGGAGAGCTTCGGCAATTCCTCCGCAGCGACCATTCCGCTGTCGCTCTCCGTTGCCAACGCTGAAAGGCGCATCGCAAAGGGCGAGACGTTATTGCTCACCGCCGCAGGAGCCGGTTTGACCGGGGGGGCAATTGTCTATCGAGACTAGCCCCGTGACAGTGCGCAGAACGAAAAGCCAAACACGACGAATGATAGATGTTTAATTTTATTTGAAGAAATTGGCTGGGGAACCTGGACTCGAACCAAGATTAACGGAGTCAGAGTCCGTCGTTCTACCATTGAACTATTCCCCAAAAGCCTGAAGCGCGTTGCCGCGTTCGCTTCGGTGGGTCGTCATATAGATGATTTATGCTGGGGCGCAAGTCGAAAAAATCGAAAAATGCGTTTTCAGGGCTCTTTTGCGTTTTGTCTCTTGGCTAGAGCCGTGCGCGTGTGGAGCGCGGGGTGGAGAGCAGCAGGCTGGTTTCGCTGCCGGTGATGCCGGGCACCAGGCGGATGCGGCGCAGCACGGCGTCGAAATCGCTGAGCGTGGCGGCGTTGAGTTCCACGATCAGGTCCCAGCGGCCGTTGGTGGTGTGGATTTCGGATATTTCCGGGAAGCCGCCGAGGGTGCGGATGACGCGGTCCGTCACATGACCTTCAATCTCGATCATCATGATACCGCGGATTGCCGCCTCCACAGCATCGGCGCGCAGGATGACGGTGTAACCGATGATGGTGCCGTCGTTTTCCATTCTTTCGATGCGTGAGCGAACCGTCGCGCGCGAGGTTTCCGTCTCCACTGCCAGATCGGAAATGCTGCGTCTGCCATTGTGCCGCAAAAGGGTCACGAGCCGTTCGTCGAGATTATCCATGACTACCAGTTTGATAAAGTGATTTTATCAGATTGATAATTCATTTCGATAATCTTGCCAATATTTGATGTTCAATCCGCCATGTCTCTATGGTTTAGTGATGTTGTTGGTCGGGAAAGCGAGGACGGGAATGGATATCAGGCTTATTGGTGCACCTCTGCAGATCGGAGCGGGGCAATTGGGATGCGAAATGGGGCCGAGCGCCTATCGCATCGCCGGTCTCGTGCGGGCGCTGGAGGATCTGGGGCACCGGGTGGTCGATACCGGCAATGTGACGCCGGCGCCGCTCAGGGAATTTCGCCACCCCAATCCAGCCGTGCATCATCTGGAGGAAACCGTGGCCTGGACCGAGGCGCTGACGGAGGCGGCCTATCGTGAAAGTGCGGATGCCGTGCCCATCTTTCTTGGCGGCGACCATGCGATTTCGGCAGGAACGGTGGCCGGCATGGCGCGCAGGGTTGCCGAGACGGGTCGGCCGTTTTTCGTACTCTGGCTCGATGCCCATACCGATTATCACACGCTGGAGACGACACGCAGCGGCAATCTGCATGGCACGCCCGTCGCCTATTTCAGCGGTCGTGACGGGTTTGTCGGTTATTTCCCGCCGCTCTCCCACGCCGTGCCGGAAGAAAATATCGGCATGATCGGTATCCGCAGCGTCGACCCCGCCGAAAGGGCGGCGCTGGAAGAGAGCGGCATCACCGTTCACGACATGCGCTCGATAGACGAGCACGGCGTTGCGGTTCTGCTGCGCGAATTTCTGGCGCGAGTTCAGGCGGCGAACGGCCTACTGCATGTCAGTCTCGATGTCGATTTTCTCGAGCCGTCGATTGCGCCTGCGGTTGGCACCACCGTTCCGGGCGGCGCGACGTTCCGGGAAGCGCATCTGGTGATGGAAATGTTGCATGATAGCGGGCTGGTCTGCAGTCTCGATCTCGTGGAACTCAACCCATTTCTCGACGAGCGCGGCAGGACGGCGACGCTGATGGTGGATCTCGCCGCAAGCCTGATGGGCAAGCGGGTCATGGACCGCCCGACGCGGGCTGGCTGAAAGGGATGATGCGATGACCGTGATACCGAACCTCAATATCGTTCCCTTCGTCAGCGTCGACCATATGATGAAGCTCGTGCTGCGGGTGGGAATCGACACCTTCCTGCGTGAGCTTGCCGATGTGGTGGAGGAGGATTTCCGTCGCTGGGAGAGCTTCGACAAGACGCCGCGCATCGCCTCACATTCGAAGGAAGGCGTCATCGAGCTGATGCCGACCAGCGATGGCACGCTGTATGGCTTCAAATATGTCAACGGTCATCCAAAGAACATGAAGGAAGGCCGCCAGACGGTGACGGCCTTCGGCGTGCTTTCTGATGTGGGCAATGGTTATCCGCTGCTTCTCACCGAAATGACGATCCTGACGGCGCTGCGCACTGCCGCTACATCGGCCGTTGCCGCCAAGCACCTTGCCCGCCCGAATTCGCGCTCCATGGCGATCATCGGTAATGGTGCTCAGAGCGAATTTCAGGCGCGGGCTTTCAAGGCCATTCTCGGCATTGATACGCTGCGGCTTTTTGATATCGACCGGTCGGCCAGCGAAAAATGCGCCCGCAATCTGGCCGGACAGGGCCTTGCGATCAAGATATGCGGCAGCGCGGAGGAGGCGGTCGAAGGGGCTGATATCATCACCACAGTCACCGCTGACAAGCAATATGCGACGATCCTGACCGACAACATGGTCGGCCCCGGCATTCATATCAATGCTGTGGGTGGTGATTGTCCCGGCAAGACGGAATTGCACAGGGATATTCTGCTTCGCTCCGATATTTTTGTCGAATATCCGCCGCAGACGCGCATCGAAGGCGAAATCCAGCAATTGCCGGCGGATTATGCGGTGACGGAGTTATGGCAGGTCATTGCCGGCGAAAAACAGGGCCGGACGGATGAGAGGCAGATCACCCTGTTCGACAGCGTCGGCTTTGCGACGGAAGATTTCTCTGCGCTGCGTTACGTGCGCTCGAAATTGCCGGGCACCGGTCTTTATGCGGAGCTGGATCTTCTGGCCGATCCGGATGAGCCACGCGACCTGTTCGGCATGTTGCTGCGTTGTGAGGCGGCTCTCGCCTGAGACGACGGATTTATGGTGGGCGGGCTCTCAGCCGGCCCCCCCGCTTTTCTTCCGGCCGACCACATGTTCCCGCCAGACGGTGAAAAGACCGGCGGCAATGACGATGGCGGCACCCATGACCATATTGGATGTGACGACCTCGCCATAGACGGTGACGCCGATGATGGAGACGAGCACGAGCTGGTAATAGGAGAAAGGCTGCACGGAAGCCGCGTCGGTCAATTCAAATGCCTTTATCAGGCAATAATGGCCGGAAATGCCGGTAATGCAGAGCGCCAGCATCCATCCCCAGTCATAGGGTGCAAGGCTGACCCAATAAAACGGCCCGACCAGCGTCAACGCCGCTGCACCGGCCGCGCCGGTATAAAAAAAGCTCGTCATCGCCGTATCGCTCCGGCTGCCGAGGCGGGTGAGCACGCCGTAAAGCGCCAGCATGAAGGCGGCGATAAAGGTGATGATCAGGCTATTGTCGAAACCTTCGCCATCGGGCTTCAGAATGACGAGAACACCGATGAAACCGACAAAGATGGCGCACCAGCGCCGCCAGCCGACCTTTTCCCCAAGCAAGGGTACGGAAAGTGCCGCAACGATGAGCGGCGCGGAAGCGATGATCGAGTGGCTATGCGCCAGTCCGACAATGGCGAAAGAGAAGATCGAAAAAACGATCTGTACCGCCAGCAGAACACCGCGGCCGATCTGCAGCCAGGGACGGTTGGCCATGACGGCGCCCCGGATGCCGCCCGCCGACCTTGCGGCCATCAACAGAACGAAGACGGCGAAGGCCCAATATCGCAGCATGGCGATGAAGACGGGCGGATAGGCGCTGCCCAGATGTTTCGAGATGCCATCCTGCGCCGCAAAGATCGTGAAGGCGACAAGCGCATAAAGAAAACCGGTCTTGGGTGATGGCATGAAAAAACCGCTGTCGGCTGCGTGCCGGCAAAAGAGGATTCGGCGTGAAAGAGGTGGGTAGCAGCCATATGTTACGGCCGCACCTTGTCAGACAACCTTATTTTCCGAATAGCAGCTATGCAAGTCCGAAGCTGCCTTTCTGACAGGCAACCTGTTTCCGGAAGCGCGGGGAATAATCGGCTTTTCTTAAAAAAAACCGGAAAATTCACCCCCGGGCCAAACCCGAGGGTGACGATGAGACCGGCTTCAGCCGATTGTAACGGCCGTCTTCGATGTTGCGGATTTCAGCGCGGCGTCGGCCAGCTTCAGCGCAATCAGCCCGTCCTTGATGGAGGGCGACGGTGCGACGTTGTTTTCGATGCTGTCGATGAAGGTGGCAATTTCCGCCGCATAGGCCGCCGTATAACGCGTCATGAAGAAATCATGCAGCGGCGGACGAGTGTAACCTTCCGCATTGGCGATTTCGATGGAGACCGGGCGCTGGTTTTCGGCCGCTGCCGAACCCAGCGAACCATGCACTTCGATACGCTGGTCGTAACCATAGGTCGCGCGGCGCGAATTCGAAATCACCGCCTGCCTGCCGCTTTTCGTCGTCAGAATGATGCTGGCGCTGTCGAAATCACCAAGCGCGCCGATCTCCGGATTGACGAGAACCGAACCGGTGGCGAACACGCTGTCCACTTCTTCGCCCAGCAGGAAGCGGGCCATGTCGAAATCATGAATGGTCATGTCGCGGAAGATGCCGCCGGACACCTTGATATATTCGGCCGGCGGCGGGCCGGGGTCGCGGCTGGTGATGGTGACCATTTCCACCTTGCCGATGCGGCCATCTTCGATTGCCTTATGCACGGCCTGAAAATGCGGGTCGAAACGGCGGTTGAAACCGAGCATCACCTTCGCGCCGGTTTCTTCGACCACCTTGGCGCAGGCTTCCGCGCGGGCGACATCGAGATCAACGGGCTTTTCGCAGAAGATGGCCTTGCCGGCACGAGCGAAACGCTCGATCAGGTCGGCATGGGTGTTGGTTGGCGTGCAGATGATGACGGCGTCGATTGTCTTGTCGGCCAGAACCTCGTCGATCGTGCTGACCTTGCATTGCGCCTCGCGGGCAATTGCTTCGGCAGCGCCGGCTATGGCGTCGACAACGGCCACCAGCTTCGCACGGCTGTCGGTGGTGATCGCCTTGGCGTGGACCTTGCCGATCCGTCCAGCGCCGAGCAGTGCCAATTTCGTAACCATCTTTCCTCCGGTTCCTCACACCCGCCCTCACTCCCGGAGAGACAGAATATGAATGCAAACAATGTTTCGATATGGAATATATGTTCCATTTTGCTAGATCGACATCGGAGGCGTGTCAAGCGTTTTGACAGCGGCAGGCACGGCCGAAATCATTCGCCCTTGGAGGTCACGCGATGTGGCTGCTGATCATGCTGAAAGGCAGGTTGAGCCGAAGCCCAAACGCTGCCGAGGGTCAGTTGGTGGAAGGTATCTGCACGGCATTTTGGGGAAGCGCGTAGACCTCGACTGGCGTTTCAAGGCCGCGCAGCAGCCATGGACCCAGATTTTCCAGCCTGTCCCCATTCCCCGCCATACGGACGAATTCCTCGGAAAACAGCACGTTGCGGCCGGTTTCCTTGGTCAGCGTTTCAAGCCGCGAGGCGATGTTGACGGCGGGGCCGATGACGGTGAAATCGAGGCGGGTTTTCGAGCCGATATTGCCATACATGACATCACCGACATGCACGCCGATACCGTAACCCAAGGGGTCGTGGCCCTTTTCACAATTGATGTCGTTGAGGGCGACGAGACCCTTTTGCGCGCTGGCGATGGCTTTCAGCAGGTTTTCGCAGGCCTGCGGATCGCTCAGCGGAAAAATCGCCAGCAGCCCGTCCCCCATGAATTTCAGAATTTCACCGCCGAACTCCTCAATGGGATCGCACATGGCGTCGAAATAGCCGTTCAGAAGCTCGATCACGTCATCGCGCGGCCAAAGGTCGGAAATATGGGTGAAATTGCGCAGGTCGCAGATCAGGATCGCCGCGCCCACCGTTATGCCGCTACCGCGTGTTGTGGCGCCGTTGAGAATTTTCTCGCCCGCATGCGGACCCACATAGGTTTCCAAAAGGGTGCGCGTCATGCGGTTTTTGAGGCGTATTTCGCTGACCAGCGCCAAAGCCGGCAGCAGGTTTTTCAGGGCGGCGATTTCGCTGTCGGAAAAACCGCCCGGCTGGTCACTGGAGAAGGTCGCGACATGGCGCTTTCCGAAAGTGTGTTCGATCGGCCAGGCGCAATAATCCGTCAGCCCTTCGGCCCGCAACTCGGCATAGATCGTGTAACCGGGTTCGTCGATGTCATCGCCGTTCAGCCGGTGGCGGACTTCCGTCGCACCCTGATGGATATCGTTGATGGGGCTGTTGAGATATTCGGGCGTACTTTCCGAGCCGTAACCATAGGTGACGATTTCGGCAGCGGGCAGGCCGGCTTTCCACAATATCCGCGCGCCAAGCCATTGCGGGTGGCGGATGCGGAAAGCGAGCACGCCCCTGGCGATGGAGATTCCGCTTGCCCGCAGCCTGTCGCAAAGCTCCACGAATATCTCGTCGATAAAACGCTCGTCCTTGGTGCCGGTGACGAGCCAGTCGAGAGTTTCGGTCTTCTCCGCCGGCCACAATTCATCCAATGCTGAAGAAACCCGTTCTTCGGTGTTGAGGCTGAGTGTCATGGCAGGATTCCGGAGGTTGTTGCTGCTCTCGCACGGGCAAAGCACATGTCGAACATGGTCGCTCGTGGACCCCATGTGGTGCCGGATAACGAAAATGTTAAGAGAGGGCTTCAGAAAATCTTGCGGAAGAGATTGGCGGCCTCAGGCCACGCGCGCCGCCCGGATGTTCTTTTGAACATCGTCCCCGGCGGCGCTGAGATTTTTCGTGATCGCTGGAGGCGATCAGATAACTGTTTCGACAGGAATATGCAGGGCGGCGGCAACGCGTCTGATACGCGATGGATCGCTGTCGGTGCCGTCTTCCAGTGCGTGGATTTCGGTGGTGGTGAGGCCGCAGGTGACGGCAAGCTGTTCGACGGTATAGCCGGCGAGCGTGCGCGCCGTCAGGACCTTTTTGGCGAAAGGAGCATCTGTTTCTTGATCGGAACTAAGTTCTGAGACTGAAATTGTCATTATGCATCTCCCTGATGATGGACACTTAAATGCGGGCGGCAGAAAAAAGTTGCCGGGGGCCGAATGCGACCGCGTTGCCGGAGAAGAAATCGTGCTGCAACGCAGCGAGGAACATAGACGCTTCGCCCACCTACGCAATAGTTAAATTTTGTTAAGATTCGTGATCGCCGCGTTCCTGCGGCATTTTTCGTGGTGGAAACGGCTGGACGACATGGAATTTTCCAGTTTCGTGCAGGCCGTATTTCAGAATGCCACGCTTAAAGCATGCCCCAGGCACGGAAACGGCCACGACCCGTAACCTCCCGCAATTCCAGCTGATTGGCGAGCCCGATTGCACCCTGCGGCGTGGTGCCGAGTTCCTTGACGATCATTGCCGCCGAAACCACCGGCCGGGAAACCACCAGTTCAACCAGTTCCGGCAAACGTGAGGATGAGCGCCGGCCGGTGAGCTTGCGCATCATGCGATCACGGGCGTGGGTCAGCCGGTCATGTTCTTTCAAACTGGCCTGCGCCGCTTCGTAAAAACTGTCCAGAAGCGCCTGAAGCCGCTGCGTCTGGCTTCTGGCATGTCGGCGCTCGCGCGGAACGGCGCGAAGACCGGCGCTGAGCGCCGGCAGGTGATCAGGCGTCACGGCCCCCTCACGCAGAAAGGCGGCGGCCAGAAGCCGACCGAGCCAGGGGCTGCGCTGCAGCACCTCGATCATGTTCCACGCGTCGAGCAGAATGGCGGTGCGAAGGATGGCCGGCAGTTCTGCCGTCCGTGCATGCAGTTCCAGCCATTCTTTCAGCCGTTCCTCTTCGTCCCAGTCAGGCTCGTTGATGACCGGGTGGCCTTCCTGCCGCTGGTTCATGGGCGCGGGCATGTTGCCGGCGGTAATCGCCTCCAGTGCCGCGGAGCTTCGCGCCAGAAGCGCATCCAGTTCGGAAAAAGCCCCATCCAGCAGCGCTTCCCCATCCGTCTCGTTCTCGTCGCTGCGGGCGTGATCCCCGGTTTCACGGGGACGTGCTGCCTCGTCGGCTGCAAGTGTGGCTCTGCCCCGTAATCTGGAAAGGCCGGGTGCGGTGAAGGCCCAGCCGGCGGCATTGGAAAAGATCAGCCGCCGCGACCGCAAAATCCGGTGCGCGGCCGTCATTTCGTGGGTTGGCGCACGCACATCCATATGCGCGTCATGCAGGACCAGATCTTCCATATGGACGAGTTCGCCATCGACCCACATGGAGGAAATCGCGTCGGTGAAATCCTGCCTTTCGATGAAGCCGTGTTTCATCGGCGAGCGGCTGATCCGTTCGTCCAGCCGCGCCAGCGCTTCGCCTGCCCGTGCGGCGGCGATGAGAAGCTTTTCGATCTGGATGTCCAATATATCATAAATCATTGATATTTTTTTAGTTTGAGCGCAGGCGGGTAGCAAGACGGATTACAATGGTCTGGTGTTGCCATCCCTCGGTCTCATCACCAAAACCAGCGAGACCGCAATCGTCATGCTGCAATGCAACATAAAATAATGCGCCGCAGCATGGCGGCCGCACTTTTTGTGTCAGCGCCCCTCACGCGATTTCTACGGGAAGAACCACGCAAGCTTCGAAGCCATCTTGCCGGCCGGGTGCCGGTGAAGAAAGCAGCAATTCGCCGCCGGTCTGCTCCACCAGGCTTTTGACGATTGCAAGGCCAAGGCCGGTGCCATCCGCCTTGGTCGGGCCTCGGGCAAAACGCGTCGTCAGTTTGGGCAACAGCGCCCCGTCGATTGCCGGTCCGGAATTGATGATGCGGATCGTGCCTTCCTGTTCGGCCAAAATCTGCACCGGGCTTCCCGCCGGGCTGTGGATCAGGGCGTTTTCGAGAAGATTGCGAACGATGATGCCGAAGGCGTCCGCGCCTATCCTGCAGGGCAGGCCGTCCTCGCAGTGATTGGTGAAACGGATACGGGATTTGCCAATCGACGTTCTCACCATGTCATCGATGACGAGTTCGAGAACGGGGATGACATCATTCGCCGTATCGGTCACGCCGATCCTTGCTTCGGCCCGTGACATCTGCAGCAGCTTTTCGGCGAGATGGCCAAGGTGCTGCAGGGATTTCTCGATATTCTCGACGCGCGGCGCAAGTTCCGGCGGAATGTCGGCGTGCAGCCGTTGCGCCTGCGCCAGCGCGCCGGCAATTGGTGTGCGCAATTCATGGGCGCTGTTGGCAGTGAATTCCCGCTCCGCCTCGATTGCCGATCGCAGCCGTCCAAGCAGCAGATTGACCGAGCGGGCGATAGGATGCAGTTCGCCGGGAAAGGGCTGCGTTTCGAGCGGCGCAAGATTGCCGCCATCCTTTTTGCCGATTTCGTCGCGCAGGGTCTGTATCGGTTGCAGGGTTCTGCGCACCACCACGATGACGGCAAAGATGCTGGCGGGAATGAGGATGAGCACGGGCAAAAGCAGCGCGCTGCCCGCTTCCTCGATCGCCTCGCGCCGGTTGGCGAAGGCATCGGCGACCTGCAGGAAATAATTGCCGTCCGGCGTTGCAACCGTGTAGATGCGCTGTGTCGCGGTTTCGGAAAAACCGGGATCGAGTGAGACTTCGAAAGGCTCCGTCGAGCTGTCATGCGAATGCAGCACGACCTGTCCTTCGCGGTCGCGCACCTGATAGGTCAGATATTCCGCGCCTTCCGCCGAAGGGTTGAGCTTGCGCGAGGCGGGGGCGGTGTTGTTTTCCCTAAGATCGTCGGCCAGAAGCGGCAGCAGCCTTTCGGCCGTCTCCTGCACGCCGGCATCGAAAATCTCGGCAAATTCGTCCTGCATCACCATGACGCCCAGCCCACAGGCGAGGAGCCAGGATATGGCAACGACGCTGGTCAGCGCCGTCACGAGCTTGCGGGTCATGCTGGTCGGTCTGGCCATTTCTGCCTACTTGTTATTTGCTTGCTTGCCGTCTGGCCTATCTGCCGTCTGACTTACTTGATTGTGTAGCCGACGCCGCGCACGGTCTCGACGCGGTCATGGCCGATTTTCTTGCGCAGCCGGCTGATATAGACCTCGACCGTGTTGCTTTCTATTTCCGCGCCGAATTCATAAAGCGTGTCGTGCAGCTGGGCCTTCGAGACGACCGCGCCGGGATGTTCGACTAGTTTTTCCAGCACGGCCCATTCGCGGGCGCTGAGTGTCTGGGCCGTTCCGTCGACCATGATATTGCGCGCCACCTGGTTGATCTCGATGCCGGGCAGGCGGATGACGGGTGCCGAGCGGCCCTCGTAACGGCGCGAGACCGCCAGCATGCGCGCCGAAAGCTCATCAAGGTCGAAAGGCTTGACCAGATAGTCGTCCGCGCCGGCATTCAGCCCGGCAATCCGGTCGGAAACCTGATCATGTGCCGTCAGGATGATCACCGGCGTCGCGTCGTCGCGCTTGCGCAGGGTTTGCAGAAGGGTGATGCCTTCGCCATCCGGCAGGCGCATGTCCAGCAGGATCAGGCCATAGGCCATGGTCAGCGTTGCCACTGTGGCGTCGCCCAGCGTCTTGAACCAGTCAACAGCATGGCCGGCCGCTGCGACATGGTCTCGCAACGCCTCTCCAAGGACATGATCGTCTTCAACAAGCAGAACCCGCAAGACAGCTCCCTTTATCGCGTCGTCCTGCGTATCGCTTTCACGGGATAAGCGTCAAGCACTGTCTGTTCAGCTGTTCTGGCGCTGGGTGCAGCCGCCGAACACGTCCAGCGAAGGATCGTAGACGGAAGTGGAGACGTTCATCATGCCAAGGATGCTGTGGAAATAATTGTCGTGGGAGCGTCCACCCTCTGCGGCACTTTTCGCAAGGCAGGCCCGGTTGAGCCCCATGGATTTGGCGAAGTCATCGTCGAACCAGACGAGAAACGGCACATGGGTCTGCTGGTCGGGGGCAAGCAGATAGGGTGCGCCATGCAGGTAGACACCGTTCTCGCCAAGCGATTCGCCGTGGTCGGAGGCATAGATCATGCCGGTTGCCAGCTTGTCGGAGCGTGCTTTCAGCTTGTCGATCACGGTCGAGAGGAAGTGGTCGGTGTAGAGAAGCGTGTTGTCATAGGAATTGACGATCTCGGCATCGCTGCAATTGCCAAGCTCGGCAGTGCGGCAATCCGGGGTGAATTTGCGGAATTCGTCGGTATAGCGCAGATAATAGGTCGGCCCGTGGCTGCCCATCTGGTGCAGCACGATGACGCTGTCCTTCGTGACGTTGTTGAGCCAGGCGTCGAGCTTGTCGAAGAAGATATCGTCGCGGCATTCGCCACCGGTGCAGAAGCGGCTGTCATTGGTGGAGGGCAGGTCGAAATAGGGGATACGGTCGGCGACGTTCTTGCTGCCGGTATTGTTGTCCAGCCATGTCGCACTGACACCGGCGTGGACGAGGACGTCCATGACGTTTTCATTCGCGAGCGCCTTGCTATGGCTATATTGCGAACGCGGGAATTTCGAGAACATGCAGGGAATGGACATGGCCGTCGCGGTGCCGCAGCTGGTCGTGTTGGGGAAATAGATCACGTCGCGCTTGGCCAGTTCCGGATTGGTGTCGCGCCCATAGCCGTTCAGGGAAAAATTCGCGGCGCGAGCGGTTTCGCCCGCAACGATGACGGTAATGCGCGGCTTATGGACACCTCCAGCTGCGGGGAGAACCTTCGCATCCTTGCCGATTGGGCTGACCTGAATTTCGGCTTCCTGGCCGGCTTGCGTGAAATAATGGACGGCGGACATCATCGGCGACAACGGGTTGGCGCTTTTGACGATATCCTTGTGCTGGCGGATGGCCGTGGTGAATGTCTTTGAATTCGCAAAGCTGATGATGCCTACGACGCCAAGGCACACCAGGATGCTGACGGTGTTCCACAGAAGCTTGTCGAGGATTGGCCGATGCCGGATGCGGATGGCGGCGATGACGATGGAGGGCACCAGTCCGTAAATCGCCATATGCCAGACAAAACCGGGGGTAATCAGATTGCCCGCCTCTGCCTGCGTGGTTTCCATGGCGTTGCGGATCATGTCGCTGTCGATGACGACGCCGTAACGGTCCATGAACCAGGAGGCGGCAGCCGCCGCGAATATGACGAAGACCAGAAACGGCTTGATGAGATATTTGGCGGAAAAAATGGTGAGGAGGGCGCCGAAAAGCGCCGCCATGGCGACATAGAGCGCGACGATGGCAACCGGATAAGCGGAAAGATAGGTGTGAACCTTTGACCAGAATGTCTGATTCATGAAAAACAGCAGATAAGCCGCCGTCAGCAGGCTGAGCGGCACGCTGCCGATCTCCGGACGATACGATTCAATTCCTGTCGCTTTCGCGGTAAAAAGAGCCAATGCTAGGTCCCACCAGATTTCAAATGTGCCGGCGGCAACGAAAAACGAGCAAAACGCCCTGTTCACGCTGCCGCATGGGCCTATTGATGGCGGATGCGTTATTTAGCTGACATCAACCTGAAAGCTTTGTCATGAAAGTGTCATATGAAGGCGGTGGTGCTTTCAGGTCGATGGCTGAGCGGCGGCAATATATCACCTAGCTCAACCCGATTATACCCGTCACGGTGGTGCGGGTTGCAAATACACGTGTTGCTCTGACCGGTAACAGGCTGCCTGCGGAAAGATTCTGGAAAGTGACGGTCGTTCCGGAAAGCAGGGTGAGGCAAAGCTGGCCGCCATTGCCGACATAAATTGCACGCGTGGGCGAAGGAAGCGGGACCGCATCGTCAGGAACGATGTCGAAACCGTGGGATGCCGGCGATTCCAGGCCGGCGGCGTAGTGTTCGTAAGTCTCAGCCATTGCTGTCTCCTGTAAATCAAAATCTGTCGCGATTATGCGACGCGCCGGGGCAGCGGGGACAAGCGGGGACGATATATTTGTGGCGGGCATTTTTTCCCGCAACCGGCTTCTCCGAAAGACCGGTATTTTTCTGTAGCCTCATGCGGTTGGCGTTACCGTGCGTATTGCTATCCCCGTTGGGCAATCGGATTCGGCGCTGGAGGGCTTCGGTATCGGCGGCGGTCTCCGTTATGTCGGAAAGCGTTACGACGACGCCGCCCACGCCGCGGAGATGAAGGGCCTCGCCCTCCTCGATCTCGGTGTGCACTACGAGAAGAGCGACTACCGCGCTTCGCTCTTCGCGCAAAACTTGACTGATAAAGAATATATTTCTAGTTGCTCCACTTTCGGATGCTATTACGGTGACGGAAGAACGGTTATGGGCAAGCTGACCTATCGTTGGTGATGTCATATCAAGTGAAGCAGCAGGGGCATGACGCGCAAGGATCGATGGGTGCCTCCCTTTTGGGGGCGGCGGGAATTTCTCGGGTTACTTGCCGCTTCGGCTCTTGCAGGCAAGGCGCGGGCGGCGGTGACACCGCGCATAGCCGCTATCGACTGGGCCATGCTCGAAACCTCCGTGGCGCTCGGCGTCATGCCGGTGGCGGCAACCGAACTCATCCAGTTCAGGGTCGGTGCGGTCGAGCCGGAAATCCCTGAAAGCGTTGCTGATCTCGGTCTGCGCGGCGCACCCAATTTCGAGCTTCTGCAATTGACCCGGCCGGATCTCATTCTGATTTCGCCTTTCTACACACGTTATACCAGCAGGCTGGAAGCGATTGCGCCGGTCTTCTCGCTGCCCTTTTACGTGCAGGGCGAGCCGCCTTTCGAAAAGGCGCTCGCAGCGGTCTCGGCTCTTGGCGAGAAGCTCGTCCGGGTCGATGAGGCGCGCAGGGTTCTGAGCGAGACGGACGCCGCGCTGCACGCCATGCGGATCCGCCTTGCCGGTTTTTCCGCGCGGCCGACCTATGTGATCAACATCGGTGACGCCCGGCATTTTCGCGCTTTTGGTGCGGACAGCATGTTCGGGGATGTCCTTGGCCGGCTGGGGCTGGCCAATGCCTGGGTGGACCGGTCGCAATTCACCTTCGCGGCGCCGGTGCCGCTTGAAAATCTTGCCACTGTGCCTGAGGCGCGTATCGTCATCGTCTCCGATATTCCGGTGGAGGCTCGTCAGAGCCTGCGCAACAGCGCCATCTGGCAGGCCCTTCCGGCTGTGCGGGAAAACCGGGTGGTCACGCTCGGCAATGTCAGCCCCTATGGCGGCATCACCGCCGGCATGCGTTTTGCGCGGCTTCTGACCGAGGCTTTGACGGCGCAGGGAGAAGCTCTGTGACGACGCGGCCTCTCCAGCTTTTCTTCGGGCTTTTATTTGTTGTGGCCTGCGGGCTTTCCCTGCATGCCGGCTTGCAGCGGCTACCTTTCAGCGCATGGCCCAGCCTGCCGTTTGATGCTGCCAAGCTGTCAATGGATCAGGTTATTTTCGCCTTCAGCCTGATGCCGCGGGCAGCTGTCACCATTCTCGCGGGCGCGATGCTCGGCCTGTCGGGTGCGCTTTTCCAGCAATTGCTGCGCAATCCGATTGCCGATCCGTCTACCCTCGGCATTTCCGCCGGCGCGCAGCTGGCCATCGTCATCGCAACCCTGTTCCTTCCCTCGGTGCTGGATGGCAACCGCGCATTGGTGGCACTCACTGGCGCTGCCGTTGCCGCCGGCATTGTCTTCCTTCTCGGCTGGCGGCGGTCCTTCGAGCCGGTGACCATGGTAATATCAGGGCTTCTGGTCGGTATCACGGCTGCTTCCGTTTCCGCGGCGCTGACGCTGGCGCAGGGCGAATATCTGATGTCGCTTGTCGTCTGGAACGGCGGCTCGCTCAGCCAGCAGGACTGGTCGAATGCCTTTTCTCTCGCCTTCCAGCTCCTCGCAGGCCTTGTTCTCACCGGCTTGCTGATAAGGCCATTGACGGTTCTCGGTCTTGGCGATGCCGGCGCGCGATCGCTCGGCGTATCGCTGTTTTCGATCAGGCTGGCGGTCGCGGCCGTTGCGGTTGCGCTGGCCGCCTTCGTTGCCGCTGCGGTCGGCCTCGTCAGTTTCATCGGCCTTGCCGCACCGGCGCTTACCCGGGCGCTCGGCGTGCGGCGGTCATCCGCCGTGCTCCTGGTTTCGCCGCTGCTGGGCGGGTTGCTGCTCTGGTTCTGTGATGGTCTCGTTCAGCTTCTGGCAAGCACGACGGCCGAAGTTTTCCCCACGGGCGCGGTAACGGCGCTGATCGGCGGACCCCTGCTTCTGTGGCTGTTGCCGAAAATCCGGCCGACCGACGTCCACCGCAGCGAAGGCGGCGATGTTGCGGCAAGACGCCGGCTTGCCGCGCTGCTGCCAGTGCTTGTGATCCTGGCTGTGCTGATCTTTGCCGCGCTGGCCATCGGCAAGGGGCCGGATGGCTGGACGGTGCTGAGGGCGGGTGACCTGCAAAGCCTTCTGCCCTTCCGTTGGCCGCGGCTGGTGGCGGCCATGGCCGCTGGCGGTCTGCTGGCCATTGCGGGCGCGCTTCTCCAGAGGTTGACCGGCAATCCCATGGCAAGCCCGGAGGTGATCGGCGTCAGCGGCGGGGCGGGTCTTGGTTTTGCCGCCGCCATCACGATCTTTCCGGCGGCAGGCCTCTTTGAATTGTTCGTGGGCGCGGGCATCGGCTCGGCGGCCGTCATGACCCTCGTGTTGTTCTTTGCGGTGCGCCGGTATCTGGCGCCTGAAAAAATACTGCTTGCGGGCATTGCCGTCAGTTCGCTCTGCTCGGCGGTGCTTTCAGCGCTGCTTGCCATTGGCGACCAGCGCGCCTGGCAGATTCTTGCCTGGCTCAGCGGTTCGGGTTCGACTGCAACACCGGCTTCGGCGATATTTCTTGCGGTGCTTTCCGTCGTTCTTCTTTCAGGTGCGCTGTCGGTAACGCGCTGGCTGACAATCCTGCCGCTCGGCCGGGATGTGCCGCTTTCCCTCGGGCTGCCGCTCAGCCTCGCGCGCATCGCCGTCATTGCGGTTGCCGGCATCGTCACCGGTGCCGCATCGCTGCTCGTCGGTCCCTTGAGTTTCGTCGGTTTGATGGCGCCGCATATCGCGCTTCGCGCCGGCTTCACCACGCCGCGCGATCATCTGTTCGCTTCTTTCCTTTTCGGAGCGGTGCTGATGGCGCTTTCCGATCTCGGGGCGCGAACGGTCACCTTTCCCTATGAGTTGCCGCTCGGGCTTTTTGCGGCTCTGGCCGGCGCGCCTTACCTGATCTGGCTTTCAGGTAGGCGCCAATGATGTGTCTGGGCATTTACGGAGATAAAAACCATGGGTGAGGCAGCATTTGCCGCCGACTACGACGATACCCCGCTTTTTTCACTGGATGGGGTGACGATGGAGGTGCCCGGCCGAACATTGCTGCAGCCGCTGACGGCAAGTTTTGCGACCGGCAAGACCATCGGCCTGATCGGCCATAATGGTTCGGGAAAATCGACGCTGCTCAAGATTCTGGCGCGGATTCAGGAGCCGACGGCGGGTAGTGTGTCGTTTGAAGGAAAGGCGCTGGGCGCCTGGGGCAACCGGGAATTTGCGCGAAAACTCGCCTATCTGCCGCAATATACGCCGGCCGCCTCCGGTATGCTCGCCAAGGAACTGGTGGCGCTCGGCCGTTATCCCTGGCATGGCGCGCTTGGCCAGTTCACCAAGGCGGATCAGGAGAAGGTCGATGAAGCCATTGAGTTGACCGATACCGTGGCCTTCCGCGACCGGCTGGTGGACACGCTTTCCGGTGGCGAGCGCCAGCGCGTATGGCTTGCCATGCTGGTGGCCCAGAATGCCGAAAGCCTGCTGCTTGACGAACCGATATCGGCGCTCGATCTGGCACATCAGATCGAAGTGTTGTCGCTGGTGCAGAGACTTTCGCGCGAGAAGGGTCTCGGCGTCATCGTGGTGCTGCACGATGTCAACATGGCGGCCCGGTTCTGCGACGAGATCGTCGCCCTGCATTCCGGCAATCTGATTGCCAGGGGAACCCCACAGGAGGTCATGACGCCGGAGACGCTGGAGCGCATCTATGGGGTGCGCATGGATGTCATGACGCATGCCGCCACCGGCTTTCCCGTCGCCCTGCCGCTTTGAGTTTGTTGCAGCAAAACAACGCCCGGAAGCGCTTGTTGTTGACAGTAATTTTCAACGCATTTTCCGCCCTAACAATGTCTTAATGGCACCCTACCGCGATTAGACATTGTTAACTGTTTTGCTTTCCTTGCATCCAATTAAGTTGTTTTGGATCGATTTCAGGGAACAAACGTTAACAGTGCGGAATTCAATATCCGGAGAGGGCAAGAAGGGCTGCTGCGGGTAGGACTAAAACAGGAGAAAATAAAATGAAAAAGGCTGTTGCCGTAACTTTTGCCGCAATGACGATGGGCCTCGGTGGGGCTGCATCCGCACTGGCTGCCGACCTTGCGAGATATGAACCCGCTCCGCAGGAGCAGGACGAACGCAACGGCGTCAAGATCGGTTATCTGAGCTGCGATATCGGCGGTGGCGTCGGTTACGTGATCGGCTCCGCCAAGGAACTGGATTGCACCTTCCAGTCCACCATGGGCGCACGCCGCACCGACCACTACACTGGCGCCATCCGCAAGATGGGCGTTGATCTTGGTTTCACCACGCAGGGCCGTCTCGTCTGGGCCGTGTTTGCCCCGACGGCAGGTTACCACCGCGGTTCGCTCGGCGGCCTTTATCAGGGCGCCACGGCTGAAGTGACCGTCGGTCTCGGTGTCGGCACCAACATCCTGGTCGGTGGCACCTCCGGCTCCATCCAGCTGCAGACGGTCAGCGTGACGGGTCAGGTCGGCCTCAACCTTGCTGCCACCGGCACCTCGGTTACGCTGACGGCCATGAACTGATCCGGCAAGCGCCCGGTGCGTTGCGCCGGGCATTCTGTCGCATATGAAAAAGCGCCCTCTTCGTTGTTAAACGGGGAGGGCGTTGTATTATCCAGCCTATGATTTCGGTACCCAAACGTGCTGCGGCAGTGACCGCTCTTTTCCTGCTTATGTTTACGACGGCCTTCGCCGAAGGCGATGCGGCGCATGGGGAAAAGGTTTTCAGCCGCTGCTCCACCTGTCACAGCGTCGATACACCCCGCACCCGGATGGGACCACATCTGATGGGCGTGGTCGGCAGGCCGATGGCTTCCGTGGCCGACTACGGCCATTATTCACAGGCGCTGAAGGATGCCGGTGCAGCTGGCCGGGTCTGGACGGAAGACGAACTTCAGAAATTCATCGCCAGCCCGAAGAAGGCGATCCCAGGAAATGCGATGCGGTTTTTCGGGCTGTGGAGCGAAACGGATATTGCCGATCTGATTGCTTATCTGAAAACGCATCCCCTGCCGCAATAGCCGTCAGAGCGGCGCATCCGCGAGAATCTCTTCCGCTTCTTCCACTGTCATGGCCATGACTTTTGCGCCAATGTCGAAGCCGAAGCCGTTGCGGGCAAAGGCGGAAAATTCCCTGGCGTTGCGTTTGTCATCGAGTTCGACACGGCGGAAGGGGCCGAAGGCGCGCTTGCGCGCAAAGATGACGGCGGCGACCAGATCGTTGGTCTCCTGCAATGCGGCCGTCGCCGTTTCCCGGGCGATGCCCTTGATCTGCAGTTTCTGCGCCAGCCCGCGTTTCGATTTGCCGCTGCGCTGGCCGCTCCGCACGGCTATTTCCGCATAGGCGGTATCATCAAGCGCCTTGATGCCATAGGCGAAGGTCACGGCGAATTCGCCGAGTGCCTTTGCCTGTGCGGTGTTGATATCCACGAATTTTTCCCGCGCCTTGCGCGTGATCGCGTCGCGCAGCTGCTGTTCCGTCATCATGCGCTGCCCCAGCCGATAGAGAGCGGAATTGCGCGCCCATGACAGCATCCGGCTGCTGGGTTCTATGGCCGGGGTTTCGCCATCCATTGCCATATCGTCCGTGAAGAAGGGGCAGGAATCGTCATTCATACCGCTTTTATAGCGCGGTGAAGCCGTCTTGCCAGTTCCTTCCTGTAATTTGCGCCGTGGTTTTTCAGCGCCTCACGGTATCTGCGCACCGGTTGCGGCCACATACACCGAATAGAGCGATTTCGTCGCGGTGATGAACAGGCGGTTCTTTTTGGGACCGCCGAAGGTAAGGTTCGCCACCGTCTGCGGCACCTTGATCTTGCCGATGAGCGTGCCATCGGGCGCAAAGCAGTGAACGCCATCACCGGCGCTGGTCCACAGATTGCCGGCCGTATCCAGACGGAAACCATCCGGCAAGCCGTTGTCGAGATTGCAGAATTCCCGGCCGTTGGCGAGCTTAACGCCGTCCACCACGTCGAAGACGCGGATATGGCGCGGACGGGAGACATCGTGGCTGTAGGAACTGTCGGCGATATAGAGCTTCGTTTCATCAGGCGAAAAGGCAAGGCCGTTCGGCTGTACGAAGTCGTCAATGGCGACGTCGATCTTTCCGGTTGCGGGATCGAGCCGGTAGACATTGCGCGTCTTCTGCTCCGGCTCGGCCTTGTAGCCCTCATAGTCGGAGAGGATGCCGTAGGTGGGGTCGGTGAACCAGATGCTGCCATCGGACTTCACCACCACATCGTTGGGCGAATTGAGCCGCTTGCCGCCATAGCTGTCGGCGAGAACCGTGATCGAACCGTCGACCTCGGTACGGGTAACGCGGCGGCCGCCATGTTCGCAGGAAACCAGCCGTCCCTGCCGGTCGCGCGTGTTGCCATTGGTGAAGTTGGAGGGGTGGCGGAACACGGAGACGCCGCCATCCGGCACCCAGCGCAACATGCGTTCATTGGGAATATCGCTGAACAGCAGGCAGTTCAAATCGGCAAACCACACCGGCCCTTCGGCCCAGCGGCAGCCGGAATAAAGCTCTTCCAGCTCGGCATTACCGACGATCAGATGGCGGAAGCGGTCATCGTGGATTTCGTATGGGGAGGTCTTGTCTGTGGTCATGAGCGTGGTCCGCTTGTGGGCTTGTTGTTTGGGGTTAGCGCGTGGCCTTGGGGCCGCTTGCCAGAAGAATGACGGAGATGATGATAAGGCCGGTGAGGATGAGGCGGATGCCGGCACCGAAACCATAGGTATTCAGCATCGAAACCACCAGGAACATGAAAAGCGAAGCGCCCCAGATGCCGGGAACGTTGGAATCCCCACCCGCCACCGCCGTGCCGCCGATGACGACGACGGCGATGGACATCAGGAGATATTCCGAGCCCATGTTGAGGGCTGCGCCGCCGGAGAAGCTGGCGAGCAGATAACCGGCAATCGCCGCCAGCACCGCGCAGAGCACATAGGTGACGAAACGGGCGCCATCCACGGGAATGCCGGTCATGCGGGCGGCAAAGGTGCTCTGGCCGATGGCGGAAATCCAGCGGCCGTAAAATGTGCGGTCGAGCAGCAGCCAGGCGACGACCGAGAGGAGAAGCGCCACAAGTGCGACGTTCGGAATGCCGAAAGAGCTGGAGATGGCGAAAGTGGCCAATGTTTCCGGCGGCTTGATGCGCAGGCCGCGGTTCGACCAGATGGCGATGGATTGCACGATGAAGCTCATGGACAGCGTCGCGATGATCGGCGGGATGCGTAAGAGCTTGATCAGCGCATAATTGCCGATGCCGATGGCGATGCCAATCAGAATGGCGATCAGCAGCCCGGGCAGAATGAGACCATCGGACACATCCATGAATTTCAGCGCCAGCGTGCCAGATAGTGTCATCGTTGCGGGAACGCAGAGGTCGATATTGCCCGGCCCGAGCGTGATGACGAACATCTGGCCGATGCCGACAATCACGGAAAAGGCCGCGAAGGTCAGTGCCGCATGCGACAGGCCGAAAGAGCTTGCGCCGCCGGTGAAGAGCACGGTGACGGTCCACACCGCAGCCGTTGCGGCAAACGACCAGATCCACGGTTTTTTCGTGAGGGATGACAGCCCGTTCATTGGTTTTTCTCCCGCTTTTCGAGACGGTTGAGCAGGATGCGCAAGGCAAGCACAATGATGAGGATCGCGCCCTGCGCGCCGATCTGCCAGTCCGGCGAAATGCGCATGAACGACAGAAACGAGCCGGCAAGCGTCAGCGTCAGCGCGCCGATGACAGCGCCGATGGGCGAAACTCTCCCGCCGACGAATTCACCACCGCCCAGGATGACACCCGCAATCGACAGCAGCGTGTAGCGCAGCGCAATATTGGCGTCGGCCGCGGTCGTCAGCCCGACAAGGGCGATGCCGGACAGCACCGCGAAGAAACCGGCAAGCGCAAAGGTGGCGGCGCGAATGCCGATGACCGACCAACCGGAGCGCTCGACGGAGCGGAAGTTGCCGCCGACACCGCGCATCAAAACGCCGAAGGAGGAGCGCATGACGATGTAATGGGCAACGACCGCGATAAGGATGCTGGCGACGATGGCGATCGGCACCAGCGGCGGTTTCGCCGTCATCAGCGCCCGGATGAAGGCGGGAGCCTGACCACCCGGCGAGGGCAGGATGAGGACGGCAAGGCCACCCCAGACGAAGCTCATGCCAAGCGTGACCACGATGGAGGGCAGGGCGCGGATATGAATGATTGCTCCCATTGCGGCATACACCGCAATTGCACCGGCGAAAATCGCAATGCCGAGAAGCGGCGTCGTCTGCAGGAAGGTGGCGGTGACACAGGCGCAGAAACTGACGAAAGTGCCCATCGACAGGTCGAGATCGTTGACGGACATGATCAGCATCTGCGCAATGGTGGCAAGTGCGATCGGCACCGCCAGATTGAACAGCAGGTTCATGCCGTTATAGCTCATGGCGCGCGGCTGCATGTAAAACACGGCGGCAAGGAGAAAGGCGAGCGAGGCGGCGGGAATGATGAGGCGAAGGGCGTTTGCCGAGAGTTTCATGCGTGCTCCTCTCCCGAAAAGGAGGCGGCAAGCACATTCTGCTCAGTGATTTCCTCACCCACCAATTCCGCCTGAATGGTGCCGTCACGGAACACATAGACCCGGTCGCACAGGCGGATTTCATCCATCTCGGTCGAATACCAGATGAAGGTGCGACCGTGGGAAGCTTCGGTTCTCAAGATATCGTAGACCTCCTGTTTGGTGCCGATATCGACGCCGCGCATGGGGTCATCCATCAAAACGGTGCTGGCGGTGGTGGCAAGCGCGCGGGCGAAAAGCACCTTCTGCTGGTTGCCGCCGGACAGAGAGAGGATCTTGTTGCCCATATCAGGCGTGCGGATTTCGATGCGCTGTTTCCATTTCGCGCCAAGCTCGGTTTCCTTACCCCTGTCCACCATGCCTGCCGAAGAAATATCCCGCAGCGAGGCGATGGAAAGGTTCTTCAGGATGCTCCAGAGCGGGAAAGTGCCATTCAGGCTGCGATCGCCCGCCACGAAGGCAATATCGGTCTTTCGCGGCGGCAGCCAGCTGCTGTTCTGCGCGAGATAAAGATCGAGCAATGCTTCGGTCTGGCCGTGGCCGCCGAGGCCGGCAAGACCGATGATCTCGCCGCGAAAGGCCTCAAAGGCGAGGCCTTCACCGCGCCGCGCCGGCATGGAGAGCACCTTATCGCCTGCCTTGCGGCTTTCGCCCCGCCGCCTGTCCTGTTCCTTGACGACGCTGCCCATGGCTTCGACGAGCGAGCGGGTGGTGAATTCCGCAGCCTTCCGGTCGGCCACCACCCGGCCATCCTTCATGACGACGATGCGGGTGGCGGTCGAAAGAATCTCTCCGAGAATATGTGAGATCAGCAGGACGGAGCCACCCTCGCGCACGAACCGGCGGACATAATCCATCAACTGCTCGGCAAGGCCGGCATCAAGCGAAGAGGTCGGCTCGTCGAGGATCACCAGTCTGGGAGCTTCCGGGGTGCGGCAGAAATTGATGGCGATTTCCACCATCTGCCGTTCGGCGATGGACAGTTCGGCAATCGTCAGCTCGCAATCGATGCCGTGGCCGGGGAAAATCTCGTCCAATGTCTGCCGGATCGTCCTCAGCGCCCGGCCGCGCCAGTTCCGGCCGCCGATTGCGGCATGCATGATACGGACGTTTTCGCTGATCGTGAGGTTCGGGCAGAGAGATAGCTCCTGGAACACGCAACGCACGCCGCTGGCGCGTGCCGCGGCGATGCCATGCCGGCTCTCATCGCCGCGATAGGAAATGGAACCCTCATGCGGCGTCAGCCCGCCATTGATGACGTTGACGATGGTGGATTTTCCAGCGCCATTGTGGCCGACAAGCCCAAGGCATTCCCCGGCACGGATGATGAGGTCAGCGCCGTCCAGCGCCTTGACCGCGCCGAACACGACCTTCACGCCGCGCGCGGCGACGACTTCTTCCGCCTGAATGGTGTCATTCATGAAAAATTACGCCAATGATCTGAAATGGAATATCGTGATGGTTGCGGCGCCTCTCGCAACGCGCCGCAATTTTTCATGTCTTAAAATCGTCCGGCCTATTTGGCGGCGATGGCCTTCTGTGCGTCCGCCTGCGAATATTCCACATTCGCCACGCCGCCCTTCTGGGTGGTCTTGAGGTTTTCCTCAAGATTGGCCTGATCGATGCGCAGGAATGGAACGGTCAGATCCTTCTTCACATCCTTGCCGTCGAGGATTTGCTGCGCCACCCAGAAAGCCAGCGTCGAAACGCCGGGGGCGATGGAGACGGACATGGTCTCGTAACCGCCCGCATCCTTCTGCTGTTTCCACCATTGCAGCTCGTCTTCGCGGTTGCCCATGACGATGGTCGGCGTCGGGCGCTTGGCGGCGGCGAAAGCCTGTGCGGCACCGTAGCCGTCACCACCCTGCGTTACCACGGCGGCAACTTCGGGAAGGCTTGGCAGGATACCGGCAACGGCGCGCTGCGCGACATCCTGCGCCCAGTCGCCATTGACCGAACCGACGATCTTGAACTGCGGGTTCTTTGCTACACCGGCGGCGATGCCGGCGTGGATTTCGTCATCCACCGAAACGCCGGCGAGACCACGGATTTCGAGCAGGTTGCCGCCCTTCGGCATAGCCTTGGCGAGATAGTCGATCTGGCTTTCGCCCATCGCCTTGAAATCGACGGCGATGCGCCATGCGCAGGGCTCGGTGACGACGCCGTCAAACGAGACCACGATGATGCCGGCATCGCAGGCTTCCTTTACCGCGCCATTAAGGGCGGTGGGGGAAGCGGCGTTGATGACGATGGCGTCATAACCCTGCAGAATGAGGTTCTGGATTTGCGCCGCCTGTTCGGTCGCCTGGTTTTCGGCGGTCGTGAAGGCGTCAGCGGCCGCGACCTGCTTGTCGGCGACGGCCTGTTTGGTGATCTTGTCCCAGCTCGTCAGCATTGCCTGACGCCAGGAATTGCCGGCGTAATTGTTCGAGAGCGCGATTTTTTTTGCCGACGTATCGGCATGAGCGGTGATCGGCAAGGCTGCGCACGCGACAGCAGCCGACGCCAGAAGCATCTTCCTGAAAGCCATTGATTTTCCTCCCTGGTGGCTTGCCCTTTCGGGGCCGGAACCCTCATCCGCCGCAAATCTCCTCGGCGGCAGACGAAATCCCGTTGCACTGGAGCTCCGTTCCCCAGTACAAGCGAGAATGACCAAGAAGATTTGGCTTGTATAGGCGGATCACGGCAATCTTGCTGCGGGTTTCCGCAGAAAGCATGCGGGAACCCGCAGGACGAAACGGTATTGCCGGGCGCAGAATAGATGATGCGGCGTTCTGAAAAGCCATCTTCGTCGCAACAGGTCGAAGGCAGACGCTTGGGAGGGTGTCCGCACATGCTGGATACACCGAAAAGCGCTCTCTTTCATCACTATATGGGCATATCGCGGCTGCTCGCCGGGCAGCTGGAATTCAACGCCATCATTCAGGCGGTCGCCACCGAGATCACCCACATCATTCCGCACGTCCATCTCGATGTCTGCATCAAGCAGCTGGATGACAAGTACCATATTGCCTATGAGAGCGGTCTCGTCAGCGCCTGGAGCCGACAGCCGCCCGCCCTGCTGACCGGCAGCCCGATCCGGTCCCTTCTCTCCGGTGCGGTCGAATATCTTTTGAGCGGCGATGCCTGCGCCGATCCGCGCTTTCATTTCGAAGGGTCGTTTTCGAGCCCGATCATCGAACTCGGCCTGCATAGCCGCCTGCATGTGCCGATGAAGGTGCATGGCGATATCATCGGCGCCCTCAGCTGCTCGTCGCACCAGTCGGACGCCTATACCATGGAGGATGTCGCCAACGCCCGCGCGGTTGCGGATTTGCTGGCGCCCTATTTTTATGCCATCCGCGCTGCCGAGCAGGCCAAGCGTTCCGCCATCGAGGAGGCGCGCGCCAATGCCCGCGAGGAAGGCCTGCGGCTGGGCGCCCTGCAATTGACCGAGGCGCTGGAGGCGGAGCGGCAACGCATCGGCATGGATCTGCACGACCAGACGCTGGCGGATCTGACACGGCTGGCGCGTCGTATCGAACGCATGAGCCATGCCCCCGACGTTTCGGGCGAGATGCTGGAGCCGGTGGTGCGCAGCCTGCAGCATTGCATGCAGGACCTGCGTGAGATCATCGAGGAGGCGAAACCCTCCATCCTGCAACTGTTCGGCGTGGTGCAGGCGATCGAGACCTATGTGGACCGTTCCGTGCGTGATAGCGGATATGCGATCGAATGGTCGGTGATGGACGAGACCGACGGGCTGGTGGAAGCACTCGACAAGACGGTAGCCATCTCGCTGTTCCGCATCGTGCAGGAAGCGGTCAACAATGCCATCCGCCATGCCCAGCCGGAAACCATTGCCGTGACGCTTTCGTCCGTCGATGGCGGTTTGCGGGTGACTGTCAGTGATGACGGCAGCGGCGGCGGTGGAGGCGCGGCCTCCGGCGGTCTCGGCATCGGCAACATGAAGACGCGGGCGCGGCTGATTTCGGCGCGGTTCGATATTGGCGGCAACGGCGCGGGAGCCGGAACCCGCATTACCGTAACGCTGCCGGAAAACGCTTTCGACCGGCGGGAGGAGTTATGACATGGACGTGCTGATCGTCGAAGACGATGCGCTGCACCGCGCCTATCTGAATGAAGCCGTGCGTGCCGCCCTGCCGGAATGCGACAATGTACTGGAGGCGGCAAACGGCAGAGCCGGGGAAAAGCTGGCGCGGGAAAACCGGGCCGCCCACATCGTCATGGATTTGCAGATGAATGAGCGCAACGGCATCGAGGCGGCGCGTACCATCTGGAAGGAGAGGCCGGATACCCGCATCCTGTTCTGGTCCAACTATTCCGATGAGGCCTATGTGCGCGGTGTTTCCCGTATCGTGCCCGAAGGGGCTGCCTATGGCTACGTGCTGAAATCCGCCTCCGATGACCGGCTGCGGCTGGCGCTGCGCAGCATCTTCATTGAGGCGCAATGCGTGATCGACCGGGAAGTGCGCGGTCTGCAGGAAAAGAGCCTCGGCAAGGCGCATGGTTTTACCGATTCCGAATATGAAATCCTTGTCGATGTCGCGCTCGGCCTTACCGACAAGGCGATTGCGCGCCGCCGCAACCTGTCGCTGCGCAGCGTGCAGAACCGGCTGCAAAGCCTCTATGAAAAGCTGAACGTGCATCAGGCGCCGGGTGATGATGATGCGGAAGGCCGGTATAATCTTCGAACCCGCGCCGTCACGGTGGCCTTCCTGCGCAAGCTTTTGAATTACAGCGCGCTGGAAAGGGCCGAGCGGGAACTGGCGGAATGGGCGGGGAGCCGCTGAGCCTTACGGCAGGAAGGCAAGCAGCCGTCTTTCATCCGCCCTGAGGCCGGAGACGGGTTTTGCCCCAACCTTCAAAATACGGCTGAGTTTCTTCTGAGCCTTCTCATCTGTCGCTATCTCGAGAACGGCAGGGTGCACATAACTCTTGCGGCAGATGGCGGGGGTATTGGAAAGCTCGGTCGCTGCCGCCTGACACATGCCCTTTATGCTTGGTTTTTCGCCTGCCGCCACATGCTCCATCGCATCGCAGAAGGCTGCCAGCGTGCCGCCCCAGGTGCGAAACGTCTTGGCGGAAATACCGGCTCCGCCGGTGCGGGAGAGGTATGCGTTGAGATCGCTGGAATCGACCGAATGCACCCGGTTTTCGCTATCCTGCCAGACGAAAAGTTCCTTGCCGGGCAGATCGGCGATTTCCTCGAGGATTTTCTGTAGGCGGGGATGGCGCAGCTGGCGCTTCACCTTCTGCCCACCCTTTGCTGCAAAGCGCAGTTCGATAGTCTCCCCGAAGGAGACGTGCCGTTTGAGCAGGGTCGTCGCGCCATAGGTGCCGTTAGTTTCGAGATAGGAACGGTTGCCGACGCGCAGATAGGCGGCGTCAAGCAGCAGCGTGAGTGCGGCCAGCGTCATTTCGGGACCGTGATCCTGTTTCTCAATATTGGCAATGGCCCGGCGACGAATGGCGGGCAAGGCCTTGCCGAAGCTTTTGAGCTGGAAGAATTTCGTCTCACCCCTGAGCGCGTGCCAGTCGGGATGATACCGATATTGTTTTCGCCCACGCGCATCGAAGCCGGTTGCCTGTAAATGCCCGGATGGATCGATGCATATCCATACGTCCCTGTAGGCGGGCGGCACGCCGAGCGATTTGATGCGTTTCAGTTCGATACTATCGGACAGGAGTTCGCCGCCCGGCATTCGGTAGCAGAAACCCCGCCCGCGTCTTTCGCGGGCTATCCCCGGTTCCTGATCGTTGACATAGGCAAGTCCGATTTTGGCAAGAAGGCGGGTGGGCGGTTGTGGCATGGTTTTTTCCGGCAGGTTTCACGCTGAAGCAAACGAAAACAGGCCGCCTTCGTTCCGGCGGCCTGTTGTTTCGACGGTCCGTTTTTATCAGCCGGCTTTGGCGATCCGAAGAATCTGCGATTCGCCGCCGCGCTGTTCCGTCAAGGCATAGACCGCGCCATCCGGCCCGATCTTGACGTCGCGGATGCGCGCTTCGAGCGGTAGCCGGCTTTCGGTCGCGACCTTGTCGCTATCGATATGCAGGATGACCAGACCCTGGCTCACCAGACCGCCAACGATGAAGGCGCCCTTCCATTCGGGAATCTGGTCGCCATCATAATAAGCCATGCCGGAAGGACCGATGACCGGGTCCCAATAATAGACCGGCTGCTCCATGCCTTCTTTGGCGGTGGCGCCTTCACCAACCGACCGGCCGCTATATTCGACGCCGTAGGTGATGACCGGCCAGCCGTAATTGAGGCCCGCTTTCGGCAGGTTCAGTTCATCGCCGCCCTTCGGGCCATGTTCCACGGTCCAGAGCCTGCCCTCTCCATCCAATGCCGCGGCCTGCAGGTTGCGGTGGCCATAGCTCCAGATTTCCGGCAGCGCATTCTGCTGGCCGGCGAAGGGGTTGCCCTCGAAAGCCTTGCCTGCCGCGTCAATGCGGAAGACCTTGCCAAGGCCACTCGAAAGATCCTGGGCCTGCACGCGCGGTGTGGCGTCCGAACGTTCACCAACGGTGACGTAAAGCTCGTTATTGGGTCCGAATACGAGGCGGGAGCCAAAATGCTTGTCGCCGTCATAGGTCGGCATCTGGCGGAAAATCACCGAGACATCTTCCAGTTTTGCCGCACCGCCCTCTTCGGTCAGCTTGGCCGAGGCGACGGAGGTGCCGTTGCCGCCATCACGTGGTTCGGAGAAGGAGAAGAAGATTTTACGCGATGTCTCGAAATCGGGAGCAAGCGCTATGTCGAGAAGACCGCCCTGTCCGGCGGATGCGACCTTGGGCACGCCCTCTATTGCGGGGCCTGCCTTGCCGTCAGCGACGAGATGCATGGCGCCTTCCTTGGCGGCGACGATCATGCGGCCATCGGGAAGGAATTCCATCGACCAGAGATGCGGCAGACCCTCGGCGACGACGGTTTTTTCAATGTTCGGCTGGGCCGCGGCCTGCGGCGCGCGCGTCTGGCCCTCAAAAGCCGGTTTCTGATCCGGCGCATTTGGCCGTTTCGTTTCGGCAGCCGGGGCGGTCTGGGCGTGGGCAGTGCCGGCAAGCGGCACGGCAAGCAGCGCGCATAAGATCGTCGAACTCAGAAATCGGTTGTTGTGGAACATGGGTCTCCCTTCCTTCGTTTACGTCATGCAGAGAACCATTTGGGGAGGATTTCGTTTCCTGCGATAGTTTCAAGAAAACTTGATGAGGCCGTGTGCTGCCGCAAGACCTTTTCTCATCCATGCGAATTCATAAGGAACCGCAAGCGCGCCGTCACGTTTTCCCTCTGGTTGAAGGAGGATGCCATGCAGATCATCGATAACAGGAGCGTAGACGGGAACCGGCCGAAGCCGATCCTGAACGTTGCGGAATTCTGCCGTCGTTACCGGCTGGACAAGACCGAAGAGACGAGGCTCAGAAAACTGTTCGGCGAATTCGCCTCGCGGCACGAGCTTCTGATGAATGCACAGCGCAAGCCCAGCTTCCGCTGATCATTCCTCCGGCTCGGTTGATTTCCCGAAAATCATGAAGACATCATAACGGGTATTCTTGCCGATTATCTGATGCGAGGGCTTGCGAATGCCCGGCATCGGCTCGGCGCGCAGCGGCCATTTCAGAACCACCCGCTTCGTTGCATGTTCAAGCGCCGCCTCCATCAGTTCCACCTGATCGGGATCGGAACCCACCAGCTCTCTCAGCACCCGCATTTCCTTTTTCACCAGCGCCGTGTTGTGGCGCGGCGGATGCATGGGGTCGACGATCACCACCTCGGGTGAAAGTTCCTGCAACAGCTGGCGTGAATCGCCCTGCAACAGCGTCATGCGCGCTGCCGCCTCGGCATAGGCGCCGCCTGCCTCCAATGCGCGGCGAATACCGTCCGCGAGATGGGCGTGCATGCCCGGTGAGCGTTCAATGAGGATGACCTCCGCTCCGAGCGATGCAAGCAGGAAGGCATCCCGCCCCAGCCCCGCCGTGGCATCGACGATTTTTGGCGTGCGGCCCTTCGTAAAACCGGCGGCTTTGGGCAGGGCCTGTCCACGCCCTTCCCCGGAGCGGAAACGGTGCCCGACCGCACCGCCGACAAAATCCACCACGAAGCTTTCGTCTTGTTCTTTCATAACAGGCCTCAGAACGGGCAGGGCACGGTATAAGTGACGTCACGGCCATCGGGATGGCGAAAGCCGACTTCCTGCGCATGCAACATCAGGCGCGGGGCGGCGGCGAGCGCCTCGCCCTCGGCATAAAATTCATCGCCGAGGATCGGATGGCCGAGCGCCTTCATATGCACCCGCAATTGGTGCGTGCGGCCGGTGAGGGGCGTGAGTACCAGCCGCGTTGCCGGAAGCGGCAATCGTTCCAGCACCCGCCAAAGGCTTTGCGCCGGCTTGCCGTTTTCATGGTCCACGCGATGGCGGGGCTTGTTGTCAGGGTCGATCGCCAGCGGCAGGTCCACCTCGCCCGCTTCGCCCGCGATCTCTCCCCAGACGACGGCCACATAGGATTTGCGTGTCTCACGGTTTTCGAACTGGGCGGCGACTGCCGCGTGTGCCCGCCGGTTCAACGACATCAGCACGATGCCTGATGTGTCCTTGTCCAGCCGGTTGATCATCAGCGCTTTCGGAAACTGTTTCTGCACCCGCGTCATCAGGCTATCGAAGAGCGCCGGATCGCGCCCCGGCACGGACAGAAGCCCGCTCGGCTTGTCCAGCACCAGCAGATCATCATCCCGGTGGACAATGGTGAGCCAGGGTTCGAGCGGCGGATTGTAGATGGGGTTGGAAAGCTCAGATGACATGGCGCTTCATTAGCACGAATCTCGCATTCGGACAGGCGTGCTAGTCGGGAATATGGAGATCGACGCGTCCGCTGGTCAGGTCGCTTAAAAGCCGGGTGAGCCGTTCGGCTTCCTCGGCCGGAACCGAGAGCTGCATATCCGCACCGGTGCCGGTGAAATCCTCCTTCTCCAGCCGCAGGTTCTGCGTGGCGGAAAGGCGCGATTTTACCAGCGCCAGATCGGAGAAGGGGCAGCTCAGCGTGGCGCTGACATAGGCGATGACGGGCGAGGTTTCACCGAGGCGAAGGCAGGCCGCCGCCGTGCCGCCATAGGCGCGCATCAGCCCGCCGCTGCCGAGCAGGATGCCGCCAAACCAGCGGATGACGAGAACGGCGACATTATCCAGCGCCTGACCGTCAATGGCCTGAAGAATCGGTTTGCCTGCCGTCCCCGAGGGTTCGCCGTCATCGCTGAAACGATAGGTCTGGCCGCAGCGCCACGCCCAGCAATTGTGGTTGGCATCGAGGTCCGAATGCGCCACGAGGAAGCTTTTTGCGTCCTCTTCGTCCGTCACCGGCGCGGCAAAGGCGATGAAGCGGCTTTTCTTGATATCCTGTGAAAAGGTAACGGGGCGGTCGAGCGTGAACATGGCCGTTCAATATCGCATATATTCACATACGGAAATCGGTATAAGGCTCTCAATGGCGAAGATGGTGATGGAGAGGGTTTTGGCAAAGGCGAGGCAGGTCGCGATTGTCGGCGGCGGGCCGGCGGGGTTGATGGCGGCCGAAATGCTCTCGGCCGCAGGCCATACCGTGACCGTGTTCGAGGCCATGCCGACGGTGGCGCGCAAATTGTTGATGGCTGGCAAATCCGGCCTCAACATCACCCATGCCGAAGACTACGACAGTTTTCGCCGTCGTTTTGGCGATGCCGAACCGAGGCTGCGCGCCGCTCTTGATGATTTCACGCCTGACATGCTGCGCGACTGGGTGCATGGGCTGGGGCAGGAGACTTTTGTCGGCACATCGGGCCGGGTATTCCCCAAGGCCATGAAAGCCTCGCCGCTGCTGCGCGCCTGGCTTGCTCGGCTGGAAGTGCGAGGCGTTACCATCAGGACACGGCATCGTTGGACAGGCTTTTCCGGCGATCGACTGGTTTTTGAGACGCCGGCAGGCGCGGTTGAAGTCGAGGCGGATGCCGTGCTTCTGGCGCTCGGCGGTGCAAGCTGGCCGCGTCTGGGTTCCGATGCCGCGTGGGTTCCGATGCTGGCGGCTCAAGGCGTGGAGTTTTCTCCGTTCCGTCCCGCCAATTGTGGTTTCGACGTCGAATGGAGCGATGTCTTCCGAGAGCGGTTTGCGGGTGAGGCGGTGAAATCCACCATCACCATTTCGCCGGCCGGAGCCTTTCAGGGCGAGTTCGTGATCACGAAACACGGCATCGAGGGCAGCGTAGTTTATGCCCATTCCGCTGCGTTGCGCGACCGGCTTGAGCAGGCGGGCAATGCCTCGCTCGCCGTCGATCTCGCACCGGGACGCACGGTGGAACGGCTCAGCAGGGACCTGGCGAAGCTCGGGCGGAAGGAGAGTTTCGCAAACCGCATGCGCAAGGCCGCCGGTCTCTCCGCCGTCAAGGTCGGACTGCTGCGGGAAATCTTTCCCGATATAGCGGCTATGCCGGATGATTTCGTTGCCGCGAGAATGAAACATGCGGAAATACCGCTCTCGCGGCCAAGACCGATTGACGAGGCGATTTCATCGGCAGGCGGTATTGTCTGGAGCGGTCTCGATGAAAACTACATGCTGCAAAAGCTCCCCGGCATATTCGCTGCCGGGGAAATGCTGGACTGGGAAGCGCCGACCGGCGGATATTTGCTAACGGCCTGTTTCGCCACCGGCAAGGCGGCGGCGAAGGGCATGGCCATGTGGCTTGAAGGTTCAGCCTGAAAGTCGTTCCGCCATCCCCGCTTCCTCGCCGGAGGCAGTTCTGACGAGGCAGCGCATGATGGCATCCGTGGTAACGGAGCCAAGCACCTTGCCGTTTTCCCCGACGATCACAGCGCTGCTGACATTTTCCCGCACGAGCGCGCGCAGGCCCTCTTCAACCGTCATATCCGCATCGAGCTGAAGCCGCGACTGGCCGGAAAACTCAGGCTGGACGATGGCGCCGAGACGGATAACCTTGCCGCGATTGACCTCCTCGACGAAGGCCTCGATATAGCTGTCGGCCGGCGACATGACGATTTCGGCCGCCGTGCCCTGCTGGATGATTTCGCCGTCACGCAGAATGGCGATCTTGTCGCCCAGCCGCAGCGCCTCATCGAGATCGTGGGTGATGAAGACGACGGTCTTCTTCAACTCCTTCTGCAATTCCAGGAGCACCGTCTGCATGTCGACACGGATCAGCGGATCGAGCGCCGAATAGGCTTCGTCCATCAGAAGGATTTCGGCATTGTTGGTCAGCGCCCGGGCAAGGCCAACGCGCTGCTGCATGCCGCCGGAAAGCTGGTTCGGATAATGGCTGGAAAACCCTTCCAGCCCCACTCGCCTGATCCAGACTTCGGCTCGTTCTTCCCGCTCGCGCTTGTCGATGCCCTGCACCTCCAGGCCATAGACGACATTCTGCAGCACGTTGCGATGCGGCAGGAGGCCGAATTTCTGGAACACCATCGCCGTCTTGTGGCGGCGAAATTCCAGAAGCTCTGCTTCATTCAGGCGGCAGACATCGGTTCCGCCGTAGAGGATTTCGCCGGCCGTCGGGTCGATCAGCCGGTTGACGTGGCGGATCAGCGTCGATTTGCCGGAGCCGGAAAGGCCCATGATGACGGTGATCTGTCCGCCCGGCATGGTGATGTTGATATCACGCAGGCCGAGCACATGGCCATGTTTGGCGTTGAGTTCCGTCTTGGACATGCCGGCTTTGACGGGTTCGACAAAGTCTGCCGCCTTGGAGCCGAAAATCTTGTAAAGGCTGCGAATTTCGATCGATTGACTAGCCATGCGCCACTTCCCGGTGTTTTTGCAGGCGAAGGCCATAGGCCTGGCTGATGCGGTCGAAGATGATGGCGATGCCGACAATGGCAAGCCCGTTGAACACGCCGAGCGTGAAATACTGGTTGGCGATGGCCTTCAGCACCGGTTGACCAAGGCCCTGCACGCCGATCATGGAGGCGATGACGACCATGGCAAGCGCCATCATGATGGTCTGGTTGATGCCGGCCATGATGGTGGGGAGCGCCAGCGGCAGCTGCACCTTGAAGAGCTTCTGGCGCTTCGATGAACCGAAGGCATCTGCCGCCTCCAGCACATCGTGGTCGACCATGCGGATGCCGAGATTGGTGAGCCGGATCATCGGCGGAATGGCGTAGATCACAACGGCGATGACGCCGGGAACGCGGCCGATGCCGAGCAGCATGACAACCGGAATGAGGTAAACGAAACTCGGCATCGTCTGCATCACGTCGAGAACGGGATTGACCACGTTCTGCAGCCGGTTGGAGCGAGCCATGGCGATGCCGATCGGCAGGCCGACGAGGATGGACAGCACGGCGCAGACGAAGATCATCGAAATCGTCTTCATCGTGTCTTCCCACATGCCGAACCAGCCGATGGCGAAGAGGATGCCGCAACAGAGGGCAACAATGGTGGCGCTGCGGCTGGCGAACCAGGCGAGCACGCCGACAATAAGAATAACGACCGGCCAGGGCGCGCCGATCAAAAGCCTTTCCGCCCAGATGAGGAAGCTCTGGAGGGGGGTGAAAAGCCCCTCGATTGCGCCACCATAGGTTCGGGTAAATGCCCGGAACCCCTCGTCGATCACTTTTTTCAGCGCGCGCAGAGCATCGTCATTCATGGCCGGAAATTTGAAAAGCCAATCCATATCCTGTTCTCCATGACGAACCGGAGGCGGGGATCCAAATCCTCCGCACTCCGGGAGTAAAATCGCCAGAGCGCCGCAAGTCTGTGCTTATGCCAGACGGGACGCTCCATCTTGTTGAGTGCATCGTGCCTTTACGAAAACCGGATGGAATTTCGGCAGCGATGCGACTTGGCGCCGCCATTGGCGGACGCCTTCTGTCGGAAAGATATGTCGCCGTCTTTAAAGAGCGGCCTTGACCTTCTGCGCGACGTCAGGAGACACCCAGCCCGTCCAGAGGGCTTCGTTTTCCTTCAGGAACTGTTTGGCGCCGTCTTCGCCGGTCGCCTGATTGTCCGTCATCCACGCAATCAGCTTGTTGACGGTGGCATTGGTCCATGCGCGCTTGTTCAGATAGTCCATGGCCGGACCGGCACGATCGGCAAAGGTCTTGCTCACCAGCGTCTGCACGTCGTCGATCGGCCACGCGTTCGGCTTCGGATCGGCGCAATCGGCAACCGATGTACAGCGCTTCCATTCAGCCGCATCATATTCGGTGCCGAAGCCGAGCTTCACCATCTCATATTTGCCGAGCAGCGAGGTGGGCGCCCAGTAATAACCGACCCACGGCTGCTTTGCCTCGTAAGCCTTGGCGACGGAGCCGTCGAGACCCGCTGCAGAACCGGTATCGACCAGGGTGAAGCCGGCTTTTTCACCACCGAACGCCTTGAACAATTGGGCGGTGACGACGGTGCCACCCCAGCCCTGCGGGCCATTATAGACCGCGCCCTTCGCCTTGTCCTCGGGCGCGGGGAAAAGTTCGGGATGTTTGAAAAGGTCCGGAATGGTCTTGAGGTCGGGATTGGCGTCGGCCAGATATTTCGGAATCCACCAGCCCTGAACGGCGCCATCCGACAGGATCTTGGCGGCCGCGACAACCTTGCCGCCTTCCAGCCCCTGTTTGACGATTTCCGGCTGCAGACTGACCCAGGCTTCAGGGGCGATATCCGGCTGACCCTTTTCGGCCATGGAGGTCAATGTCGGCACGGTGTCGCCGGTGACGATTTCGGCGGAACATCCATAGCCATTTTCAAGAATGAATTTGTCGAGATTGGCGGCGACTTCGGCGGATTGCCAGTTCATGCTGGCGATGGTCACGTTTCCACAGTCGGCGGCAAAAGCTACGCCGCCTGAAAAGGCGAAGCCGGCGGAAAGTATTGTGGCACCCAAAAGTATTTTCATTGTTGTTCCCTCTGGTCGCGGTGTGGCGAAGACCCGCGTGCGAACGGCACCGCGACCGTCAGCGACTGTATTGAGCGTTAATAATTGCTTTGTTGCCATTCCGTTTGCGGCAATTTCTGGCGTATTGAGGATGGCAATTGTCAATCAATTGCCCGGCAATTGCCCGCAGTGGCGGGTGCAGGTGCGAAATTTGCGACATTGGGCGGCGATGTTTCGCAGCCTTGCC
This sequence comes from Agrobacterium burrii, assembly GCF_017313405.1. Lineage (NCBI taxonomy): Bacteria > Pseudomonadati > Pseudomonadota > Alphaproteobacteria > Hyphomicrobiales > Rhizobiaceae > Agrobacterium > Agrobacterium burrii. Next base: position 118,014 of record NZ_JAFLNA010000011.1, read on the forward strand.
GGATGCCCCCGCTGACGCCCTGAAAGAAAATGGAACTTTTCCGAAATTGCGAAAAGCCGGGAATAATAAACGGAAGTTTTTGTTTTCTTGGACTTTTATCCGGTTCTGTATTACGGGAGATTTTCTCTCGGTTTTTGTGGTGATGTTAAATGACCAATCTTCGTGCTGCCCCGGTATGGCCGATCGGTGGCGGTGAAACGGGCGAGCTTGTGCGCCGCTTTGACTGGTCGAAGACATCACTCGGTCATATTTGCGAATGGCCACAAAATCTGAGGCAAAAAGCCAATTCCGTCGTCAATTCCCCCATTCCGCAGGTGCTGATGTGGGGCACGGATCACGTGATGATCTATAATGACGGTTATGCGGAGATTGCCGGCAATTATCACCCTCGGGCGCTGGGTGAGACCGTGCCCGGCATCTGGCCGGAAATCTGGGACTGGAACAGCCGCATTCTGGAAGCCGGTTTCCGCGGCGAGGTCATGGCCTATCGTGACCAGCCGATGACGCTGATGCGCAATGGCCTGCCGGAAGAGGTCATCTTCGATCTGTTCTATACGCCGATCTATAATGAAGGCGGCACGGTGGATGGCGTTTTGTGCACCGTCCTTGAAAACACCGACAAGGTGAAGGCCGTGGAGGCGCTGGAGCAGAGCCGTAAGGAACTGAGCCGGCTTACCAACGCCCTGCCGATCCTGGTGGGATATGTTGATCGCGACTATGTCTATAAATTCGCCAATGACGGGTATCTGGAATGGTTCGGCCGCAGCGCTGAAGAGGTGATCGGCCGCAGCGTTCCCGAAATCGTCGGTGAGGCGTTTTTCGAGGCGCGACGGGCCTATCTTGACCGGGCGCTTGCCGGTGAAAAGATCGTTTCCGATACCATGATCCGCAGGCCGGACGGCACCACCCGCGCTGCCGAAATCCGTTATGTTCCACGCTACATCGCCGATGGTTCGATCGACGGCATCTATGTGCTGATCATCGATATTGAGGACCGCAAACGGTCCGAGCAGGAAATCGTGCTCAGCAACAATCGTTTCCGCGCGGCAGTGGATGCCGTGCACGGGGTGCTGTGGACCAACAGCGCCGATGGCAGGATGCTGGGGGAGCAGCCCGCCTGGGGCGCGCTGACCGGGCAGAGTTTCGATGAATATCAGGGTGCCGGCTGGGTTGAAGCGGTGCATCCCGACGACCGCGAACATTCGCTCGAAAGCTGGAAAAAGGCGGTTTCCGCCAAGGCGACCTATGTGTGGGAACATCGCGTGCGCCGCCATGACGGGCTCTACCGCACCTTTGCGATCCGCGGCGTGCCGATTTTCGATAAGGCCGGCGCCATTGCCGAATGGGTTGGTGTCCACACGGATATTACCGAACAGCGGCGGGCGGAAAATACTCTCAAGGAGCATGCCAGCAATCTCGAGCGCGAGATTCGTCACCGCATCCGGGCGGAAGAGCAGCTTCGGCAGCTGAACGAGGGTCTTGAAGCCCGCGTCGAGACGGAAATGGCCGAGCGCCGCCAGACTGAAAGAGCCTTGCAGCAGGCGCAAAAAATGGAATCCATTGGCCAGCTGACTGGCGGCGTGGCGCATGATTTCAACAATCTGCTTCAGGTGATTGCGGGCAATCTGCAATTGCTGTCGAAGGATGTGATCGGCAATGAGCGGGCCGAGCGGCGGCTGGACAATGCGCTTGCCGGCGTCCATCGTGGCGCAAAGCTCGCCAGCCAGCTTCTGGCCTTCGGGAGGCGTCAGGCGCTGGAACCGCGCGTCATCAACATCGCCCGTTTTGTCACCGGCATGGATGATCTGCTGCGCCGTTCTCTCGGTGAAGCGATCGAGGTGGAGGTCATCACCTCCGGCGGCTTGTGGAACACTTATGCCGACCCCAACCAGGTGGAAAATGCCCTGCTCAATCTGGCGATCAATGCGCGCGATGCCATGGAAGGGCACGGCAAGCTGACGATCGAGGTCGGCAATGCGGTTCTCGACCGTGATTATGCCCGCAAACATTCTGAGGTTTCGGCGGGGCAATATGTCATGCTGGCCGTGACGGATACGGGTTCTGGCATGTCGGCTGAGATTCTGGAAAAGGTCTTCGAGCCGTTCTTTTCAACCAAGCCGGAGGGCAAGGGCACCGGCCTTGGCCTTTCGATGGTCTATGGTTTTGCAAAACAATCCAGCGGCCACGTCAACATCTATAGCGAGGTGGGGCAGGGCACGACGGTGAAGATGTATCTGCCGCGCTCGGCCGCCGACGAGGATCGGGAGGTCATCGTCCATACCGGTCCCGTCGAGGGCGGAACGGAAACCATTCTGGTGGTGGAGGACGACGAGGAGGTGCGCGGCACGGTTGTCGAGACGCTGAGCGATCTTGGTTACCGCGTACTCACCGCCCGTGATGCGCAGGCCGGTTTGACGGTGGTGGAAAGCGGCATCCCGATCGATGTCATCTTCACCGATGTGGTGATGCCGGGCCCCCTGAAAAGCCGGGAAATGGCGCGCCGCGCGCAGGAACGGCTGCCCAATCTCGCCGTCCTCTTCACCTCGGGTTATACCGAAAACTCCATCGTGCATGGCGGCAAGCTGGATGCCGGGGTGGAACTTCTTTCCAAGCCTTACACGCGGGAAGCGCTGGCGCGGCGCATCCGCCATGTCATCGCCAATCGCAAGCAGGTTTCATCGTCGAAGGCACGGCCTGCATCTGCATCGGGTCATTCAAACCCAGCGGAAGCAGTGCGGTCCTCTGAAAACGAAAACAGCATGATACGCGTCCTTCTCGTCGAGGATGACGAGCTGATCCGGATGAATTCGATGGAGATGCTGTCCGAATTCGGCTTCATCGTCATCGAGGCCGGAAATGCGGCACAGGCGCTAAAGGCGGTAGAGGCGCAACATATCGACGTTCTCGTCACCGATATCGGCCTGCCCGACATGAAGGGCGACGAACTGGCGGTGGAGGCCCTGCGCCGCAAGCCGGGCCTGGCCGTCGTTTTTGCGACGGGCGACAGCCAAATGCCTGAAGGTGCGCCGGAAAATGCGGTACTACTGACCAAGCCCTATGACGAGCAGCAGATCATCTCGGCTGTCGAATTGGCCCATGCGGGCGGAACGGTGGCGGACAAATAGGGCGGTCGCCATTTTACCGCGCGCTCAGTAACCACGCGCCATATCGACCGTTTCCGGCAGCGCACTTGTTTTGCGCCATGTGTCGACATTGCCGGCGACGATCCGGGCTGAACTTTCGCGACTTGTCGGCGCGGAAATATGCGGCAGGACGGTGACCTTCGGGTGCCGCCAGAATGGGGACGTCGCAGCCAACGGCTCCTGCTCGAAGACATCGAGAACGGCATGCGAAAGCTGGCCAGAATCGAGTGCCGCGACCAGATCGTCGGCAATGATGACCGCGCCGCGGGCGAAATTGATGATCGCCGCGCTGTTTTTCATGGAGGCGAGACGGCGGGCATCGAGAAGGCCGCGTGTCGCATCGGTGAGCGGCACGAGACAGACGAGGATGTCACTTTTTTCCAGCAATGTTTGCAACCCTTCATCGCCGGTCAGCGTTTCCACGCCCTCTATCGCCTTCGCCGAGCGGCTCCAGCCGGCAACGTTGAAGCCCGCGTGAAGCAGGCGTTCCGCTGCGGCTGTCCCGAGTGCGCCAAGGCCAAGGAGGCCGATGGTCATCTCGCGCGGATGGCGGTAGTCGAACTCCTGCCAGAGCGCCTTTTGCTGGTTGTCGCGATAGGCCGGCATGTCGCGTTGCAGATAATAGGTCCATGCCAAAACGGCTTCGGCCATGACGCGCGAAAGCTCCGGATCCTTCAACCGAACGATGGGCGGCGCCTTCTCGCCCAGTTCCAGCACCAGCCGTTCGACTCCGGCCCAAAGACTGTGAATCCATGTGAGACCCGGCAGTGCTGCAATGTCGGCCGGATCGGGATTGGCGACGATGGCAAAATCCACGGCCCGTTTTTGCTCGTCCGGCAACTCGGAAAAGGAGAGGATTTCCTCCTGCGGCATGGCGGCGCGAAGCGCGTGCTTCCAGACGGCTTCCGCTTCCGCGTTCATCCGCGAAACAAAGGCGATGGGTGATGGCATGAAACTGATCCTGCTTGATTATGACGTTGTCGCCATCAATGCGCAGTTTTGCGGGGTAATGCCATAGGCAGTCGTTCTAAACTTCCATCGAACAAAAACGGCCCGGTTTCCCGGGCCGTTTTGTCGTCAGGCATTTTCCTTCACAGGCGGCTTGGCGTCGCCGTAATAGGCCGAGAAGCTCTCGTGATAATGCTCCGAACCGCCGGGGCCGGCATAACGCTGCAATTCCGTCATGTCGGTCTTGTTGAGCACGATGCCCAGCGTCTTGTTGGCGATCTGCGGTTCGTTGGCCATCAGGTTCTGCACCATCTGGATCGGCGTTTTGCCCCATTCTGTGACGAAAACGAAACCATCCACCTGCGGCGCAAACGCCTTCGCGTCGATGACGGGAACGACGGGTGCAAGGTCGACGATGATATAGTCGCAGGCCTCACGCGCCTGATCGATGAATTTGCGCATGCCGGAGGAAGCGAGAAGCTCGCTCGAATGGGCGAACTGGTTGCTGGTGGAAACCGGCAGGATGCCCATCTTCGTGCGCGTATCGACCTTCACCGCCTGCGTCCACGGGATTTCGTCGAGGACGACCTCCACCAGACCGGCGGATTGCCGTGTCGTCAGCATGCGGCTAAGGCCGGGGTTGCGGATATCGGCATCCACCACCAGCGTGCGCTTGCCGGTGGAGGCGATGAGCCCGGCCAGATTGAGCGCGACGACCGACTTGCCCTCGTTGGGCAGGCAGGAGATGACGCCGATGACCCGGCACTGGCGTTCCTGAATGACGACATCCGCCGTGAGTTTCACGTTGCGAAGCGTCTCCGCAAAGCTGGAGCGCGGGCTGTCGACTGCAAGGCGCAGCATTTTCTGGAACGAGACCTGACCGCTTTCATCCAGCGTGGCATTCTCGCCGCCGGGAGTAGCGGCACTGCTGCCCGGTTTGGCCGTTTCCACGCCCCTTTCGCCGATGAAGGGAAGATAGCCCAGAAAACGCATGCGTAGATTGTCGCGCACATCGTTGCCGGTATGGAAAAACCGGTCGCGGAATTCCAGAAGCGCTGCGATACCACCACCCAGCATCAGGCCGAGAATGACCGAAAGCGCCATGGTCATGGTCTTTTTCGGGCTGGAAGGTGCCGTCGGCAGACCCGCTTCGGAAATGATGCGGGCCTTGGCGATCGGCAGCGACTGCTTCTGCGAAGCCTCCTCGAAACGGCCGAGATAGGACTGGTAGAGGGTGCGCAACGCAGTTGCCCGCTGCTCAAGCTCGCGCAATTGCACCATGGTGATATTGGCCTGCGAATTGCGGCCTGCTACACCTTCAATATTGTCGCGCAGCGACTGCACGCGGGAATTGGCGACTTCGTATTCGTTCTTCAGGCTGCCGGTCAGCTGTTGCAGTTCCTGGTAAATCTGCCGCGCAACCTCTTTCTTTTCGCCATCCAGCGCGACCGCCTGCGGATGGTCTGCGCCGAATTGCTGCACGACGCCCTGCTGCCGGTCGGAAATGGTAATATAGCGTTTGCGAAGATCCTGAATGATTGAATTGTCGGTGTCGCGGGCCGAAACGACGGCATTGTCGACGGCTGCATCCGGTCCCCGGTCGATGATCGACTTATACTGACCATAACGGGCCGAGGCTGTGGCGGCATCCGCCTGCGCGGCGATAAGCTGGCCGTTGAGATCGGCAAGCTGGCTTTCCGACATCAACTCGCCGCGCGAAGACACGATATTATTGTCCGACCTGAATTTCTGCACCGCCAGTTCGGCCGCCTGGGCACGCTGATTGAGGTCGGTCATGCGTTCCTGCAACCACACGGAAGCACGCTCGCTCGCATCGAAATTGGCGTTCAGCTGTTCGGTGAGGTAAGCCTGCGCATAGGTCTTGGCAATTTGTGCGGCCAGCTGACGGTCGGTTGAGCGGGTGGAGATGGCGATGACCGAACTGCGGCCGACACGTTCCACCGTCAGCGATTGCTGCAGCACGGCGGCGGCCTTTTCGCGGCGTCCGGCACGCAGGGCTGCTTCGGAGACCGGCGGATCGCCCGGCAGGACGAGATCGACGATACCGCGCACGGAGGATTTGACGAGTGCGACCGGCGACATCGGCGGATTGACGATGATGTCGTTCTCATCGAGCTTGGCCTTGTCGACCACGGTTAGCGCCATTTCCTTGGATTTCAGGATTTCCACGGCGCTGGCGATGCGGTTGTCGACGATCTGGGCGGCAGGCACCGGCGATTCCTCTTCCGCATAACGCGAAAGGCTTTCATCCAGCAGCACCTGCGTCATCGCGGTGTAAACGGGGGTCGCAAGCACCAGATAAAGGCCGGCCAGGACCACGGCGGCGATGACCGAGGCAGCAATGACATTGGCGCGGCGAACCACGGCCGCCCACAGGCGGTCGAGATCGATGAACGTGTCGGCATCCTTACCGGGATCCGGAAAACCGATGCTGGATTTAAAGGTCTTGTGGTGCATGGACCTACCTTGTGAATTAAAAATGGTACGCGGGAAGCCGAGCCAAACTCGCCTTCCCGCCCCCCGTTATTGGTGCGCCATCCGCCTCCCCGGCGGCGCGATTAAAGTCAGGCCGCCCGAACGCGGCTTTCGTGGTTTGCGACCAGTTCCTTCACGGAAGCGAGAACCTGCGCCTCCATGTCGGCGCGCATCAGCGAAAAAGCGACGTTCGCAGCGATGAAGCCCTGCTTGCTGCCGCAGTCGAAAGTGCGCCCGCTATATTTCTGCGCATGGAAGGCCTGCTTTTCGGCGAGCCGTCTCATGCCGTCGGTCAGCTGGATTTCATTGCCCGCGCCACGCTCCTGCCTGGCGAGAATATCGAAGATTTCCGGCTGCAGAATGTAACGGCCGTTCAGGTAATAATTCGAAGGCGCCTTGGATGGTTCCGGCTTCTCCACCATTTCGGTGACCGCGAAACCGTGACTGACCTTCTGGCCGACGCCGACGACGCCATAAGACGAGACTTCTTCCGGCAGGCATTCCTCGACACCGAGAATATTGCCGCCGACCTCGTCGTAAAGCTCCATCAGCCCGGCAATGCAGCCGCGTGCGCCATAGGAAACCATGTCTGGCAAAAGCAGCGCAAAAGGCTCCTTGCCCACCAGTTCACGGGCGCACCAGACGGCATGGCCAAGACCGAGCGGCACCTGCTGGCGGGTGTAGCTGACGGTGCCGGCGACGGGCAGCATCTTTTCCAGCTGCAATACCTGCACGGTCTTGCCGGAGCGGGTGAGCGTGTTGATGAGTTCAGGTGCGCTGTCGAAATAGTCTTCGATGGCGGTCTTGTTGCGGCTCGTCACGAAAATAATATGCTCGATGCCGGCCTGCATGGCCTCATCGACGGCATATTGCACGACCGGCCGGTCCACGATCGTCAGCATTTCCTTCGGCATCGCCTTGGTGGCGGGCAAAAACCGCGTGCCGTTGCCAGCTACGGGAATGACGGCTTTTCTGACAGTTTTGTTCAGGTCCATCGCGTTCTCCTTCATCAAGGTTTGATCTGTCCCCAGTCCCTGCGCAGATTTCGTCCACGCGCAAATTTCACGAAATCTGTCTTTTCACCCCTGTATTCGCCGCGGGTGCAAACATCGCGTCCCGCAACCTCCTCAGCCGTATGGCGATTGGCATTCTTAGATGCCCCAGCACGGCAGGATCTCTGATCGTGGTCTTCAAGGCGCCGAGTACCGAGCGGCTCTTGATGTTTTCCACCAATGTCAAAAAATTATGCGCCAGCCGCAGGCTGCGGGCTCTGGCCTGCTGCGCATCCATGGCGGCGGGCAGCAAGGTGTAATGGCTCAGGAATTCCTGATCGGCCCGCATCATCGCTTCGACGTGATGAATTTCGAGCACGCGCGAAATCGAGCCTTCGCGGATGTTGTAGACATATCCCGGCGTCGGCTCGATGACGCAGAGGCCGCCGGCGGCGAGCGCCGAGGCGAGCAGGATATAATCCTCGCCGATGCGGATATCCTCACGGAAACGCAGTCCCTCCATATTCAGGAAATCGCGCCGGAACATCGGCTTCATGTAACCGAAATTGAAGGTGGAGCGGAAAAGGATGTTGGAGGAGATGAAGTCCTCAAGGGTGAGGACCGGGCGCTCTTCCAGGAACTCTTCCGAAAACATCGTCTCCATCGGCCTGCCGTCGGTGTAGACGACATCGAGATTGTCGACCGCGATCGCTGCATTGGCGGCATCCGCCCGGCACATCATGCAGGCGGCGCGTTCGGGACGGATGACATCGTCGGAATCGAGCACGGCGATCCAGCGTCCGGTCGCGGCCTCGATGCCGGCATTGCGCGCGCCGCCCGGACCGAGGTTCTGTTCGAGCGCAAGCAGCCGGACACGCGGATCGGTGGCGGCAATGGTTTCGACGAGCGAAATGGTGTCATCGGTGGAGCGGTCGTCCACGACAATCACCTCCAGCGTCACGCCCTGCTGGCCGAGCGCGCTTTGAATGGCGGCTTCAATCGTCTCGGCGGCATTATAGGCGGCGATGACGAAGCTGATATCGGGCTGAGATGCGAGGTTTTCCATCAGGTCGCCTCCACCGCGCCATATTGGCGGATTTCGCGCACGCCGAAGGCGCCGCTCATCGACCCCATATGCAGCGCGCCCCGCAGCGCATAGCGGTTGCGGCGCACGGCATTGAAACCGTTGAGCGCGGCAAAGACTGCGCAATAGAGCACTTTCGAGCCAGCCTTCAGCACCTGCATGACGCGACGTGCGCCGGGTTTCTTTTCAGCCAGCACACGGCCATGGGTCTGGCCGGAACGGAAGCGGCGTTTGGCAAGCCATATGAAGCTTGCGCGATTTTCCGGCACCGGTTCGGACAGCACGGCGTCTTCCGCAAAGACGATGCGGCCACCGGCAGCATGGAGATGCGAGAAGAAATGCGTGTCCTCACCGCCGCTCTGGCCGAGCGCCAGCGCGAAGCGACGACCCTTTACCGATGGCGCATCCATCTTGAGAAGCGTGTTGCAGGTGTAACCGGTGATGATCTCGCCATTGACCCAGACCGGGACTGTCGAGTGGAAATCACCGCGTTTCATCCAGGCTGGCGCATTTTCACGGTAAACCGCCGTAACCGGACCGAGAACGGTTTCCGCGCCGGTCTCGTCGGCCTTTTCCAGAAGGGCCGCCAGCCAGTGCGGCGGGGCGGTCTCGTCATCATCGATGAAGGCCAGATAATCCGCCTTGCATTCCGACAGGCAGGCATTGCGGGCAATCGAAATATTCGACTTCGGGCAATGGACATAGGTGATTTCGAAGGGCGCGGTTTCACGCAGGCGGTCCACACTAGCCTTGGCGCTCGGCTCCTCGTCATTGTCGGCGACGATTAGGCGAACCGTGACGCCTTCTGGGACCTCCAGCTCGAAGAGTGACAGAAGTGTGGCGACGAGCGCCGGTCGTCTGTAGGTGCAGATGCCGATATCGACGGTTTTCGAATCATGTGAGCCGGTGACGGTGTTGTCGATCATGAGACAGCCTTTCTTCCCCGGAATTTCAGGAGTTCCAGCCAGAAACCGGTGGACCAGGCCAAGTGCATCACCATCGCCGAAACGGCGGCGAGCGGGCCGTATGGGTTTTTCTGACCTATTGCCATCCACAAGCCATAACCCAGACATGCGGCGATCCAGAGGCCGAGCGGAATAAGTGCTGCCCAATGCACGAGCGACAGCAATGCGAAGATGAAGACCGGCAGGACGGCGAGCGGAATCATCTGGCGAATTTTTGGGATCGACCGATGCTTCAAAAGGTTCTTCGCCCGACCGCGGCCATAGGCGAGATATTGCCTGAAGAGGGGCATGACGCTGGCGCGCGGATAATAGGTCATGCGGGTCTTGTCGGTCATCCAGATGCGGAAACCGGATTTTCGCAGCCGGAAATCCAGTTCGGCATCCTCATTATGGCTGAAGCTCTCATCATAACCGCCGACCGCATCGAAAGCGGCAATCCGCATCAATGCGTGGTGGCCGTGGTCGATCCAGTGGCCTTTGGCGCCTTCGCGATGCTTGGAGCCGCCATTGCCGAGCTTGGAATTCTGGGCGATCGCCGTCGCCTTCTGGAACAGGCCGTGGCCGACCGTATCCATGGCGACCACGACCGAATCCGCGCCGGTGCGTTCGGCATCGTCGATCAGCCTCTGGCAATAATCGTCCGGATAATCGCCATGGGCGTCGATGCGGATCATATAGTCGAATTCTTCGCCGAAGGTGGTAACGGCAAGGTTGATACCTGCGCTCTGGATGCGCTTGGGATTGGCGAGAAGCGTGACGCGGTCATCCGTCGCCGCAAAGGCGGAAACGATATCGCGGGTTCCATCCGTGCTGCCGCCATCGGCAACGACGATGCGGAAACGACGCCCCTGCATCGCGACGGTGAATTTGTTGAGCAGCCCCTCAATCGTCTTCGCCTCGTTGAGGCACGGAATGACGATCAGAGTTCTGATGCCGGAATGACCAAGACCTTCCATGATTTGCCCCCTACGCACTACACGGGTGAAAACTGCGCTTGCCGGGCATGGCCGGAAGCGGATTTGGTAAGCGAGGACAAGTGCTGGACCAGTTGACGGCAATCATCGCGGTCGGTCAGCCATTGTTTTTGATCCAGTACCGAAACGGCGCTGAAGGCGTTCCCATAGGTTTGCGGGTTCATTCGGCCGAACAGGGCGGCCAGATCGTCTGGCCGGGCGTTTTGCAGGACAAAGCCGATATTGCGTTTTTCGATGAAACGGGCGGTTTCCGTGCCGGCAAGCGCGATCGGCAGGGTGCCATAAAGGCAGCCTTCATAGAGCCGGTTTGGCAGCAGCCAGCTTGAATTCTGACCCTCTTCGAAAAAGTCGATCGCCCAGGTGAATTGCACCTCGTTATAGATTTCGGCCAGATCCTCTGGGTTTTTATAAGGCCCATGGAAGTGCACATACGGCGCGGCGGCCACAAAACCATCGAAATCCGCAAATTCCGAATGGGCCGGCCGGCCGCGCAGGATGATTTCTACCTTGCCATCCATGCGCCTTGCGAAATCGGCAAGGATTTCAAGCGACTTGCGGCAGCGAAGCGCACCGAACCAGCCGATTTTCCACGGTTCGCCGGAGGCAGGCGCACGCGGTTGCGGCGTAGCCGCGATGGAGGTATCGAGCGCCAAGACCTTGTTTTCCTGCAGCAGCATGGGAAGGTTAAGGCCGGAGACCGGCTTGAAGTAATGCTCCACGAAAGCCGGGGAACTCGTCACCAGCAGCTTGGCGTCGCGGGCGAAATAACGTTGTGCGGCATTCAGCAATTGCCCCGGCTTGCCCTTGTTGAGAAGCAGGCGGTGAATGTCGAGACATTCGTAAACCAGCGCCGGCTGCCGGGCATAGATCGACATGGCGCGCTTTGCCAGCGCCAGCATTTCCAGATTTCTGGCTAGAATGACGTCGGGGGTGAGGATGCCGCTCAATGTCTTGCCGAGCGAGAGGCTGGCTTTCACCACCGCCGCCATACGCTGCAGAAACTGACCGTCGGCGGTTTCCCCAAGCACGACTGGTACGACGCCTTCAATCTCCGCCAGCTGGTTCTGTCCGCGCCGGAAGCCAGCCAGCGTGACCCGCGCCCCACCTGCAAGCAAGGTCAGCACCCGCCGCCGAATGGCGGGGTCCGACAGATCATGCGCGAGATAAAGAACATGGGTCATGCTGGGTTCCGGTGCAAAAGACGGATCAGTTGAGGGCACAGGCGATGGATTCCGAGAACTGGCATTTGTCGCCGAGCGCCGTGAAGGCGAAACGGTCGACGGTCATCTGGGTCGCGCCCGCATATGAAAACCTGCCCATCCAGTCCTTCAGCGTGTCGGTTCCCCACAGGCTGAAGAAAATCTTCTGGGCATTTTGCGGGATTTTCATCTCGTCCGTCACTTCGTGGACGAGCTTGCCATTGACGTAATAACGCAGGCGCTGCGGTTCCCACACGAAGGCGTAGTCGTTGAAGCCGGCATCGGCGCCGCCTTCCACCGGCACCAGTTTTTCATTGCCGCCCTTGGCGGAAATATACTGGTTCAACTGGACCTGACCCGTGTTCCGGCCCAGAACCTCGAAGTCGATCTCATCATGCGGCTTTTTGTCGGTCGGGCCGATATAGGTGAAGAAGGCGGAGTTTAGCCCGGAGCCGGTGGCGGCTTTCATCCGTGCTTCATAGGTGCCGTAGCGATAACGCCCCTTGGTCTGGATTTCACCGCAGGCGAAATTGCGCTCGCCGGCCTTGGCTTCTTCGAAACCAAGCGTCAGCTGGCCATTTTCCACCGTCGCCAGCTTCTTCGACCAGGTGCAGTTCTGATGCGCCCCGTTGTTCCAGCCGTCGGAGACATACCAGAAGGATCTGTCCATCTGGTCGAAGTTCTCGATGAAGGATGCGCCGTTGCCTTCCTGCGCGTGAAGCGGTGCCGCAAAAGCTGTGGCGGAGAGGGCGGCGGCAAGAAGAATGCGTGTCTGAACGCGGGTGACAAATGTTGTCATTGGTTCACCTCTGTCGTTGCGAATAAAGTGTTTCGGATGTGGGCGGGCCGATGATGGCGCCCCGTTTTGCCGCAGAATCGGCTTTCGGTTTGGGTTTGCCGCTGCGGCTCCCGGTCAGCACGCCATAGACGGCCGGCAGGTATTTTCGGGTCTGGGCGTTGCTGACCACCAGAATGGCAAAGGCAGAGAGAGTCGCGCTGATATAGAAAGCGGGATAGAAATCCGGTCCGCCCTTGTTCCACACCATCCACATGATGACGAGCAGGGGGTAGTGAGCGCAAAATATCCAGAAACTGAGGCTTCCAGTTTCGGCAAGCCGCTGGCCAAGCCGGCTGCGGATCAATAGCGCCGACGATGCCCAGAAACCGAGCGCTCCAAAGACCGCGAGCAGATTGCGCGACATGTTGAGCCAGAAGCTGAATTCCGGGCCGGTGAAATAAAGGCCGGTGGCCAGCATGGCTGAAGCCGCAAAGGTCAGCGCCATGATCGGCACGGCGTAAGGATCAAGCGCCTTGACGTCGACCCGGTGCAGCGCAAGCCCAATGCCGAGTGAAAAGCTGAACAGGATTGATTTTTTCTGGACGATGAAGATCGTCAGGTCGGGCATGGCGGTGATGAAGAGCAGTATGGCGAGCGTTGGCAGCGCGAAGCGGCGCATCAGAAACGCGAGCACCGGCGAAAGCAGGATACAGACGAAAAGATCGCGCAGGAAATAAAGCGGCACATTCACCGGCAGCTCTTCAAGTGCGGTGCCGTGGCTGATGATTTCACGCGGGCTGGCGTTCCAGAGATCGGGGAAATAACCCACGCCAACGTCGAAGAGCTGGATCAGCAGCACGGCGGCAAACAGCGCGCCGTTCCAGAGAAGGAAGGGCAGCAGCACGGTTTTTGACTTGGAGCGTATTGTAGCCGGATAATCGAAGCCACTCATGCCGCGGCGAAACAACAGGTAACCTGAAATGGCGCTGAGACAGGGCACGCCGATGCGAAACAGCGCATCGCCCAGAAAAACGCGCAGCCAGTCGAAGAAGCCGTAAAGGCCAAGAAACGGGCTGGTCTCGGCATCGTGCGGCACATGGACGAACACGATTCCGGAGATCAGCAATATGCGCATCAAATTGATACGGGAGGATAGGTTCTGATCGACAGTCACATCAGTCACCCCTATTTGGCAGCGTCCACCCACGCCGCGTTACAACCAGAGCGAACGTAAGTCCGCTTTGGAAAGTCTGGTTTCGACATTGGGATAAAATGTGGCGACGCGGGAAAAACACAAGCTTAGATTTTGCGGGTGATTGTCTGGCGTTTCGGTCATTCTTTCTGTCATAAAAATTTAAGTAGCTGAAACTAATTGAATTTATTAGATTTCAAACGCCGTTAAAAATCGCTGAAGCGTGTGAATTTGTCATTTGTCGTGATGTTGCAGCGCAAAATATTAGTTTTCCTGTCCCGTTGTGACAGGCGAATCCGCAATGGGAAGGCGTGGTTCACGGCGGAAATGAGGCGCATTTTCGGGTGAGTTGACTAACTTTGGGTTGCAGTCTCCCGCGTCCGCCGCGATTTTACCATTCCAAGGATTTTTCCGAGCAGTGCGCGTTCGGTCAGCAGGATCAGCACTGCATAGATGACGCCGCCGACGGCGGCACCCACAAGAACCTGAAGGGTGGCGCTGGGGATACGGTCTGCAAGGATATGAAGCAGATAACGCACCGAAACCGCCATGATCAACGCCGCGATCATCGGCCGGCTGCTGACATAGAGACCGCGAAAAAACGGTGTATCGCTCGCCTTGAATACGGCCCAGGAATAGGCGACCAGCGTCACTGCATTGACGATGCAGAGCCATACCATGGCATCGACCAGCGTGCCGTAAAGTGCTGCGAGCCAGACCGCAAGTGTGGTGACGATGGCGCGGATCGTCGCTGACCAGAACAGCACGCGGCCATAACCCGCACCCTTCAAATAGGGAATAAAGGTGCTGCATGGCGTCAGAATGGCCTTCGATAGAGCCAGAAGACCGAGAACAGGCCAGGCATAAGCCCAGTTCTGCCCGAAGATGACCAGCATGGCCGGTTGGGCGACGGCCCAGAGGCCGAACATCATCGGCGCAAGCAGCACGGTCAACACCTGCGTGCTGAACATCAGGGCGTCGCGGCGGCGCTGCGGATCGTCCATCATGCGGCTGAAGGCGGGAAACAGAACACCCATGACGGCGGACAGAACCACCTGGTTGGGAATGCTGGCAAAGCGGTTGGAGGCGGAATAAGCGCCGGCATCAGCAAGGCCAAGATGCCGGGCAATCACCACCATCGGCGACTGGAAAGTGACGAAATTGGCGATTTCCGACCCCATAAGCCCGGAGCTGAAGCCGAGAAGCGGCACCAGACGGCGCGGTTTCATGACGAAACGCGGGCAATAACGGGAAACGGCGTAGAGCCCGACAAGCCGGATGAGGGCAGCCGCAAAAAGCTGGATGATGAGCGCCCAGACGCCGAAGCCGAGAAGCGCCATCGCCACAGCGACCACCGCCGCGATGCTTTCCGACGCCATGCTCCACAGTGCGTCCTTGCTGAAATTCATGCGCCGGGCAAGCAGCGAATAGGCGACATCGCCGGCGAGCTGCAGCGGAATGAGGAAGGCCATGATGCGCAGCAGATAGGCGCTTTCCACAGCACCCAGAAGCCCGCCGAAAAATTCCGCGAAGATGTAAAGAACAGCGGCCATGGTGCAGGAAATCGCCAGATTGGCCCAAAAGACGGTATGGATCGTATCCATATCCTCTTCCTTTTCGACGATCAGCGCCGAGGTCAGTCCCGCTCCGGCGATCATGGTCAGAAACTGTACAACCGTAAGTCCTACCGCCACCACGCCGAATTCTTCCGGCGAAAGCAGTCTTGCGAGAATGGGGACCGTGACAAACTTAAGCCCGAATGTCCCTGTTTTTGACAGAACGCTCCACCCCACATTGGTGGTGATGGTCTTTACATTTGGAGCTGGGGGCATACAAGCATCCTGTTTCTGGAGGCCGGCGGGGAGGATCGCCGGTTGGGAGTTGCCGATACCATCGGGCCGTTTTCAGGATCGGCCCGACACTTCTTGATCAACGCAAGGGGCGAAACAATGGCAAGATTTACTGTCGTCATTCCCTACTACCAAAAGCAGCACGGTATCTTGGGACGTGCACTCGCATCGGTTTTTGCGCAGACTTACCAGGATTTCGATCTTGTCATCGTCGATGACGAATCGCCATATCCGATCGAAAACGAACTTGCGGAACTTTCGCAGGGTGAGAAAGACCGGATTCTTGTCATTAAGCAGGCCAATGGCGGGCCGGGCGGTGCGCGCAATACCGGTCTCGACAACGTGCCGGGCGGCACCGATTATGTCGCCTTTCTCGATTCTGATGATATCTGGACGCCTGATCATCTCCAAAACGCGGCCTCTTCGCTCAAGGCGTTCGGCGGTGAATGCTACTGGGCATCCATGCAGGCAAGTGACGAATTTTATTACCATTTCGCCATTTCCGAACTGGAAAAAAATGAGGGTGCCGCAAGGCTTTCCGAGCGACCGCTGGTGATCGAACTGCCGGATCTGGCAAGCGTCATGCTGCGCAACTGGAGCTTCCTGCATCTCTCCTGCATGGTCATCGGCCGTCCGCTGTTTGAAAAGATCCGCTTCGATCCGGCGCTCCGGTTAGCTGCGGAAGACGTGCTGTTTTTCTGCGATTGCATCCTTGCATCGAAACGGACGCTGCTGTGTGACGATGCCGGCGCAATGCGCGGCATGGGCGTCAATATCTTCCACAGCATCGACAATTCCTCGCCGGAATTCCTGCGCCAGCAGTTCAATACATGGGTGGCGCTTGACACTCTGGAGGAACGTTTTGCGCGCCGGCCGGCCGATGTGGCATCGATTGCTTCCTATAAAAACACGGCCCGCAAACAGGCGCTGTGGAGCCAGGCGGGTAATCTGAAACGCCGCAGGGTGCCCGAATTCGGGCTGCTCTTGAAGTGGGCAATGCGCGATCCCGCACTTCTTCGCGCCGCTTTCGAGCTCGGCGCAGGAAAAATCGTCCGGACAAGATGAGCGAATTCTTGCCTGCAAGAATTTATATGTTTTTCACCCAGGAGTGACCTCATGAAACCTTACCACTGGGAATCGCATCACGGCAATTTCGGCGATGATCTCAATCTATGGCTGTGGGACTTTCTGCTCCCCGGCCTGCGCGACGTGCATGACGATGTGATGCTTGTCGGCGTCGGCACCGTTCTCAACGACACCCTGCTGCCGGCGAAACAGCGCAAGCTGGTCATCGGTAGCGGTTATGGTTATGGCGCGGTGCCGGATACCAGCACCGGGTTCTGGGATATTCGCTGCGTGCGCGGCGAAAAAACCGCCGCCAAGCTCGGGCTCGCGCCGGAAATGGGCATCGTTGATCCCGCCGTCATGGTCACCGAGATGCCGGACTTCAAAGGCCTGCCGAAACTCCACAAGAAAACCTTCGTGCCCCATTGGGAATCGGCGGAATTCGGCATGTGGGAAACGGTGTGCGAACCGGCCGGTCTGACCTATCTCGACCCGCGCGGCGAGGCAAAAGCGGTCATCCGCGCCATTGCCCAGTCGGAATTCATCGTTGCCGAATCCATGCATGGCGCCATCCTTGCCGATGCATTCCGCGTGCCATGGGTGGCTGTCAGCACGTCGCCGTCGATCAACAGCTTCAAATGGAGCGATTGGGCAGGCACGGTCGGCGTGGAATATCAGCCGCGTTACGTGCCTGTTTCCACCCGTGCCGAGGCGGCAAAAAAGGGCTCGCGCTTCTGGGGCATGAATTTCCCGCCGCCACCAGCCCCCGTCATTGCCGAGACCGGCTCAGTCCCGGCGCATGAAGGCCCGGCGCATGAGGGCGATGTGCTGGTGCGGGCGCAGGAAACGCAATCGCGGTCACTACGCAAACTGGCAAAGCAGGTGCTCGCCGCACCGTCAACGCTGGCGCTATGGCAGGCAAGCCGCGCGGAGCCGCGCCTCAGCCCGGAAGGCAGGCTGGAGGAACGCAAGGAGCGTTTTTCTGCGGTGCTGGAGACAATCAAGCGGGACTATCTCTAAGGGCGGAAGCACCGGACGCGGTAAAAATTTGCTTGGAAGAGAGGTCGCCGACCTCTCCGTCGTCATCCTCGGGCCTGTCCCGAGGATCTGCAGCCGACCGATTTCATGCGACGTGATTAGATCCTCGGGACAGGCCCGAGGATGACGTCAGAGTATTGCGCGGGGTATCGCGCCCAATCCCGCCTAGCATCCTTCCCTCACGAGACCGGCGTGCCATCCAGAAGATACCGGACATCCCGTACCGGCTGCGACGGTTTGCGGAAACGGGCGGTCTTGTCGGTCAAGATACCGCGCGTGATGGCGGGCAGGGCCGGCAGACGCGCAAGAGCGTGGGTCAGCGCGCCGCCCATGCCTTTCTGCTTTTTCGCATCGAGAAAATGGCGAAGTTCGAATTTGGCGCGGATATGTTTTTCATGTTCTCGAAGGATCGCCGCCTCGTCGGCGGACAGCCTGCAGCCGGCGAGGATGGCCCTGTCCGCTTCGTATAAACGGCGAAGGTCGTCGGTACTGTGGCGACCGCTCAGCGAATTGCCGCGCACGATCGCGCCGTAACCGCAGTGGCGGATGACCTTGTAACGCGCACCGGCGGCAAGAGCGCGGGTGTACAGTTCATAATCTTCGCCAAGCCGCAGGGCCTCGTCATAACGCAACGCATGTTTGTCCAGAAAATCGCGGCGTATCACCGGTTTAAGGAAGCCGGTTTCCCCACGCTCCACGCCGGGCCGGGAAATATTGCCTTCCACGAATTCTGTAAGTGACAGAAACCGGGCCTCAGGTTCGAAGCGGGCCGGTTGCATGGACGATGCGCCCGGAACCGATTGCTGGATGAAGGCAATATTGTCGGCGACAAGGTCCCAGTCGTCATCGGCGAGCATGGCGGTGAAACGGCCGCTGAAAAAGAAGTCGTCCGCATCGAGAATGCTGATAAGCGGCGCAGATGAAATCGAGATCGCATGGTTGCGGGCAGCGGAAGGTCCACGATTGACCTCGAATCGCACCACCCGCAAGCGACCTGTACCGTCATCCGCCGCATGCGCCACATCGCTCGTCGTGTCGGTGGAACCATCGTCGATTACGACGACTTCACCGACCTCCGGTTCCACAAGGGCGGAACGGATGGCGATATCAATCGTTTCGGAGGCATTTTTCGCAGCGATGATAACGCAAATGGGCTGTGAACCACTCACCATGGGATGTCCTTCTGCTTTGACGACCGTCAGGATTTGGCCAGCAGAAAGTGTCAGGGGTGTGGATGCAAGCGATTTTTTTGCGACGCAATAAAAGCCGATGCTTGAAAGCTCACATATCGGTCAGTTTCGCGCCATGCGGCGGGGCGCTTTTTGCCGTCTCCGGCGTCATGGTTTCAGCGCTGCGCTCATGCGCGAATGTCTCGCGCAACCGGCGTTTTTCCCGGGCGACCAGAACCAATATCGCAATAAAATAACCGACTTGCAGAAGGACGGCGCAGATGAGGGTCTGGATGAACGCCGTATAGAACGACCCGTGAATGAAATATGTGGCAACCGCAAAGGTAAGCAATGCACCTATCATGCTGAAAAAAACACGAGGTGCATACATGGTGCTCTCCTCCCGAGAACGATTTCTCCGTTTTTGGCTGCGCTGCGGCATTTTTTTTCTTTGCAAGAAATATACGATGAGACCGGTGTTGTTTCAACACACATATACTTCTTCTATCTGGCGCAGCATGAAATTTCGGTAATCTTGATTGGTAAATTCCTTGGTAATCGATGATTTCCCTCCGTCGGGTCTGTGTTGAAACCCGGTTTCCGGCTTCGGGCAGGCATAGAATCGCTCTTTGATCGGCTATTGTGGGCTGTCTCCGCCACCCTGCAGACTTCGTTAACCATCTCGCCTTTAAAAAGTCGGTATTGATTCCTCGAAGAGCAGGGTGCCCGCGTGACGACGAGTTCAGAAGTAATCGCCTTTCCGGCAAAGAACCGCATTGCCGACGTAAAACGGTGTGCAACCATGCTTGACCGTCTGCATGGTGTGGAGGCGAATGATTTCTGGCGCAGGGAGTGCCGTGAACTGGCCGCCTATCTGACAGGATTAGGCTATGAGGACGCCGCCATGCGGCGCGAGGTCATGGAATTTCAAAACGCGGTACAGGCGGAATTGTGGGCGGGCGATGCTGCCCCTGAGGCACGTCGCGACAGCCATTGAGGCCTTAGCGTTTTTCATAAAAAAAGCCGGCAGGTGTCGCACCGCCGGCTTTTTTGTTAGTGCCTGTCGCGATCAGGAGGCGCTGGCGCCGCGTGTGCGGGCAACGCCATCGAGCGCCGGCTTGTATTTCGGATCGAGCCGCGCCGCATGGGAATAGGACTTGGCGGCCTTGGCCATCTCACCGCGCCGCTCATAGACCAGCGCCTGGTTGGCCCAGGATTCTGCGATATTACCATCAAGCGAAATAGCGTGATTGAAATCGGCGAAGGCGTTCTCGTCGTCATTCAGCGCGACATAGGAAAGGCCACGGCCGTTATAGGGTTCCGGCGAGGTGGAGGACAGGGAAATCGCCTTGGAGAAGTCCTCGATGGCCTGGGCGTGCTGGTTGCGCAGCTGGTAGATCAGGCCACGATTGTGCCATGCGCGTCCATCGGTGGTTTCAAGCTGGATGGCGCGGGAGAAATCGTCGAAGGCTTCGTTGACCCGTCCCGACTGCCTGTAAAGATTGCCACGGCCGATCAGCGCCACATCGTAGCTCGCATTGATCTGCAGGGCGGCGTTATAATCCTGCAGGGCCTGCTGCTGCTGGCCGGAGTTGCGATAGACGAGCGCGCGGTTGGCATAGGCCTGATAGAAGCGCGGGTTCAGCTGCAATGCCTTGTTGAAGTCCTCGATGGCGCGGCGGGAATCGCCAGCGCGACCATAAGCCGAGCCACGGACATTGTAGCCTTCCGGATCCTGCGGATTGGCGTTGATGACCGAGGTGAGCGAGGCGATGTTTTCCTGCGAGCCCTGGGCGCGGTCGATCCTGAAGACATCTTCCGTCTGGTTGGATGTCGCGCAACCGGAAAGACCGGCGAGCACGGTGCAGACGACCAGAGAAGCACGAAACCCTCTGTTGTTTTTCAATGGCACCCGGCGCGTGGAGGCGTCGGAGTTTTTCACAACACAGGCATCGACAGCGATCATTCGGTGTGGGTTCCCTCGCAGGCCGGTCTCATAATCGTTGTCCCACGATTTGTCTCCGACCACAAACACAAAGAGCGGCGGCGAATTGATCGCCCCCGCCCAACAAGCATTCAAAAACGTCCAAAAGACGGCCTATTAACGGCTCGCGCGCGGGGCCGCGATCAGACCTTCGCGCTGTGCGCGCTTGCGTGCCAGCTTGCGAACGCGGCGAACGGCTTCAGCCTTTTCGCGGGCGCGCTTCTGAGAGGGTTTTTCGTAATAATCGCGCATTTTCATTTCACGGAAAATGCCTTCGCGCTGCATCTTTTTCTTGAGGGCGCGAAGCGCCTGATCAACGTTATTGTCGCGGACTAGTACCTGCACGTTAAACCCGTTCCTTTAGCTTGGTTATCTTGCTGTGCGAATAAAGGCATTCGCAGGCAAACAAAAAATCGTTCGCTTGGCTTTTTAGCCGTGCGATTGGTGTCGTGCATTATCAGATCATTTACGCCAAGTCCAGCCGATAAGCCGCAAACAACAGCTAAAATGCGACCCCTCCGCCATTCCCGCGGTCATGTCGAAACAAAACCATTGCGGCGTCGCAAAATGGATATTGCCTCCCATCTCGATTTGCCATGTGTATGATACGGGCCGGAACTATGCTTCCGGTTTCTGGCCGGTTCTTGAGGAGCAGATTGCGAATGCGCAAATATTCCGTTTTTGCCGTGGCGCGCGAGGCGCTCAGGGGTCATAAAGGGTGGGATGCGCAATGGGCATCACCCGAGCCGCGCAAGGATTATGACGTCATCATCATCGGCGGCGGCGGTCACGGTCTTGGTGCGGCCTATTATCTTGCCAAGGAACACGGCATCACCAATATCGCGGTGCTGGAAAAGGGCTGGCTTGGCGGCGGCAATACCGGCCGCAACACCACCATCATCCGCTCCAACTATCTCTATGAAGAGAGCATGGATATTTACGAGCATTCCCTGAAATTGTGGGAAGGCCTGAGCCAGGATCTCAATTACAACGTGATGTATTCGGCGCGCGGCGTGATGATGCTGTCGCACAATATTCACGACCGGCAGTCTTTCAGCCGGCACATCAATGCCAACCGTCTCTATGGCATCGACAATGAATGGCTGACGCCCGAACAGGCCAAAGCCTATTGTACGCCGCTCGATATTTCCGGCAATGCGCGTTATCCGATCAATGGCGCAGCACTCCAGCGCCGTGGCGGCACGGCGCGTCATGATGCGGTGGCCTGGGGTTATGCCCGCGCCGCCTCGGATCGCGGTGTGCACATCATCCAGAATTGCGAGGTCACGGCCATCAGGCGCGGACCGGACGGGGCAGTGACGGGCGTCGAAACCAATCGCGGTTTCATTGGCGCCAAGAAGATCGGCGTTTCCGCCGCCGGCCACTCCTCGGTTCTCATGAAGATGGCGGATGTGCGGGTGCCCCTACATTCCAACCCGCTGCAGGCGCTGGTGTCAGAGCCGCTGAAGCCGATCTTCCCTTGCGTCGTGATGTCCAACACGGTGCATGCCTATATTTCGCAGTCCGACAAGGGGGAACTGGTTATCGGCGCGGGCACCGACCAGTATAATTCCTATTCCCAAACCGGCGGCCTGCAGATCATCACCCATACGCTCGATGCCATCTGCGAGCTTTTCCCGATCTTCCGTCGCGTCAAGATGATGCGGCAATGGGGTGGCATCACCGACAACACACCTGACCGTTCCGCCATCCAGAGCGTGACGCCGGTGCCGAACCTCTTCGTCAATTGCGGTTGGGGCACGGGTGGTTTCAAGGCGACACCGGGTTCCGCCAATCTTTTTGCCCATCTCATCGCTCGTGGCGAACCGCATCGCCTTGCCGCCGGGCTGACACTCGACCGGTTCCGCACCGGCCGGCTCATCGATGAGGCCGCCGCGGCCGCGGTGGCGCATTGATGCTGGCGGCGGCTGTGCTCGCGATTAATATATCCGGCGCGGCCGCGGTCGTGCCTGTCGGCAGCATCATTCCCGAGGCCGAGGATTTTCGCAGTCAGAAAATTGCGAAGATGCAGGGTGAGAAAGACTGGCCTTTCGTGGCGGAAAAAGGCCTGCTGCTGTGTGCTCCAAGTCTCGCGGACAAGATGGTCTATTTCGTCGGCGAGAAGGAGGATGGCGGGCAGGACTATCCCTTCGCGATCGACACCGACATGATGGCGGTAGCCATCGTCAATATGGGCCGGGCCTCGGCGCTACGCCCCTTCGATAATTTCGCGCAGCTTCTGACGCGGCTTTCCCCCTTCGTAGCCATGGGAAAGCGGCTATGTGACCAACCAGCCGGAAGCGTCCTTCCGGAAAATTCTCTGTAGGTGGAACGACGATGCTTCTGATCCATTGCCCCTATTGCGGCGAAGACCGTTCCGAACTGGAATTTCGCTGGGCAGGCGAAGCCCATATCGCACGGCCGGAAAACATCGCCGATATTTCCGACGAGGCTTTCGCCGAATATTTCTTCATCCGCGACAATGACAAGGGCCTTGTTTTCGAGCGCTGGCGCCATATTCACGGTTGCGGCCGGTTCTTCAACGCCGCCCGCGATTCTGTCAGCGACAAATTTCTGATGACCTACAAGGCTGGTGAGCCAAAACCGGATGCCGAGACGGTTCTTTCCGCAGAAAAGGGAGCGGCTCGATGAGCGGCGATTATCGTATCAAGGGTGCAGGTCGCCTGACGCCCGCCAGAACCGCGCGCTTTACCTTTGATGGCAAGATTTATTCCGCGCTGGAGGGCGACACGGTTGCCTCCGCGCTTCTGGCAAACGGCGTGCATCTGATCGGCCGTTCGTTCAAATATCATCGGCCGCGCGGTTTTCTGTCTGCCGGACCGGAAGAGCCGAATGCGCTGATCGACGTCTCGCGCGACAGCATGCGCAAACAGCCGAATGTGCGCGCAACGGTGCAGGATGTGTTCGACGGCGCGATCATTGCCTCGCAGAACCGCTTTCCGTCGCTGTCCTTCGATATCAGCGCGATCAACGACTTTCTTTCGCCGATGTTTGCGGCTGGCTTCTACTACAAGACTTTCATGTGGCCGAAGGCTGCGTGGCACAGGATTTATGAACCGATCATCCGCCGTGCTGCCGGTCTTGGCAAAGCGCCGGGCGAACCGGATGCGGATCATTATTCCGGCCGTTACGCGCATTGCGACCTGCTGGTGGCTGGTGGTGGCGTTGCCGGTCTGACGGCTGCGCTGGCTGCGGCGAAAACCGGCGTCAGTGTCATTCTGGTGGATGAGAACGCCGAAATCGGCGGCGCGCTGCGCTTCGACACGGGTGCGGTTATTGATGGTCTGCCCGGCTATGAGTGGGCGCAGAAGGTTCTCGCTGAACTGAAATCCCTGCCTAACGTCCGTGTTCTGACCCGCACGACAGCCTTCGGTTATTACAACCACAATTTCGTGGCGCTGGCCGAACGCGTTACCGATCATCTCGCCACGCCCGCCAGACACCAGCCGCGCGAGCGGCTGTGGCAGGTGCGTGCCAAAAAGGTCGTTCTGGCGGCGGGTGCGATCGAGCGCCACATGGTCTTCGCCAATAACGACCGTCCCGGCATCATGCTGGCGTCGGCCGCGCGCACATATCTCAATCACTACGGGGTGGCTGTCGGCCACAATGTCGGTGTCTACACCGCCCATGATTCGGCCTATGAAACGGCCTTCGACCTGAAGAAGGCCGGCGTGAAGATCGCCGCCATCGTCGATTGCCGCGAAAACCCGGATCGGCTGCTGCTGGACGAGGCACGGGCACTCGGCATCGAAGTGCTGGCGGGCCACAGCGTTTATAATACGGCCGGCCGTCTGCGTGTGTCGTCCATGACCGTTGGCCGCAATGGCGGCTCCAATAAACGCAAGATCGCCATTGATGCGCTCGTCGTTTCCGCCGGCTGGACCCCGTCTGTGCATCTCTTCTCGCAATCGCGCGGCAAGCTGAAGTTTGACGCGGCTAACCAGCGCTTCCTGCCTGATATCCATGTGCAGGACTGTGTTTCTGTCGGCGCCTGCAACGGCACGGATGATCTCTCCGCGCTGATTGCCGAGGCGGCCACTGCCAGCGGTTCCGCTGTGGAGTTTTCCGGCGAAAATGCCCGTGGCTGGACCGGCGGCATGATCGGCGCTGCCGAGGGCGCGGGTGAAGGAACCGGGGTCAAGGCCTTCATCGATTTCCAGCATGATGTCTGCGCCAAGGATATCCGCCTTGCCGTGCGCGAGGGCATGCATTCCGTCGAGCACATCAAACGCTTCACCACCAATGGCATGGCGTCGGATCAGGGCAAGATGTCCAATATGCACGGGCTCGCCATCGCATCCGAAGCGCTGGGTCGGGATTTGCCCAAGGTCGGTCTCACCACCTTCCGTCAGCCCTATACACCGGTCACCTTCGGCACGCTCATCAACCATTCGCGCGGCGCGCTGTTTGATCCCACCCGCAAGACGCCGATGCACGAGGAAGAGGCGGCGGCAGGTGCGGTGTTCGAGGATGTCGGAAACTGGAAACGCGCCTGGTTCTTCCCGCGTGCGGGTGAGGACATGCATGAAGCAATCAACCGCGAGTGCAAGACGGTGCGGGAAAGCGTCGGCATCTTCGATGCTTCCACCCTCGGCAAGATCGAGGTTGTCGGCCCGGATGCGGCGAAGTTCCTCAACCTCATCTACACCAATGCCTGGGATACGCTGAAACCCGGCCGCTGCCGTTATGGCATCATGACCCGCGAGGATGGCTTCGTTTACGATGACGGCGTTGTCGGGCGTCTTGCCGAAGATCGTTTCCATGTGACGACGACCACGGGCGGCGCGCCGCGTGTTCTCCAGCACATGGAGGATTATCTCCAGACCGAATTCCCCGATCTCAACGTCTGGCTGACATCGGCCACCGAACAATGGGCTGTCATTGCCGTGCAGGGGCCGAAGGCGCGGGAAGTAATCGCTCCCTTTGTCGAGGGTATCGACCTTTCGCCGGAAGCCTTCCCGCATATGGCGGTGGCCGAGGGCAAGTTCTGCGGCGTGCCGACGCGGCTTTTCCGGGTTTCCTTCACCGGCGAACTTGGTTTCGAAATCAACGTTCCGGCCGATTACGGCGCAGCCGTCTGGACAGCGATCCGCGAAAGGGCCGAAGCCGTTGGCGGTTGCCTTTATGGCACCGAGACCATGCATATCCTGCGTGCGGAAAAGGGCTATATCATCGTCGGGCAGGATACGGACGGCACGGTGACGCCTGATGATGCCGGGCTTGCCTGGGCCGTTTCCAAAAAGAAGACGGATTTCGTCGGCATTCGCGGTCTCAAGCGCTCTGATCTCACGCGCTCCGGCCGCAAACAGCTGGTGGGTCTGAAGACGAAGGACAGGCTGATCGTTCCTGAAGAGGGCGGACAGATCGTCGTCGATCCGAACCAGCCGAAGCCCATGACCATGCTCGGCCATGTTACATCTGCCTATTGGTCAGAAAACCTCGGCCACTCCATCGCTTTTGCGCTGGTGGCGGATGGCAGGGCGCGCATGGGCGAAACGCTCTATATCCCGCTCGCCGATAAAACCATTGCCGTCGAGGTGACCGACATGGTCTTCCTCGACAAGGAAGGAGCCCGTCTCAATGGCTGATATGCTTCACGCAAAACGCAAATCCGTGCTTGAGGATTTCCGTGGCGGCTCGCCCTTCGTCTCGCTTAAACCTGCCGCTTCCGCGTCGCGGCTGTCGCTGCGCGCACGGGAAAGCGCCGTGCCGGCCCTTTCGGAAGCGCTTGGTCTTGCCTTGCCCACCAGCCCCAAAAGCGCCGTTACGTCAGGTCTGCGCTCTGCTCTCTGGCTCGGCCCGGATGAATGGCTGGTGATCGATCAGGGTGAGAGCGACCTGATGGCAGTACTGGCCTCCGTCCCCGGCCTGTTTTCGGCAACCGATGTTTCCCACCGCAACACGGCTGTCATCGTCTCCGGCCCTGGCGCGGAAGCGGCGCTCAATGCCGGCTGCCCGCAAGATCTTTCGCCCGCAAAATTCCCGGTCGGGGCCTGCTCACGTACCGTTTTCGGCAAGGCGGAAGTGGTGCTGTTACGCGTCGCGGACGACACGTTCCGGGTGGAATGCTGGCGCTCCTTCGCCGAGTATGTCGGCGGGCTGCTGCAGGAGGCGGCTGAGGACGTGGCGGTTTAAATTCGCTGGTTTTTCCAGCCGCGCCATTCCACCCAACGCCCATGAAAATCGGCGCGGCCGATTTCCTGCTTATCGCCGGCCGGCCAGATTTGCAGGGTAATTGCGGCGCTGCCGGACGTCTGGTCCGCTTCCATCTGCAGGCGGGCAAGCGGAGCCTCCGGTGTAGCGCGGGCGCCTGCCTCGGCAATCAAGGCTTCTCCGGCCTGCTTCAAGGCATCCGGCAAATATTGCCAGGCGACGGAATGGTAGATGACATGGGTGACGTCCGAATGCTGCGTGGCAAGGCGACGTTTCAGCCAGTCGATCGCATCGGCCTTTTCGACGTGCAAGCCGTTCTCCACCGCAATCTGTAGAGCCGCTGCCGTTCGCTCCAGCCTGTCGGTCTGATCGGCCCAGACATAGGACATCAACCGCAGGCGATCTTCGGTGGATGACGGATCGAGCGGGTTGAGATCGCAGCCGGCGCGCTCGATGACCTCAATTCGACGATCGGGCGGCGGAGCGTTTCCGCGCCATTCCGGCGAAAGAAAGACATCCGACTTCTCACCCCATGCAAGGTCACCCAGTCGATACTGGTAACGGTCAAATTGCAGGTTCAGCCCGGCGCTGGCGCCAACTTCCGAAAGCGCCAGCGGCTTGCCGGCAAGTGTTGCAATCGTCAGAAACCCCGGCAGCAGCACTGCGGAACGGCGAACTTCGTTGGTCTGTGGCGGTGATTTCAACCTCTCGAGGATAAAGGCCGCGTGAAAGCGCAACGCATCTTCGCAGGCTTGCCACAGCGTATCCTCGTTTTCGGGTGCGATATCGACAAGCGGCGCGATCTTGTCCTCAATGGCAAGCGCATGCAGGGCGCCCGCCAGCCGCAGGGGCACGGAATCGCCGGAGGGGCCGACATCACCCGGCCAGGAGAGGATTTTCTGACCCACTTCCGTCTGGCGGTCCAGCCGCGCCGAGACCGCGCGGCAAAGCCGTGCAGTAAAGGGCGAGCCGAGGCTGTCGCAAGCCCTTGCCTGAACGAGAAAAGCATTTCTTACGGCTTCATCATGCATGCGGTCTCTCCCTTGGGCCGTGGGTCAGATATCTTCCGGCCTGTCCTTCGGATTGAACTGGGTGATCGTCGTCCAGCGGGCGGTGAGCGCCGGCTTTCTTTCGTTTTCGATCTCCACCGTCACATCATAGGTCGTCATCAGCATGGCGGCGCCGCGAAAGCGGGCTTCCG
The DNA here is from genome assembly GCF_017313405.1 of Agrobacterium burrii. Lineage (NCBI taxonomy): Bacteria > Pseudomonadati > Pseudomonadota > Alphaproteobacteria > Hyphomicrobiales > Rhizobiaceae > Agrobacterium > Agrobacterium burrii. The sequence continues at coordinate 146,266 of NZ_JAFLNA010000011.1, forward strand.
CCAGGATGAACCGGCCGCGCACCCGCGCCCCACATTTAACCGGCGCGACGAAACGGACGGCGTCGAAGCCGTAATTGAGGCCCATGATCTGTTCGCGAATAGGGGGCACGGCGTCGTAGTAGAGCGCCGAAAGCAGAGATAGCGTCAGGAACCCATGCGCGATGGTGCCACCAAAAGGGCTTTCCGCTTTGGCGCGCTCCGGGTCCGTGTGGATGAACTGCTCGTCCAAAGTTGCCTTTGCAAAAGCGTCGATCATCGTCTGATCGACGACGATCCACTCGGAAACGCCCATTTCCGTGCCGACGAGACTTTTAATCTCTGCCAGCCCTATGTCCTTTGCCATCTTGTCTCTTTCCGGTTGCGTCGCACGCCATATAAGGGTGCGAGGGCCAGGCGATCAACCGCGCAGATAAAACACCACCGAACGGGCAGGCAGGAAAGCGGGATTACCGAAATCCGTGCCGATAGCTTTCCAGCCATTGCCGGGCAAGGTAAAGGGCACAATCTCCCGGCTGCGGTTGATGAGTACGGCGAGTTCGACCTCGTTTCCACTCTGACGATCGGAGGTGGAAAGCACCATGGCGAAGGCTGTCGCGTCCGGCCTTTCCCAGTCTGAAACCGTCATGGGTTTGCCGCCGGGAGCAAGCCACGCCACATCGTCCTTGCCAGAGAAAAATGCGGTTTGCGAAAAGACGCCGAAGCGTTTGCGCAGTGCGGAAAGAAAGGCGGTGTGGTCGATCAGTTCCGGGGAAAGCGATGACCAGTCGACCCAGTTGATCTCATTGTCCTGACAGTAGGCATTGTTGTTGCCCTGCTGGCTGCGGCCGCCCTCATCGCCGGCAGTCAGCATCAATGCGCCGCGGCTGACGAAAAGCGTGGAAAGTAGTGCTTTCACATCCGCAAGGCGCGCGGCGACAATGGCGGGATCATCGCTTCGGCCTTCGACGCCGTTGTTCCAGGAATGATTGTCGTTATGGCCGTCGCGATTGTTCTCGCCGTTTTTTTCATTGTGCTTGTGGTTGTGGCTGACGAGATCGAACAGCGTGAAACCATCATGGGCGGCAAGGAAATTGACGCTGCGGCTGTTTGAGCGACCATGGCGGGAAAAGATCGGAGACGACCCCGACAGCGCATTGGCGAGCGCCCCGGTGGTTCCCGCATCCCCGCGCCAGAACCGGCGCATGTCGTCACGGGCGCGGTCGTTCCATTCCAGAAAGCTTTCGGGGAAATTGCCGAGCTGGTAACCGCCGGGGCCGATATCCCAGGGTTCAGCGATCAGCACACGATCGTGAAGCACTGCGTCCGAATGCATGGCCGCAAGCGTTTCGCTGGCCATATCGAAGCCATTGGCCGTTCGGCCAAGCACGGGTGCGAGATCGAAACGGAAGCCGTCAATACCGGCATTCAGGACGAAATGCCTGAGCGCATCGATGATGAGCTGGCGCACATAGGGGTGGTCGCAGGCGACCGTATTGCCGGTTCCGGTATCATTGACCAGCACACCGGGTTCTCCCGGCGGGTGACGGAAGGCGGTAAGATTGTCGAGACCACGCAACGACAAAATCGACCCTTCAATGTCGCTTTCACCCGTATGGTTGAAAACCAGATCGAGAATGACACCAATGCCTTCCGCGTGCAGCGCGGCCACCGTGTCGCGTAATTCCCGCACACCGCCGGGGCAAAGGCGCGGATCGAGCGCCATGAAGCCGACCGGGTTGTAGCCCCACGCATTGGAAAGGCCAAGCGGCGGCAGGTGGCGCTCGTCGATCCAGGCAGTGATCGGCATCAGCTCCACGGCATCCACGCCGATTTTTTTCAGATGCGCGATGATGGCGGGATGAGCCAGCGCCGCGACGGTGCCCCTGATGTTTTCCGGTACCTCGGGATGCAATTTGCTGAAGGATTTGACCGCGAGTTCGTAAATCAGTCCGCCTTCGGCAAAAAGCGGCGGTTGGCGTTTGAGCGGTTCGTATTGCGAAAGGATCGCCTTGGGCATGATACCGCCCGTTTCTTCGCCAAAAGCGTACAGGGCCGGATCATGCCGGAAGGGGCGGTCGATCTCGGTGGCATAGGGGTCAAGCAGCAGTTTTGATGGGTCGAACCACAGGCCATGTTCCGGGGCGTAAATTCCGTGGGCGCGGTAGCCATATCGCGTGCCGGGACCGGCATCTGCCACCGTTAAACGGTGAATATCATCTTCTCCGCGTTTCATTGGCAGACGGGCGGTCTCTTTTTCACCGGCTGCATCAAAAAGGCAAAGATCGATCTGCGAAGCGTGCCGGGAATAAACAGCGAATTCCGCTCCGTTTTCCGTCTGGGTTGCGCCTTTGGGGAAAACGGGTGGGTTCTGCATGGTCTGTCTCTCCGGAGGGGATGGTGTTTCTCCTCCGGAACGGAGAAGGTAGAGGCAAGGCCGAATGAGGGGCGATTGGAGCGTCCCTCATTCCAGTCGCGTCTCGTGCCCGAGCTGGCGAGCGGGCGGCAAGTCCTCAGGTAATGACGCTCGGTTCGTTGCGGCCGGTATGGGCCTTGATACCGGCGATCGTATCGGCAACGGAAATCAGGTCGGCGAGCGCCTCCTGTGTTTCGATGCCGTGACGGGCCGTATCCGCCTCGTAGCGCTCCACGTAAAGCCTGAGCGTCGCGCCTGCCGTGCCGGTGCCGGAAAGGCGTAGCACGATGCGCGAACCGCCTTCGAACAGGATGCGGATGCCTTGGTTTTTGCTGACGGATTGATCGACCGGGTCGAGATAGGCGAAATCATCCGCAGCCGCGACTTTCAGATTGCCGTAGCTGGTGCCGGGAAGTGTGGCGAGTTTTTCGCGCAGGATGGCGACCAGCGTGTTGGCGGCGTCCGAATCCACTTCTTCGTAGTCGTGGCGGGAATAATAGTTGCGGCCATATTCGGCCCAGTGCCTGGTGACGATGTCTTTTACGCTTTCCTTGCGGGCGGCGACGATGTTCAGCCAGAACAGCACTGCCCAGAGGCCATCCTTTTCACGCACATGGTTGGAGCCGGTGCCAAAACTTTCTTCGCCACAGATCGTGACTTTGCCGGCGTCCATGAGGTTGCCGAAGAATTTCCAGCCGGTCGGCGTCTCATACATGCCAAGCCCGAGCTTTTCGGCGACACGGTCGGCTGCGGCACTTGTCGGCATGGAGCGGGCAATGCCGGAAATGCCGGCGGCATAACCGGGCGCCAGTCTGGCATTGGCAGCGATGATCGCGAGACTGTCGGACGGGGTGACGAACATGCCTTTGCCGACGACCATATTGCGGTCGCCGTCGCCATCGGAGGCCGCGCCGAAGTCGGGGCCTTCCGGGCTCATGACATCGTCATAAAGCTCCTTGGCGTGCACGAGGTTGGGGTCGGGATGGTGGCCGCCGAAATCCGGAAGCGGCGTGGCGTTCCTGACCGAGCCTTTCGGTGCGCCCAAGCGCTTTTCGATGATTTCCACAGCATAGGGGCCGGTGACGGCGCTCATGGAATCGACGACGACCTTGAAGCCGCCGGCGATGAGAGCGCGAATGGCCGCGAAATCGAACAGTTCTTCCATCAGTGTGGCGTAGTCAGCAACCGGGTCGATCACATCGACCGTCAGCTCATCCACCTTGAAGCTGCCCACCTTGTCGAGATCGATATCGGCGGCATCGGAAATCTTGTAGCTGTCGATGACCTTGGAGCGGGCATAGATCGCGTCGGTGATCTTTTCCGGGGCGGGACCGCCATTGCCGATATTGTATTTGATGCCGAAATCTTCGGTCGGGCCGCCCGGATTGTGGCTGGCGGAGAGCACGATGCCGCCGAAAGCCTTGTATTTGCGGATGATGTTGGAGGCGGCGGGCGTGGAGAGAATACCGCCCTGACCGACTAGCACCTTGCCGAAACCGGCAGCGGCGGCCATCTTGATCGCCTTCTGGATGACTTCGCGGTTGTAATAACGGCCATCGCCGCCGATCACCAGCGTCTGGCCCTGAAAACCTTCAAGCGCGTCGAAGATCGACTGGATGAAGTTCTCGGCGTAATTTTCCTGGGCAAAGACGGGCACCTTCTTGCGCAGCCCGGATGTGCCGGGCTTCTGGTCCTGATAGGGCGTCGTCTGAACAGTCTTGATCATTGTTTCAATGGCCTTTCGAAATAAGCTGGCTGTAAAGCGCGGCGTAGAGACCGGCGCTTTTTTCCCAGGAAACATCGGATTTCATGCCGAGTTTCTGCATTTGTGTCCACAGTTTCGGTTCGTGGTAATAACGCACGGTCCGGCGGATCGCCTGTTTGAGACCGTCGAGCGTAACGGGGGAGAATTGCACGCCGGTCGCCGCCTTGCTGGCGAGCGCGGCATGGTTGGCGTCGATTACGGTGTCGGCAAGGCCGCCGGTGCGGGCGACAACCGGAATGCAGCCATAACGCAGCGCGTAAAGCTGTGTCAGCCCGCAGGGCTCGAAGCGTGAGGGAATGATGATTGCATCGCAGCCTGCCTGCATGAGATGCGATAGCGGCTCGTTATAACCGACGGCAACACCGACGCGGCCATGGTGACGGGATGCCGCCGCAAGAAGCGCGCCTTCCAGTGCCACTTCGCCCGCCCCCAGCACCACAAGCCTGCCGCCGAGGGAAACGATTTCGTCCACGGCTTCCGCCATGAGATCGATGCCCTTCTGCCAGGTGAGGCGGGAGATGATGCAGAAAAGCGGGCTGTCATCTTCATCGATACGGAAATGTTCGGCGACCGTCTTCTTGTTCACGGCGCGGTTCTTCAGATTGGCGGCGGAATAATTGTCGTGGATCAGATGGTCGGTGGCCGGGTTCCAGACATCGGCGTCGATGCCGTTGACGATGCCGTGCAGCACATGGGCGCGGCTGCCGATCACCCCTTCCAGCCCCATGCCGAATTGCGGGGTGAGGATTTCCTCCGCATAGGAAGGGCTGACGGTGCTGAGCGCCGTTGCCGTCTGCAGACCGCCCTTGAGGAAGCTCACATCGTTATAATATTCGATGCCTTCCATGCCGAAAGCATGGGCAGGCAATTCGAGCTTGCTGAAGATATTGGCGCCGAACTGACCCTGAAACGCGATGTTATGGACGGTGAGAAGGCTCGGAATCTCCGGCGTTTCGGCATAACGCATATACACAGGTGTCATTGCGGCCTGCCAGTCATGCGCATGCACCATATCCGGCCGCCAGCCGGGGAGCACACCGGCGCCAATGCGCGCCGCCGCCAGCGACAATGCCGCAAAACGTTTCCAATTATCAGGATAATCCTTGCCGGTCTGGTTGAGATAAGGTCCGCCGGACCGCTCGTAATAAGCGGGTGCATCGAGAATGAGGAGATCCAACCCCTCATGCCGCACCTCGAGCACGTCGGCTTTTTCACCGAGCAGATCGGAAAATTCGAAACATTTGACAGGGTCCGTCACGGCGGCTTTCACCGCCGGATATCCGGGTATCAATGTGCGCGTTCTGACGCCATGGGCTTCGAGCGCGATGGGGAGCGCGCCGGCAACGTCGGCGAGCCCTCCGGTCTTGATCAGGGGATAGATTTCGGATGAAACCGAAAGGACATTCATGGGCTCTACAGGTCCAGCTTGTCGATCATCGATTGGGTGATAAGGCAGATGCCGCTTTCCGTGCGGCGGAAACGTTTGGCATCCAGTTCTGGGTCTTCTCCTACAATCAGCCCTTCGGGAATGACCACGCCGTGGTCGATGACGACGTTGCTGAGCTGGGCATGACGCCCGATCTTCACACTCGGCAGTACTACGGCATTCTCAAGGCGGGAGTATGAATTGGCCCGCACGCCGGTGAACAGCAGGCTGCGGTTGAGGGCGGCGCCGGAAATGATGCAGTCACCGGAAACGACCGACGACACGGCCGAACCACGGCGATCCTCATCGTCATGCACGAATTTCGCCGGCGGGGTGATTTCGGCATAGGTCCAGATCGGCCAGGATTTGTCGTAGATGTCGAGGTCGGGCACCACGTCCGTCAGATCGATATTGGCCTGCCAGTAGGCATCGATCGTGCCGACATCGCGCCAGTAGGGCTCGTGCTCGAAATCGGAGCGAACGCAGGAATCGGCAAAGCGGTGCGCGACGGCTTTGCCGTGTTCGACGATATAGGGAATGATGTCCTTGCCGAAGTCGCGGCTGGAGGTCGGGTCGGCGGCGTCGCGACGCAGCGCTTCCATCAGGAATTTCGTGTGGAAGACGTAGATGCCCATCGAAGCGAGCGCGAAACCCTCATTTCCGGGAATGCCGGGCGGATCGGCCGGCTTTTCGATGAAGTCGATGATCTCGTCTTTTTCGTTCACATGCATCACGCCGAAACCGGTTGCTTCCATGCGCGGCACTTCCAGGCATCCGATCGTTACGTCGGCACCGGAATCCACATGCTGTTGCAGCATGTATTCGTAATCCATCTTGTAGATGTGATCGCCGGCCAGAATGACCATATATTCCGGGGCATAGGGTTCGATGATGTCGATGTTCTGGTAAACGGCGTCGGCGGTGCCTTCATACCACTGCGTTTCGGAGACGCGCTGCGAGGCCGGCAGAATGTCGAAGCTCTCGTTACGTTCGGGGCGGAAGAAGTCCCAGCCGCGCTGCAGGTGGCGGATAAGCGAGTGCGCCTTGTATTGCGTGGCGACGCCGATGCGGCGAATGCCGGAATTGAGCGCGTTGGAGAGCGCAAAATCGATGATGCGCGCCTTGCCGCCGAAATAAACGGCGGGTTTTGCGCGGCGGTCCGTCAGTTCCTTCAGGCGACTTCCTCTTCCGCCTGCGAGGACATAGGCCATTGCATCACGCGCCAGTGGCTGAACTCTTTTTTCCGACATGGTGTCCTCCCTCTCTGTCTGTCAGTTTTCCGGCTCGAGCATGATCGTCGCCAAAGGCGGCAGGACGAGCATCGCCCCAATTTCTCCACCGGCATCGACCGCCTGAACACGTCCGCCATTTCCCTTGCCGCTGCCGCCGTAGATTTCGGCATCGGTGTTGAGAATCTCCCGCCATCGCCCTGCCAGAGGCAGCGGCACATAATAGTTTTCCCGGTAGACCGGGGTGAGATTACAGATAACCGCCACCGGTTTTTCGCCCGGTGCCGACCGCAGCCATGCGAAGACGGAATTCTCGTGATCGTCGACCACCAGCCAGCGGAAACCTTCCGGCTCGCAGTCGCGGGCGTGCAGCGCGGCTTTCGAACGATAGGTGAGGTTGAGATCGCGCACGAGGCGGCGCATGCCCTCATGCATCGGATATTGGCGAAGGTTCCAGTCGAGCGCGCCCTTTTCGCTCCATTCGCTCCACTGGGCGAATTCCTGGCCCATGAACAGCAGCTTCTTGCCGGGATAACCCCACATGAAACCGTAATAGGACCGCAGATTGGCGAATTTCTGCCAGTCGTCGCCGGACATTTTGGCGATCAGCGATCCCTTGCCGTGCACCACCTCGTCATGGGAAAGCGGCAACACGAAATTTTCGGTGAAGGCATAAAGCAGCCCGAAGGTCAGTTCCTGATGGTGGAACTTGCGATGCACCGGCTCCCGCGAGAAATAACTCAGCGTGTCGTGCATGAAGCCCATGTTCCATTTGAAGCCGAAACCGAGACCACCTTCGTGGACGGGCTGGGACACCTTCGGCCATGAGGTTGATTCTTCCGCGATCGTCATGACGCCCGGATGGGTGCCGTAGACAAGCGAATTCATCTTTTGCAGGAAGCGCACGGTTTCCAGATTTTCGCGCCCGCCATATTCGTTGGGGATCCACTCGCCTTCCTTGCGGGAATAATCGAGGTAGAGCATCGAGGCGACCGCATCGACACGCAGGCCGTCGAGATGGAATTTCTCGGCCCAATAAAGCGCGTTGTTGATGAGGTAGGACATCACCTCGACGCGACCGAAATTATAGATGGCCGTGTTCCAGTCGGGATGAAAACCCTGACGCGGATCGGCATGTTCGTAAAGCGCCGTACCGTCAAACCAGCGCAGGCCGTGCTCGTCAGTCGGGAAATGGGCCGGCACCCAGTCGAGGAGCACGCCGATACCGACCTTGTGCGCGCCGTTGACGAAACGCGCAAAGCCTTCTGGATCGCCGAAACGGGCAGTCGGGGCGTAAAGGCCGGTCGTCTGGTAACCCCAGGAGGGATCGTAAGGATGTTCGGTGATCGGCAGGAACTCGATATGGGTGAAGCCCATATCCGTGCAATAGGGGATGAGCTGCGCGGCCATTTCGTCCCAGCTGAGGAAGGTGCCGTCCTCGCGACGCTGCCAAGAACCGGCGTGAACCTCGTAAATGCTGATCGGCTGGCGACGCTGGTCCACCTGCGCCCAATGTTCGCGGTGAGCCTGATCTTCCCATTTTTGCGTCAGTTCCGGCGCGGTGACGGAAGCGTTTTTCGGCCGCAACTCGCCGCGCCGCGCATAGGGGTCGGCCTTTAGCGGCAGAAGCTCGCCATTGGCACCGAGGATTTCGAATTTATAGGCGCAACCGACATAGACGTCAGGTGCGAAGATTTCCCAGATGCCGGTATCCTTGCGGAAGCGCATCACATGCCGGCGACCATCCCAATTGTTGAAATCACCGACGACGGAAACGCGCCTGGCATTGGGAGCCCAGACGGCAAAATGAAAACCTTCGACGCCTTCGAGCTTTAGAGGATGTGCGCCCATCTTGTCGAATAGCCGCAGATGCGATCCTTCGCGGACGAAATAATCGTCCATCGGCCCGAGAACCGGGCCGAAGCTGTAAGGGTCCGTCACCGCCCATTCGGCATCATCGCGGCCAGCCCGATAACGCACCGGCTGGCGCGATGTGAGCTCAACCGGACCTTCGAAAAAACCTTCCGGATCGAGCTGCTTTAGCTCGCCAATGAAGTTCCCGTCCAATGTCAGGACTGAAACTTCCTCGGCGCCCGGAATGAAACAGCGGGCGGAAAACCCTTCCGGCGTTTCATGAACGCCGAGAAGGGCAAAGGGATTGGAATGCAAACCGCTCTTTATCGCCTCGATTTCAGCCTTCGTGATGTCGCCAGTCTTTTTCTCTTCGGCCGAATTGAGCGGTTTTTTCATCAGGCTCTCCAGATCTCGGTGGCATATTGCCGGATCGTCCTGTCGGACGAGAACCAGCCCATGCGCGCCGTGTTGTGAACTGTTTTGGTGTTCCAGCTATCCTGATCGCTCCAGATCGCATCCACCTTGCGCTGCGCGTCGGCATAGGCGTCGAAATCGGCGGCGACCATGAACCAGTCGCTATTGTATATACCGTCGATGAGGGCGGAAAAACGCGAACGGTCATCGGGTGAGAACACGCCGGACGCAATGGACGACAGCGCCTGAGACAATTCCGTGGACTGTTCGATGATCGCACGGGGATTGTGACCTTCGGCACGGGCCTTTGCGACTTCTTCCGCCGTCATGCCGAAGATGACGATGTTGTCAGCGCCGACATGTTCGAGCATTTCGACATTTGCACCATCGAGCGTGCCAATGGTGAGCGCGCCGTTGAGAGCAAACTTCATGTTGCCGGTGCCGGAGGCTTCCATACCTGCGGTCGAAATCTGTTCCGAGAGATCGGCGGCGGGAACCATGATTTCCGCAAGCGAGACATTATAGTTCGGAATAAACACCACTTTCAGAAGCCCACGCACGGCCGGATCGTTGTTGATGACCCGGGCAATATCATTGGCAAGCTTTATGATCAGCTTCGCGTTGTGATAACTCGGTGCTGCCTTGCCTGCGAAGAACTTAACGCGCGGTACCCATTCCAGTTCCGGGTGAGAACGGATCTGGTCGTAAAGCGCTACCGTCTCGATAAGGTTCAGAAGCTGGCGCTTATATTCGTGGATGCGCTTGATCTGAATGTCGAACATGGCCGAGGGATCGACGCGGATGCCCATGCGCTGCGCCACCGTGTTGGCAAGGCGCACCTTGTTCAGACGCTTCACTTCGGCGAATTTCTCGCGGAAACCGGCATCGTCGGCGAAGCGGTCAAGGGCAGTGAGCTTTTCCGCATCGTCGAGGAAGTCGTCGCCGATCGCCTCGCGCACCAGCCCCGTCAGGCCGGGGTTGCACTGCATCAGCCAGCGGCGGGGCGTGATGCCGTTGGTCTTGTTGTTGATGCGATCGGGATAAAGGTAATGCAGGTCGGCGAAGACCGTTTCCTTCATAAGCTCGGTATGAAGTGCTGAGACGCCGTTGATAGAATGCGAGCCGATGAAGGCGAGGTTGCCCATGCGCACACGGCGCTCGCCGCCTTCATCGATCAGCGAGATGGAGCGGATCTGCTGATCCGCCATCTTCTTTTCCTTGCGGGCATAGACCAGCGTATTGGCATTGATCGCGTAGACGATCTGCATGTGCCTCGGCAGCAACCGCTCGAGCAGCGGCACCGGCCAGCTTTCCAGCGCTTCCGGCAGAAGCGTGTGGTTGGTGTAGGAGAAAGTTCCCCGGGTAATGGTCCAGGCTTCGTCGAACTCAAGTCCATGCACATCGCATAGCAGGCGCATCATTTCGCAGATGGAAATGGCCGGATGGGTGTCGTTGAGCTGGATCGAAACCTTGTCCGGCAGCGAGGTGAAATCAGGATATTGCTGAAGGTGGCGGCGCAGAATGTCCTGCAGCGAGGCGGAAGAGAAGAAGAACTCCTGCCGCAGGCGCAGTTCCTGGCCGGCGGGCGTTGCGTCCGCAGGGTAGAGAACGCGCGTCAGGCTTTCTGCCTTGTTGCTTTCCCGCAGGGCGCCGATGTGATCGCCGGCATTGAAGGCGGCGAGAAGAATGGGGTCGATCGGCTGTGCCGACCACAGGCGCAGCGTGTTGACGCGGGTGCCGCGCCAGCCGACGACCGGCGTGTCATAGGCCATGGCAATCACACGCTCGGCCGGCTTCCAGACGAAACGCTGCGGCTCTTCATAGCCGCCGATGGTTTCCACCGATCCGCCGAAGCCAATTTCATAGGAGCTTTCACGACGTTCGAATTCCCACGGATTACCGTGCGCCAGCCATGTTTCCGGCAGTTCCACCTGCCAGCCATCCGCCATCTGCTGGCGGAAGAGGCCGTGCACGTAACGAATGCCATAGCCATAGGCGGGAATATCGACGGTGGCCATGGATTCCATGAAGCAGGCGGCCAGACGGCCGAGACCACCATTGCCGAGTGCGGCATCCGGCTCCAGCCCGGCGATGACGTCGAGATCGACACCGAGCGAAGACAGTGCATCGCGGATTTCGTGCATCAGGCCGATATTGGAGATGGCGTCGCGCATCAGGCGGCCGATCAGGAATTCCAGCGACAAATAATAAACGCGCTTGGAATTATCGGCATAGGCCTTGCGGGTGGATGCCATCCATTTGTCGATGATGCGGTCACGGACAACAAGAATGGTTGCGGTCAGCCAGTCATGCGGCTTGGCTACCTTGACGTCCTTGCCGATACGGTAAGTCAGTCGCTCGATGATTTCCGCTGCCATGATTTCCGGGTTGGAACTGCGCGGGGCGGGGCGGGGAAGATCGGCGGCGTTGAGATTATTGATCATTGGTCGGTCAGCACCTTGGTGGGAGGAGAGGGTCTGAGAGGTCGATCCGGCTTGCCTTTGCTGACGCCAGTTTATGCATCGATATGGAGGCGTGGCAACAGCAATTTTTGCGGAAAGTTGGAGGGCTTAATATAATGAAAAATAAGAGTTTTCCTTCAGCGTCCCGAGGATCGCCAAAGGCATTGCGCGCTCTTTGTGCGCCGTTCTTGAACGGGTTTGCGTGGTCGTTGCGATGCCGGGCATCGTTCAAAAAAGGGAGAGAGGCTGCAATACTTTCTGAAGTGGTTCACCGGTCCTGAAATCTGTTTCGGTCTATCAGATCACACACTAGCCTTCGCGGCCTGGGAAATTCAATGAAAATAAATGAGACAGCCCCGCCGCCAGCCGCCTCATGGTGGCGCGGGGCAGAAAAATCGGTTTCGACTGTCAACAAGGAAGATGTTTACGACAGGAAAAAAGGTTCTGTCGTCATCTCGCCGGCGCGGATCGTCACTCGCGTATTCGGCGGAACGGCACACCAGGGGGTGCAATCGAAGGAAAAAGGTTCCGAACTCAATGCAATTCCCTCATCGAGCCCGCGCCAGTAAAGCGTTGGCGGCTTGTCGTCGCTGGACCAACGGAAAGCATGCAGACAATCGCCATCCATCAACACGGCGCTGAATCTAAGCGCGGAGGAAACGCCCGCAGCGGTCATCTTTTCCTGACAGAGGCGCAGGGCGGTTGAAATGGCGCGGATGGGGTCGGTGTCAAGGCCATGGCCGGCGGCGATCAGGAAGATCGCTTCGCTGTCGCCGGTGCCGCGCCGGGATGCATAGATATCGTCGGGAATGAGGGAGTCGATGTCGCGCCTTATCTGCTCGTAACCGCCGATCTGGCCGTTATGCATGAACAGATATTGTCCATGCGCGAAAGGGTGGCAATTGGCGCGGGATACTTCGCCTGACGTCGCGGAGCGGACATGGGCCATGAACATGCCCGAGCGAAGCTGATGGCAAAGGGCGGCCAGATTGGCGTCGGACCAGGCGGGTCTGGTGTCGCGAAAGACGCCGGGCGTGCCGCGGTCACCATACCACCCAAGCCCGCAACCATCGCCATTAACGACGGTTTTGGCTTCCCTTGCGGCCATGGACTGGCTGACCAGCGATGCTTCCGGCTCGATCAGCAGACTGTCGAGCCAGACCGGTTTACCGGAATAGGCAAAGAGGCGACACATTCATGCGGCTCTATTGAAGGCCTTGTTTCCGAGCGCGAAGCCGACGGCGGCTTTCGCGTGAATGGCGGTCGAATCATAACCCGGCAGCGGCAGCGCGTCGGGATCGATCAGCAGCGAAATTTCAGTGCAGCCGAGAATGACGGAATCGACACCGAGCGCACGGGCCTTCTCGATAACCGCGAGATAGCGCTCGCGCGAGCAGGACTTGATCTCGCCCTGGCACAGTTCGCCAAAGATGATGTCGTGGATCGCGGCCCGGTCTTCCGCATCGGGCACGACCACATCGACACCGTGGCGGCGCATACGGTCGGTGTAGAAACCATGTTCCATCGTGTAGCGGGTGGCGAGCAGCAGCGGCTTGCGGCGTCCATCCGCCTTCAAGGCTGCAGCGGTTTCATCGATGATGTCGATGAGTGCGACGCCCGACATTTTCTCGACCGTTTCTGCAACCAGATGCATGGTGTTGGTGCAGATCAGCACGCAATCGGCACCGGCATTGGCAAGGCGTGCCCCGGCGGCACCCAAAAGCGCACCGGCTTCATCCCAACGATCGGCCTTCTGCAGGGCGACGACTTCGGAAAAATCAAGCGAATGCATGACGATATCGGCCGAGACCAGCCCGCCGCGGCTATCGCGCACGGCCTCATTGATCATGCGGTAATAGGTTGCGGTAGATTCCCAGCTCATGCCGCCGATCAGGCCGATGCGTTTCATAAGAGTTGCCTTATTAAGTTTTATTGAAGACAAGAATGCCATCGCAGGGACGAAAACGGCATGCGTTTTTTCGAGGGTTTAGATGTTCTTATGCAAATATCAGGCGTTCAAGAGGCTTGTCTTGCAATTTTATTGCGCCTTTGCGTTAACCAGTGCATTCTTTACCGATGATTGATGATCGCGACCGCCGAATCCTTGCGATTCTCCAGGAAAATGCCGAGACGCCGCTCGCCGATATAGCGGAGGAGGTTTCCCTGTCGCTATCCGCCTGCTCGCGGCGCATCACGCGGCTGCGTGCGGAAGGTTATGTGACGGGTACGATGGCGCTGCTCGACCGGCGGAAAATCAACCTGCCGACCACGGTTTTCCTGCTGGTGAGAACCGGCCTGCATGCAGAAGACTGGCTGGACCAGTTCCATGCCGCCGTCAGCTCCATACCCGAAATCGTCGAGGTTCATCGGCTTACCGGCAATTTCGATTATATTCTGAAGCTGGTGCTGCCGAATGTCGAATATTACGACACGGTCTACAAACAGATCCTGCGCCGCGTTCAGCTTTACGACATGTCCGCCTATATCTCCATGGAGACGGTGAAGCTGTCGTCTTCCCTGCCGACAACGCATATTTGAGGGATCATCCGTTTGTTCTCAGCCTGCGGTTTCGAAACGGAAGCCGAAGCGAAAACTGCGGGTCTCGCCCGGCTGCAGGGTGATCGCGGCTTCAAGGTCCGGCTGGTTGAAGGCATTGGTGGGCGTTTCCACCGGTTCGAGCGCAATGGATTTTCGCCTGCCGCGGGCCAGCGTGTCGCCGGTGAAGACATGCATGTGGCCACGCTCCTGCCATACCGTCAGGTTCGAACCGTCCTGCCGGTTTTCGATCCGGGTCTCGTAAAGTCCGTTTTCGGATGGGATGAGGTCGGTAAAGCAGACATCCAGCACCTGGCCGGCGAGCGGCGCAAAAAGAAAGCGGGTGTCGTCCCGTTTGATTATTCCCCCTTGGGGGGACCGCAGTGGAATCAAATCCCTGTCTGTTTCAATCGCCGTTCGAGAGGGCAGCGTGAGGAGGAGATCGTCGATGGATGCGATGCCGGGAAGACGGAAATAGGGATGCCATCCTGCCGCGAAGGGCAGCGGCTGATCATCGCCATTGATGCCGCGTATGACGATGGTGACCTCATGACCGGAAAATCGGTATTCGACCTCGATGGCGAGATGATAGGGGTAACCCCGGAAATCAGAGGGCGATATCTCCGCGCGGAAAACCAAAACATGCACGCCGCTTTCCTCGAAAGACTGATTGAGGACAAAGGGCACGGCTCTCGCAAATCCGTGGAAGACGAGGGTTTCGTGCGTTAGCACTGGCTCTATACGATGCATTTCCCGGCCGAAACGGAACTGGCCATCCGGGATGCGATTGGTGAAGGGGGCGAGAATGCCGTTTCTCACGCCGTTTTGTGATTGCAATTCCGCGGGCGTCGCATAGCCATCGACAAGATTTTCGCCTGCGCTGCCATCGGCAAGTTGCGGCCGCCAGCTGAGAAGCGTGGCGCCCTCATAAGCGATCTCGGCGGTGAAACCGTCGCCGGAAACGGTAATGCCGGCAATCCCCGTGCCTGTGGCGGAAGTGGTCATCGGGAAATTGTCCTTTATATGCATACGTCTGCGATCACCGGGCCGGTTGCCCCCGCTGATTCGCTCGATCATCTTCGCTGTGGGATAATTTCGCAATGGTCATGACGGGCCGCAACAAGCGCGGCCTCCGCCATTTTGATGTCAAGGTGCCTGTCTTATGACAGAACTCAGTCCGGGAAGGTTCGTTTCGCGCCGCTGAAAAATTCCATCAGGGCGGCCTGATCCTCACCGCCCAGTCCCGCTGTCGTCAGCATGCGGTGCACCTCGGCGCAGACCGCCGTCAGCGGCATGGCCGTGTTGGTGCGTCGCGCCAGATCCTGTGCGCCGTTCAAATCCTTGACCATATTGTCGATACGACCGGTGCGGCGGTAGTCCTTCGCTACGTAACGCGGCATATATTCCTGCAGGATGGCGCTATCGGCGCGGCCGCCCTTCAGCGCCTGCGGAATTTTGGCGGCATCGACGCCCGCATCCAGCGCAAGCTGCGTTGCTTCCGCCACGGCCAGAAAGTTCAGGCCGCAGAGAACCTGATTGATGAGCTTGGTTGTCTGCCCGGCACCGCAGGGTCCCATATGGGTATAGTTACTGGCGATGTGCCGCAACACGCGATGCGCGTCGGCCACATCCGTTTCGCTGCCGCCGGCCATCAGCGTCAATTGCCCAATGAGCGCTTTCGGCGCACCGCCGGAAAGCGGGCTGTCCACCCAGCGCAGACCCTTTTCGGCCGCATCGGCCGCCAGTTCTTTCGTCGCTTCCGGGTCGATGGAGGACATGTCGATGATCAGCGTGCCGGGCTTTGCGCCCGCCGCCACGCCATCCTTGCCGAAGACGGCGATGCGGACGATCTTCGGTGAGTTGAGGCTGAGGATCACGACATCGGAGACGGACGCTGCTTTCGCCGCGGTGCCGGCGCTTTGCGCGCCGAGGCTGGTCAGCGCCGCCACCTTCTCCGCATCCAGATCGAAAACCGTCAGGTGATTCCCCGTCTCGATCAGCCGCGCGCCGATCGCGCCACCCATGGCGCCTGCGCCGATGAGGGCGACTTTGTTCTGCTCGGTCATGGTATTCACGGCCTCCTCCCAAAGTGTCGTGGTGTCGTCAGTTCCATTCCGGATGGCGGCCGCAGCCGGGCATCCGGAACGGAGGATTTTAAAGCGAGGCGGTGATGCCGCCGTCGACGTAGAGAATATGGCCGTTCACGAAGGACGAGGCGTCGGATGACAGGAAAATACAGGCACCGACAAGCTCTTCGACCTTGCCCCAGCGACCGGCGGGCGTGCGCTTTTCAAGCCATGCGGAAAAGGTCTCGTCTGCGACCAGTGCCGCATTGAGCGGTGTGTCGAAATAGCCCGGCGCAATGGCATTGCATTGCAGACCGTATTTTGCCCAGTCCGTCGCCATGCCTTTCGTCAGATTGCCGACAGCACCCTTGGTCGCGGTGTAGGGCGCGATGCCGGGGCGGGCAAGGGCGGTCTGAACGCTGGCGATATTGATAATCTTGCCGCGTCCACGGGAAATCATGTGGCGTGCCGTCGCCTGTCCGGCGTGGAACACCGAGGCGATGTTGGTCTGCAAAAGACGCTCGAAGGCATCCGCCGGAAAATCCTCAAGCGGCGTGCGGTGCTGCATGCCGGCATTGTTGACGAGAATGTCGATGGGGCCGACTTCGGCCTCGAAACGGTCGATGGCCTCGCGTACTGCCACATGATCGGTTGCATCGAAGGCGAGCGTTTTTGCACCCTTGATGCCTGCGGCGGCCGCTTTCAGCTTGGCTTCGTCGCGCCCGTTCAGCACCACTTCCGCGCCGGCCTCCGTCAGGCCTTGTGCCAGCGCGAAGCCGATGCCCTGGGACGAACCCGTGATCAGGGCGCGGCGGCCGGAAAGATCGAACAAATTAAGGCCCACTGTTTCCTCCAGTCTCTCGACATTGCTTTTGTACAGGTTTATGTTATCGATAACATTCATCCCTTTCAGGCGCGGATGTCAAGGCTTAAACGCCCGGTTTCGGTACGGATCCGGTGCGGGAGGAGGCCACAGGGTGGCTAAATGTGCTCTTGTGGCAGCGATCTGGATGCGGAAATTTTTACGCGCCGCAGTGGCGCGCGTTTGAACGGGAGTTGTTGATGAGAGCGATTGTCGCCCACGGGGCAAAGGATGTGCGCATTGAGGAGCGGCCGGAGGAAGCGCCGGGGCCGGGAGAAGTGCGGCTTCGTCTGGCCCGGGGCGGTATTTGCGGTAGCGACCTGCACTACTACAATCACGGTGGTTTTGGAGCAATACGACTTCGCGAACCCATGGTGCTCGGCCATGAAGTCTCCGCTGTTATCGAGGAACTGGGTGAAGGCGTTGAAGGCCTGAAGATCGGCGGTCTGGTGGCGGTTTCGCCGTCCCGCCCGTGCCGAACCTGCCGCTTCTGCCAGGAAGGCCTGCACAACCAGTGCCTCAATATGCGCTTTTATGGCAGCGCCATGCCTTTCCCGCATATTCAGGGCGCTTTCCGCGAGGTTCTGGTGGCGGATGCCTTGCAATGCGTACCAGCCGACGGCCTGAGCGCCGGCGAGGCGGCCATGGCGGAACCGCTGGCGGTGACGCTGCATGCCACTCGCCGCGCTGGCGATTTGCTGGGAAAACGCGTGCTGGTGACGGGTTGCGGCCCCATCGGCATCCTGTCCATCCTCGCTGCGCGCCGGGCGGGTGCTGCCGAAATCGTCGCGACCGACCTTTCGGATTTCACGCTCGCCAAGGCCCGCGAAGCGGGTGCAGATCGCGTCATCAACAGCAAGGATGAGCCCGATGCGCTTGCCGCTTATGGCGCAAACAAGGGTACTTTCGACGTTCTTTATGAATGCTCTGGCGCTGCCGTGGCGCTTGCCGGCGGCATCGCAGCACTCCGGCCACGCGGCATCATCGTCCAGCTCGGGCTGGGTGGCGATATGAGCCTGCCGATGATGGCGATTACCGCCAAGGAACTCGATCTGCGCGGCTCCTTCCGCTTCCATGAGGAATTCGCCACCGGCGTCGAGCTGATGCGCAAGGGCCTGATCGACGTCAAGCCATTCATCACCCAGACCGTCGATCTCGACGACGCCATCTCGGCCTTCGAATTCGCCTCCGACCGCAGTCGGGCCATGAAGGTCCAGATCGCTTTTTCGTAAGCGCTTTCCGCATACTTCGCTCAGCCCCTTAACTGGCGGTGGATGGTTCCATCGCCGGTTTTTTATCGAGAGATTTCAGCCTCAGCAGACTATCACCGATGTTATCGGTATCATTAATTCTCTGCGATAGGTTTCCTGTTCCTCCCCGGCTATCCGGCTCTGCATCTGCTGGCTTATCCCCCTCTGGTTGCACATTTTGACGCAGGTCAAAAAGGTGATTTGCCGCCCGCCATTTTTTGCGTTATCGAAATTTCAGAAATTACTGAAAATTCAGGAAACAAAGAAATGCCGACCAGCCTGTCACCGCTCGTTCAGTCCTTCGTGCTGCATTTTGGCGAGATGGGCAGCCGCTGGGGCATCAACCGCACGGTCGGCCAAGTCTATGCTTTGCTTTACATATCGCCGCAGCCGCTCTGCGCGGACGACATTGTTGAGGCGCTTGGCATTTCCCGTTCCAACGTCTCGATGAGCCTGAAGGAGCTTCAGGCGTGGAACCTTGCAATTCTCAAGCATTTCCCCGGCGACAGGCGCGATTTTTTCACGACGCCGGAGGATGTCTGGCAAATTCTCCGCACCCTTGCCGAAGAGCGCAAGAAGCGCGAAATTGATCCCACCCTGAGCGTATTACGCGAAATTTTGATGGAGACGCCGGAGAACGAAGATGAGCGGCATGCGCAAAAGCGCATTGACGAGATGAAGACGCTGATCGAGCAGCTCACCGGCTGGTATGACGATGTGAAGCGGCTGGAAACGGAGAGGTTGGCCTCCCTTCTGGCGCTCGGCTCAAAGGTTACGAAGCTGCTGGAGGCGAAGGACAAGATCGTCTCTCTCGCCAGACCCCGCGGCGCGAAAAAGGACAGGTGAGGAGATCGGTCGTGAACATGTCCGCACAAATTCGCCAGTCGGCCGATAGCAATGGCGCAGACTGTCCTGTGCCGGTTTCGGTCTCACCTGAAACGCCGAGGCGGCGCTTCTTCAGCACCGCCAGCCGGAAGACCTCCCGCGACAAGAGTGCCGCGAAAACGACACGCGCACCGGCGGTCGGTAGATCCGTTGCCCTGTTGCATGTTCTGGCGGCCCTGCTCTGGTTGCCGCAGGCGGGCCTGCTTGCCTTTTCAGTCGGAAAAATCGCTGACGGCGAACCGATGATGGCAATCGTGCCGGCGGCTGTTGCGGTTCTCATTCTGGGTCTCCTGAAGGCGTGGCTGGAGAAAATCGCCGCGAGACTATCGTTTCGTGCCGCGCGTGCGGCATTGTCACAGCGCCGGCTGGAAGCGCTTCAGGCGGTGGCGAAGGTCTCGCCGCTCGATCTGTCGCGCACGGCTTCCGGCGAGGCGGCAAGCGTCGTGGCCGAGGCAGCGGAAGCGCTGGTGCCCTATCTTTCCCGTTTCCAGCCGGCGCGGATGAAGGCCACCATCATTCCCCTGGTTTTTGTGCTGGTAATCCTGCCCTTTACCTGGATCGCGGCGCTGGTGCTGCTCATCTCCATGCCGACCATCCCGCTTTTCATGGCGTTGATCGGCTGGCAGGCCAAGGCGGCGAGTGAAAAGCAGCTGGCCGAGACCGGCAATATGAATGCTTTCCTGCTGGATCGCCTGCGCGGGCTGGAAACGATCCGCGCGCTGGAAGCTGTCGATCTGACTGCCGGGCGCCTCAGCGCCGATGCGCATAACCTCAAGACGCGGACGATGGCGGTTCTGAGGATCGCTTTCCTGTCTTCGGCGGTACTGGAGCTTTTCGCCGCCCTCGGCGTTGCCATGACCGCCGTTTACATCGGTTTCCATCTGCTCGGATTTCTTGATTTCGGCGCGTGGGGGCAGAAGTTGTCGCTTGCCGAGGGCCTGTTCATCCTGCTTCTGGCCCCGGCCTTCTTTGAGCCGCTGCGGGAGTTATCCGCGGTCTGGCACGACCGGGCGGCGGGGGAAGCAGCAATTGGTGCGCTCGACAAGTTGACGCAGGGCGGTGCGGCCATTGCGGGTGAGGGCAGGGATGTGGCGTTGGCAACATTGCCCACCCCCGGTACGGTGGAGATGGACGATCTGTCCTTTGCCTATCCAGCCTCACCGCCCGTGCTCCGCAATTTCAATCTCCGCATTCGGGCGGGCGAAACGGTAGCGCTTCTGGGGCCATCGGGTTGCGGCAAATCCACGGTCCTGTCGCTGATCGCCGGGCTGGCTTCTGCGGGAAGCGGCGCGATAAAAATCGGCGGCGTCACCCTTGATGACAAGACGGCCGATACCCTGCGAACATCCATCGGCTGGATCGGCCAGAAACCGTTCTTTTTTACCGGTTCGCTTGCAGCAAATATCCGTTTCGGCCGCCCCGGCATCACGCGGGATATGGTCGAGACGGCGCTTGAGCAGACAGGGCTCGAAAGATTGTCATCCGCCCGACAACATCTGCTCGTCGGCGATGCTGGCCACGGCATTTCCGGTGGTGAAGCGGTGCGGCTGGCCATTGCGCGCGCCTTTGCCGATCCCGCGACACGTCTCATTCTGGCAGACGAGCCGACGGCGCATCTGGACCGGGAAACCGCCACTCTCATTACGGAAAACCTGCTGCAGCTGGCAAAAGGCAGGACTTTGATCGTCGCAACCCATGATCCGGTGCTGGCCGCGCGCATGGACAGGGTCGTGGATATGGCGGCGATCCATTCGGGGGATCGGTCATGATTGCGCGTTTTGCCATCTTGAAACCCGTTATCGCACTGTTCTGGTCGGCGCGTCGCGGCATGCTGCTTGCCGGCGCGGCTCTGGCCGCAACCACGGTGCTGGCTGGCATCGGCCTTCTCGGTGTGTCTGGCTGGTTTATCACCGCCACCGCCATTGCCGGTCTGCTTCCGGCAACGGCCTATGCGTTTGATGTCTTTATGCCTTCGGCAGCCATTCGTCTTCTGGCACTGTCGCGCACCGCCGCCCGGTACGGCGAGCGCATGACCACCCATGAAGCCACGCTTTCCGTGCTTGCGGCGCTGCGCGAAAAGCTGTTTCGCGGGTTTGCTGCGCCGCAGGCGGCGCAAAATCTGGAAGCGAGGCCCGCCCGCCTGCTGAACCGGTTGACCGCGGATATCGATGCGCTGGATTCGCTTTATCTGCGCGTGCTGGTGCCTGCCGCCGTCGCGGTCCTTGCGGCTGTTGCAACCGGCATCGGGCTTGCTTTCCTCAATCCGCTTGCGGGCATTCTGGCGGCGCTCTTTCTCATTGCGGCAGGGCTCGGCATTTCGGTGCGCTCCGCCTTGCGGGCAGAGAAATTCTCCCGCCGGCGGGCAATCGGGCTTGAAGCGTTGCGTGCCCGCACGGCAGACCTCGTCAACGGGCAGACGGAATTGCTCACGGCAGGTCGGCTTTCCACGCAGGTCGCGGCAGTGAAGCGGGCCGATGACTACCTGCTTTCCTGTGACGAGGCCTTGAACCGCATCGAAACGAATGCCGGTTTTTCCTTCGGGCTTGCAACGGCGGTCCTTCTGAGCACGGCTCTGCTCGGCATGGCCTGGCTGGCGGAGCAGGGAACGGTAAGCGCGCCGGCCGCAGCACTCGGGCTGCTCGTCTGTTTCGCCGCGCTTGAGCCTTTCACCGCGCTGCGCCGTGGTGCGATGGAACTCGGCCGCACATTGTTTTCCGCAAGGCGCATCGCGCCGCGCCTTTCGGCGCGGGCAGAGACCCGCTGTCCGGCTTTGCCCGCCAGCGGCGTGGCGGCGGCGCTGGAAGGCGTGCGTCTGGAGCGGGAGGGTAACGACAAGCCGGTCCTGACGACTATCAATCTTGCCATTGCCGCTGGAGAAAGGGTCGCGATCATCGGCCCGAGCGGTGCGGGCAAGACAAGCCTTATCCAGCTTCTGGCGGGTGAATTGCAGCCATCGGCAGGTACTGTCCGCGCCGTGCCCTCTTCGCTCATGACACAGCGGAGCCAGCTTTTCCGCGATAGCATTGCCGATAATCTGAGGCTGGCAAAACCCGCTGCGACCGAGCGTGAATTGTGGGACGCCCTTGACGCCGCAGGCCTTGCCGAACACGTCAAAACCCTGCCCGCCGGGCTGGAGACGAGGCTTGGCGAGGCGGGGCAGGGTCTCTCCGGCGGCCAGTCACGCCGGCTGGCGCTCGCCCGTTTCCTGCTCATCGACAAACCGCTCTGGCTTCTCGACGAGGTGACGGAAGGGCTGGACGGCGAGACGGCCCGCGACGTGCTCAGCCGGCTGTTTGCGAGGGCCGAAGGCAAGACTGTCGTGATGATCACCCATAATCGCCGTGAGGCGGAATTTGCCGATCGCATCATCGTGCTGAAAGACGGGCGTCAATTTGATGAATGTCAAAGCGGGACGCCGGAATACGACGTAGTGCTGCAAACATTACGCCGGGACTGAGTATTTTTGAGAGCCGGGCTTGCCTTAAAAAATGGGCGGCTGGCCTTCTGGAAAAGGTGGGTAAGACTATGGAACTCGACATAGTGGCGCTGTCGCGCCTGCAATTTGCAGTGACGGCTTTATATCACTTTCTGTTCGTTCCCTTGACGATCGGGCTGTCGGTGGTCATCGCCATCATGGAAACGGTCTATGTCATGACCGGCCGGGTGATCTGGCGGCAGATGACGAAATTCTGGGGCACGCTGTTCGGCATCAACTTCGTGCTGGGTGTTTCGACAGGCATTGTCATGGAATTCCAGTTCGGCATGAACTGGAGTTATTACAGCCACTATGTCGGCGATATTTTCGGCGCGCCGCTGGCGATCGAAGGCATGATGGCCTTCTTTCTGGAAGCCACCTTCGTCGGCCTGTTCTTTTTCGGCTGGGACAAGCTGTCGAAACTCGGTCATCTCGTCGCGACATGGTGCGTGGCAATCGGCTCGAACTTCTCGGCGCTGTGGATCCTGATCGCCAATGGCTGGATGCAGAACCCGACAGGGTCTGCCTTCAATCCCCAGACCATGCGCATGGAAGTGACGGATTTCGCCGCGGTCCTGTTCAACCCGGTCGCACAGGCGAAATTCGTTCACACGGTTTCGGCGGGTTATGTCACGGCCTCCATCTTCGTGCTCGGCGTTTCCGCCTGGTATGTGCTGAAGGGTCGCCACGTCGATCTCGCCAAGCGGTCGATGACAGTCGCCGCCTCCTTTGGTCTGGCGTCCGCCCTGTCGGTCGTCGTGCTGGGGGACGAAAGCGGTTACCTCTCCACCGAACACCAGAAGATGAAGCTCGCCTCCATCGAGGCCATGTGGGAAACGGAGCCGGCACCGGCGCCCTTCACCGCAATAGGTTTTCCTGATCAGGAAGCGCGCGAGACACATTTCGCGGTCAAGATTCCGTGGGTAATGGGACTCATCGGCACGCGCTCGCTCGATACGGAAATCCCCGGCATCAACGATCTGGTGGAACAGGCAAAGACCCGTATCCGCGACGGCATCAAGGCCTATGATGCGCTGATGCAGATACGCGCCAGCGGCAAGGGCGCACAGCTGCCCGAAGAGGTGAACGGCACCTTTGCCGAACTCGGCCACGAGCTTGGTTACGCCCTGTTGCTCAAACGTTATGTCGACGATCCGCGTCAGGCGACAGAAGAGCAGATCGCCAAGGCGGCGGCCGATACGATCCCCCATGTGCCGACCCTGTTCTGGGCCTTCCGTATCATGGTTGGTCTCGGTATGTTCTTCATCGTTCTGACGGCGACCTTCTTTTACCTTTCGGCCCGCCGGCGGCTGGACCGTTATCCGCTGTTGCTGAAGGTGGCCGTCTTCGCCATTCCGCTGCCGTGGATTGCCGCCGAAATGGGCTGGGTGGTGGCCGAGTTCGGGCGTCAGCCGTGGATCATCGAAGGCGTGCTGCCAACGGCAGCGGCTGTTTCGAGCCTCAGCGCCTCGACGGTTCTGATTACGCTTCTGTGTTTCATCGCCATCTACACGGTGCTGTTCATCGTCGAGATGGGGCTGATGCTGAAGGCGATCCGCAAGGGGCCGGATCCGGATCATGAGCCGGAAGCGCCGCTCGTTCCTGAAAAACTCGTCGCTGCGGAGTAAATTATCATGATCCTGCACCAACTCATCGACTATGAAATTCTTCGTATCATCTGGTGGCTGCTGCTCGGCGTGCTGCTTATCGGCTTCGCCGTAACCGGCGGTTTCGATCTTGGCACCGGCGCGTTGCTGCCCTTTGTCGCGAAGACGGATATTGAGCGGCGTGTCGTCATCAACTCCATCGGCCCGGTATGGGAAGGCAATCAGGTCTGGCTCATTCTCGGAGCAGGTGCGATCTTCGCCGCCTGGCCGCCGCTTTATGCGGTGTCGTTTTCAGGGTTTTACCTGGCAATGGCGGCCATCATGTTCGCGTTGATCCTGCGGCCGGTCGGTTTCAAATATCGCTCCAAGCGCGAGAGCAAGGCATGGCGCAGCGGCTGGGACTGCGCCTTGTTCGTCGGCGGCTTCGTGCCGACGCTGATCTTCGGCGTGGCCATCGGCAATGTGCTGCAGGGCGTCCCGTTCTACTTCAATGATGACCTGAGGATTTTCTACGACGGCACGACGCTGTTCGAACTTCTGAACCCCTATGCTATTCTCTGCGGCCTCGTTTCCGTCGCCATGCTGGTGATGCATGGCGCGGCCTGGCTGGTGCTGAAAACCGAAGGTCCTGTTGCCACCCGCGCCCGCAGTTTTGGCAGCATCGCGGCACTTGCCACCACCGTTCTTTTCGCGCTTGGCGGCATTCTGCTGTGGTTCGGTGTCGATGGTTATCGTTTCACCTCGGAAGTCGTGACCGATGGGCCGTCCAATCCTTTGGCAAAGACGGTTGAGGTCGCAACCGGCGTCTGGTTCTCCAATTATGCGGCGCATCCGTGGATGATGCTGGCGCCGGCACTCGGTCTGGCCTTCCCGCTGGTCGCCTTCGTCTTGTTCAGGCTCCGCAGGGAAGTGATGGCGTTGCTTGCCAGCTCGCTTGCCATTTTCGGCATCATCGCCACCGTCGGGCTTTCGATGTTCCCCTTCATCCTGCCGTCTTCGGTCGATCCGAAGTCGAGCCTGACGGTGTGGGATGCTTCGTCCAGCCATATGACGCTGTTCAACATGCTGGTCGTCACCCTCATCTTCGTTCCCGTCATCGTCGCCTACACCTCATGGGTCTATCGCGTGTTGTGGGGCAAGGTGGATGAAAAGGCGATCCGCGACGACAGCGGCCACGCATATTGATATCGACAGAAGGAGATCGAACATGTGGTATTTCGCCTGGCTGCTCGGCCTGCCTCTCGCCGCCATCTTCGCCGTCATGAACGCCATGTGGTACGAGCTGATGGAAGAAAACGCCAAAAAGGCTGAGGCAAAGCTGGAAAAATAACACTTCGGCATGAGGCATAAAAGGGCGGCATCCGGTCCGGATGCCGCCCTCTCGTAAAACAGCCGTGCCTGTCGCGCGGCCTTAGTGGATGGCGATGCCGCGCTTGTCCGCTTCTTCCTTGATGATGTCTTCGACGATTGCTCTCTTGAGGTTTGGATTTCCCAGGAGATAGTCGTCGGCGATCTCGAAAATCGACTTCGGGTTGTCGGTCCCGTGCAGGGTGTCGAGGTCCTGGCCGATCTGCTCGCGCAGGCTGGAATAGTCGTCCATTGCGGCTCTCCCGTTTACCGGTTCAATCCAAAAGGTCGGCCGGCACCTTGCCGCCGTTTTCGGAGAGTTTCTTGATGACGGCCTTGTGCAGCCAGATATTCATCGTCGCCGAATCCGAGGTGTCACCGGTGTAACCCAGTTCAGCCGCCAGTTCTTTTCTGGCGGTGAGGCTGCTGTCCAGATCAAGCGCTTTAAGAAGGTCGACGATGGAGTGTTTCCAGTCGAGCTTCTGTCCGTTCTTTTTGACTGCCGCATCCAGAATGGAGGCGACGTCAACGTTGCCGGTGGATGCTGGAGCGCTGGCTGTCGGTGCCGGTGAGGCGGGTTGGGCCGGTGCGGCCGGACTTGCGGCGGTCGTTGGCGTGCCGGCCGGGGCCGAAGTCTGTGGTGCGGCCTCGGCCTTGCCAAAAATCGCGTTTTTGATCTTGTCGAAAAAGCTCATTTTTATGCTCCCTTATCGGCGAAATGCACGCCCGATGGCGATGAGGATGCAGGCGCCGATGAAACCGGCGATGAGATAACCAATCCAGCCTCCCAGCGAGACGCCGATGAGCCCCAGAAGGAAATTCGCGACGATGGCGCCGACAATGCCGAGAATAATGTTCATGAAAACACCCATATTGCTTTTCATGAACTGTTCGGCGAGCCACCCGGCTACGCCGCCGATAATGATTGCTGCAATCCAGCCAACTTGTGCGTCTTCCATAACAGGCCTTTCCTTTGTGAGAGAGGTCCCAGGCATATGGACAGGCTTTTGCGCGCACTGATCCCCCCGCCTTAAATAGACCCCCGGCGGGGTAACAACGAAGATGGGGACATTTGGTTCCGTGTGGTCCGCCCTTACTGCCTTATTTTTTACTCTGGCTTTGAAAGTCCAGCCCGATATCCAGAACCGGTGCGCTGTGGGTCAGCCAGCCGATGGAGATGAGATCGATGCCGCTTGCAGCGATGGCTGCCGCCGTCTGCGGATTGATACGGCCGGAGGCTTCGGTGATGGCGCGCCCGGCGACGATCGCCACGGCCTCGCGCAACTGTTCCGGCGTCATGTTGTCGAGAAGAACCGCGTCGACACCTTCGTCCATCACCTCGCGCAATTGCGTGAGCGTATCAACCTCCACCTCGATTTTGACGAGATGGCCCACACCCTGTTTGGCGCTGTGGATGGCGGCACGCACGCCGCCCGCCACGGCAATGTGGTTGTCCTTGATGAGGACGGCATCATAAAGCGCGAAACGGTGGTTCATGCCACCGCCGGCGCGCACGGCGTATTTTTCCAGCGCCCTGAGGCCGGGCGTCGTCTTGCGGGTGCAGGCGATTGAGGTCTTGGTGCCGGAGATGGATGCGGCGATTTTTGCGGTAACGGAGGCGATGCCCGAGAGATGGCCGAGAAAATTCAGCGCCGTGCGCTCCGCCGTCAGCAGCCCGCGTGAGGGACCTTCGATTGTCGCGATGATATCGCCGGGCACCACGGACGCTCCATCCTCAACGTGCCGCGTTATCATGATCGCCGGGTCCACCAGCTGGAAGGCAAGCTCCGCCGCATCGAGACCGGCGATGACGCCCGGTTCGCGCGCCGCCATGACGACGACCGAGCGATGATCGGCGGGAATGACGGCGGCGGAGGTTATGTCGCCCGCAAGCCCCAGATCTTCCAGAAGGGCGTTGCGCACGAGCGGCTCGATGATGAGGCGTGGCAGGGGGGCAAGGGTCATGTCAGGCGCTCCGCGCAATGCTGGAAGAAGAAAAGCTGGATGAGGAAAGGTCATGGCCGATGGCGATCACTTCGGTCAGGCTCAGCCTGCGTCTTGTGGCGACCGCGTCCTTTCCGGGAAAATCGTCGCGGAAATGCGCGCCGCGCGATTCCGTGCGCAGGGCCGCGAAGACGGCGATGGTGAGGCCGACGAGGGCGGGATCGGATGCCGGGCCTTCCTGTTCGGCAAGCGGCAGCAAGTCCCGGATCGCTTCGCGCAAGCCTGCTGCATGTCTCACAATGCCGAGATGGCGGGAAACGATGGGTCGGACGGCAGCGGGATCGGCGGCTCCACAGTCGGGGGCTGTGCGTGGCGCAACAGCTGCCGGCCCTGCCGTGCGTGCCTGTCGACCGGCGAGATCCTGCGCTGCACGCATGCCCATGGCGGCGGCTTCCAGCAGGGAATTGCTGGCGAGCCGGTTGGCGCCGTGCAGGCCCGTGCAGGCGGTTTCACCGGCAACCCACAGACCCGGCACCGAGCTTTGGCCTCTGCCATCCGTGGCGACGCCGCCCATATGGTAATGCACCGCGGGACGCACGGGCACAAGCTCGCGGGCGGGGTCTATGCCGGCCTCGCGGCAGAGCAGGTCGATGGAAGGGAAGCGGGCGGAAAAGCCGGAACCCAGCGCCTTGCGGGCATCGAGAAAGACCGCGCCGCCGCGCAGGATTTCCCGGTCGATGGCGCGGGCGACAATATCGCGTGACGCAAGCTCGGCGCCCGGCACTGTCGCCATGAAACGTTCGCCGTTTTCATTGAGCAGAAGTGCGCCTTCGCCCCGCACCGCTTCGCTGACCAGCGCCAGCGGCCGTCTGGGCGAGGAAAGCGCGGTCGGGTGGAACTGGACGAATTCCATATCGGCAAGGATGGCGCCGGCGCGCGCGGCGAGCATGATGCCCTGCCCGAAATTGCCGGAAGGATTGGTCGTCGCTTCGTAAAGCCCGCCAAGGCCGCCGGTTGCAAGAATGACCCGTGTGGCCGGCAGAATGAAACTGCCCTTCGGGCCGGCGCAGGCAAGAGCAGCGATCGCGCCCTCTTCCGTCAACAGGCGGCGGACTTCCGTGCCTTCGAGAACCGTGATGGATGGTGTGCGAAGGACTGCGGCTGCGAGCGCCCTGACAATGGCCGCGCCCGAACCGTCGCCTTCCGCATGCAGGATGCGCCGTCGGCCATGGGCAGCCTCCAGCCCGAAGACGAGTTTCCCCTCAGCATCGCGATCGAAGCGCACGCCGGCCCGCTCCAGCGCCTCGATGACGGCGGGGGCGGTGGAGACGATCTCCTCGGCCATATCGGCGTCGCAGAGCCCGTCGCCTGCGGCGAGCGTGTCGGCAAGATGCAGTGCTGCATTATCGTCCGGGCCGAGACTCGCGGCAATGCCACCCTGCGCCCAGGCGCTTGAGGTTTCGCCGCCGAGCGCGCCGCGTGTCAGAAGCAGCACGGGCTGCGGCGCAAGCGTCAGCGCCGCCATCAGGCCCGCAATGCCGCTGCCGACAACGACTGTCCAATCCTGCTGCGGCGGAAGGCGTTCGCTCATACCTCCAGCATCCTCTCCACGGCGCGGCGGGCAGCGACCGCGATTGCCGGGTCGACCGTCACCTCATGGCGGTTTTCCTCCAGTGCCGTGCGGATATTGCCAAGCGTGATGCGCTTCATATGGGGGCAAAGATTGCAGGGGCGGATGAATTCGACATCGGGGTGATGCACGGCGACATTGTCGCTCATCGAGCACTCCGTCAGAAGCACCACGCGGGCGGGCTGCTCCCGGCCGACATAATCCGACATAACGGCGGTGGAGCCGGAAAAATCGGCGGCTTCCACAACATCCGGCGGACATTCCGGATGTGCCAGAACGATGACGCCGGGATGGCTTTCGCGCAATTCCCTGATGTCATCGGCAGTGAAAAGCTCGTGCACCTCGCAATGGCCGCGCCAGGCAATCAGCTCGACATTGGTTTCCCGCGCGACATTCTTCGCCAGATATTCATCCGGCAACATCAGCACACGTGGCACACCGAGCGATTCCACCACCTGGCGGGCATTGCCCGAGGTGCAGCAGATGTCGGAAGCCGCTTTTACCGCTGCCGAGGTATTCACATAGGTGACGACCGGAACGCCGGGGTAGGCCTTGCGAAGAAGGGCGATGTCTTCGGGCGTGATGGAATCGGCCAGCGAACAGCCAGCGGCCATATCCGGAATGAGAACGGTTTTTCCCGGATTGAGCAGCTTTGCCGTCTCGGCCATGAAATGTACGCCGGCAAGAACGATAACATCCGCCTCCACTTCCATCGCCTTGCGCGCAAGGGCGAGGCTGTCGCCGACGATATCGGCGACGCCGTGGAAGATTTCCGGCGTCTGGTAATTATGGGCGAGAATGACGGCGTTGCGTTTGCGCTTCAACTCAAGGATCGCATCCACATCGTCCTGAAAGCCCATCCATTCCGCCTTGGGAATGACGCGGCTGACCCGATCATAAAGGCTTGCGGCAGATATCTGTTCGTTCACGACGCTCTCCCATTTATACTCTTTTTGAGTATATCTAGGACAAAGAGATATTCTCATTGTGAGCATATGTCAATTGCGAGAGAGCGGCAGTTTCGTTCCGGAGAGGGCGCGTTCGTCGAGAACGGTCTGGCGGAAGCGGAAAAGCTTTGCCGGGCGTCCGCCGGTTTCGCTCGTCATGTCGCCGGTCTCTTCCACCAGTTGCTGCTGTTCGATCAGCCGGCGGAAATTCTGCTTGTGCAGGGTCAGTCCCGCCAGCGCTTCGATCGCGCGCTGTAATTGCAGCAGGGTGAAGGTATCAGCCATCAGCTCAAAAACCACCGGGCGATATTTGATCTTGGCCCTCAGGCGAGCGATGCCGGTGGCGAGAATGCGGCGGTGATCGGCAAACATCGGCCTGCCGAAATTGATCCGTGGCTCGCTCTGGGCTTCCTCGACAAGGCCCGCCTCGTACAGCAATTCGTAGCGCTGCAGCGTCAGTTCTTCGTTCCAGCCGCCACCATCGAGGCCGAAGGTGAAATCGGCCCGCAGGTGACGCTGGCTTTTGCAGGCGGGATCGGAATCCGCCCAGGCCCGCAACCTGTCGATGATGGTATCCAGAACCGCCGGGCGGCCCTGCCGATGATCCTCCCAGGGTAGGTATTCATACCAGCCGTGCCAGAGCGCGTGCCCGTTGCCCGACGATTCATGCTCGCGAACCAGCCCCAGATAACCGATGGAGATGGTTCTTCCTCCTGGAATATCGTTGTTACGGTCGCGATCCGCGAAGGTGTAAAGCTGCTCGAGATAACCGACCGGATGATGGGTCTGCTCGTGGATCCACTCCCGCAGCCCGCTTTGCAGCGTTCTGTGCCCGAATTCGAATGGGCCTGAGGGAAGTGCCGCGCCCGCCCGGACGGTCATCACCCGCGGTTCGTCTCGCGTAATGGCGGTGACGACGGCAATGAGTTCTGCATGGGCAAGCCCGATGGTCACGGCGACTCCTGTTTTGGGTTACGATGTCAACCTTCTTTGGCACAGGAAGGCTGCTTCGCCAACAAGGGGCGGGCGGCAAAGTGCTTTCTATATCCGCATGAAGTCTAAAGTAGAATATCATCAAATAAAAGGATAAATTCTTGTGATTAGTCATGCATTTTTTGTTATGTTATAAAAAAGTTATAAGCATTCATGTAGTGTAGAAAGCCGATGTTAGAAGATATATCTCTGGAAGAGACGCTGATTGGTTATTATACGTGGAGCATCGGTCAGAATCTGGTTTATCTGGATGCTGTGGCGTCGCGTTTGCGCGATTTCTCCTTTGAAGAGGCTTCTCGCGGCATTCCGGTGGAGAAGTTCATCGCCCAGGTCGAGGTTGGTTCACAAGCCCGGGTGGCGCGAGCGGTCCATAATTCGCTGATAAGCGGTGAGTTTTATGATCAGGAGAGCCGGATTGATCTCAAGGCTGGTGGGTTTCGTTGGCTCAGGACGACTGGCAGGGTGATTCACGACTGCGACGGCATTCCGATCATGGCAATGGGGACAATTCGCGACGTTACCGCTCGCAAGGTCCTGTTGATGTAATGCTGCGTCTCTTCTACTCTGGAGCGGGATAGGTTCATATTTTATCGCTTTTGATGTTTCGGTGATATGGCTCGGCAGATCGCAATTTTGCTGTTTCAGATCGTTTTGGTGATAGGGCTCGGCATTGCCGGCATGCGCATCGCTTCGTTCCTCAATGGCGAAGATGGCTATGAGACTGCCGGTCTTGCGGCGAACACGGAGATGCTGTGGACGACCTCCCCGGTGAAGGTCGATACCCGTCACCAGAACTATGAGCGCATCCCGACCCCGCCCGACCCCTATCCGCTAAAAATACATGGCGACCAGCGCCTGCGCGTGGTCGCCAGCAATCGCTTCACCTTCAAGGGTCAGGAATTCCGCCTTGCCGGCGTCGAAGACATCGACCGTAATCGCGTCTGCGCCGGCGCTGATGGCCGCCGCTATGCCTGCGGCCTGAACGCCTTCAAGGCGCTGGAGAACCGGCTGCGCGGCAAATATCTCGAATGCCGGGTGGTGGTGGAGGGTGGGGCAGTCCAAATTGTTGAATGCCGGATCAAAGGGCAGGACGTGCGAACGCTATTGCGGGAGACGATCTTGCCGGTAGCCGGCCGATAAGGCGTCCGGGAATGTCCGTCAACGGGTGATTTATCGTGTCTGGGAAGATTTGGTGGAGCTAAGCGGGATCGAACCGCTGACCTCTTGCATGCCATGCAAGCGCTCTCCCAGCTGAGCTATAGCCCCATAAGGGTTCCGGCATTTCGTCCGGTTCCGGGAACCGAAGCGGCTGTTGTTCCGTTCGGTGGCGGCTTACTACTTCGGCTAATCGAAGAGTGCAAGCACAAAAAACAGCCCGGCTTCATTTTTTTGTCGCCGGGCTGGTTTATCCAATAAGATCAAGCTTCTTCGTCGTCGCCCGTAACGCCGATGATGCCGGACATGTCGTCATCGTCGTCGTCTTCGTCGGCTTCGAGGAAGGTGTCGTCTTCGTCGCCGATTTCCACGTCGTCTTCGTCATCACCCATATCGGGGATTTCGTCGCCGCTGTTGTCGCCATCGGCATCTTCCAGCGATACGAGTTCGACTTCCGTGTTCTCGGCGTCGACTTCCGCTACTTCCTCTTCCTCAGCCTGCTCGAGCTTTGCCTGAGCCGTGCTTTCCTCGAAGAAGGAGAGCGGCCAAGACTTGCCGGTATAGGGAGAAACGACCGGATTGCGGTTCAGATCGTAGAACTTCTTGCCGGTATCGGGGTCTGTGCGCTTGGTACCAAGGTCCGCTTTTGCCACTGTCTAAGCCTCAAATTGTCGAATGAGTTTCGGTGTGTACGCCGTAAAACCGGCATAGACTGTAAAATTTCTAGCCGGTCCCCTTAATCGTTGCGGTCTTTCGTGTCAAAGACAAACTTCGGGCGTTGCCCTTGCAACGCACCTTATATGCCGGGCTGCTGATGAAGATTGGAAGCAGCCGAACGCTATATTATATGAATGACGCACACACAGGCAGAGAGCTTCATGACATTCACGATCGCCATAGACGGACCGGCTGCGGCCGGCAAAGGAACGTTGTCGCGCAGGATCGCGGAAATCTATGGGTTCCACCATCTCGATACCGGCTTGACCTATAGAGCCACAGCCAGGGCCCTTCTCGATGCCGGGCTACAGCTGGATGATGAGGCGGTGGCTGAAAAGGTGGCGCTGGAGCTCGACCTTGCCGGTCTCGACCGCTCGGTGCTTTCCCGGCACGATATCGGCGAGGCCGCTTCCAGAATTGCGGTGATGACGCCGGTGAGGCGCGCGCTTGTCAAGGCGCAGCAGCGTTTTGCGACAAAAGAGCCGGGCACGGTTCTGGATGGCCGAGACATCGGGACGGTGGTGTGCCCGGATGCGCCGGTGAAGCTTTATGTCACGGCTTCGCCTGATGTCAGGGCAAGACGTCGTTATGATGAAATACTCGCCAATGGCGGCAGTGCTGATTACGACGCCATTTTTGCAGAAGTGAGGAAACGCGACGAGCGCGACATGGGCCGCGCGGACAGCCCTTTGAAACCGGCTGAAGACGCGCACTTGCTAGATACGTCGGAAATGAGTATAGAGGCGGCGTTTCAGGCCGCGCGGGCGATCATCGACGCCGCCCTGAGGAAATAGGTTTTTCGCGGAACCGCTTCATTTCGGTCCGCGTTTAGTCCGGAATTGCCTGAAGACATGTCCTTGCGCCGGAAAGCCTTTTAAAAAGGCGGGCATGGGTTCGGGTATCAACAACACTAGCCCACCGGCGCTCTTGTATTCGCCCTCGTGCGGATGCAACCAGGAGATTTCATGTCAGTATCTACCCCCACGCGCGAAGATTTCGCAGCGCTTCTCGAAGAATCCTTTGCCTCTAACGATCTTGCCGAAGGCTATGTTGCCAAGGGTATCGTAACGGCAATCGAGAAGGACGTTGCCATCGTCGACGTCGGCCTCAAGGTTGAAGGCCGCGTACCGTTGAAGGAATTCGGCGCGAAGTCCAAGGACGGCACGCTGAAGGTCGGCGACGAAGTCGAAGTTTACGTCGAGCGCATCGAAAACGCTCTCGGCGAAGCCGTTCTGTCGCGCGAGAAGGCTCGCCGCGAAGAAAGCTGGGTCAAGCTCGAAGCCAAGTTCGAAGCTGGCGAGCGCGTCGAAGGCGTCATCTTCAACCAGGTCAAGGGTGGTTTCACCGTCGATCTGGACGGCGCTGTTGCCTTCCTTCCGCGTTCGCAGGTCGACATCCGTCCGATCCGCGACGTTACCCCGCTGATGCACAACCCGCAGCCCTTCGAAATCCTCAAGATGGACAAGCGTCGCGGCAACATCGTTGTTTCGCGCCGTACGGTTCTCGAAGAGTCGCGCGCCGAGCAGCGTTCTGAAATCGTTCAGAACCTCGAAGAAGGCCAGGTTGTTGACGGCGTTGTCAAGAACATTACCGATTACGGTGCGTTCGTTGACCTCGGCGGCATCGACGGCCTGCTGCACGTTACCGACATGGCATGGCGCCGCGTCAACCATCCTTCGGAAATCCTCAACATTGGCCAGCAGGTCAAGGTTCAGATCATCCGCATCAACCAGGAAACCCACCGCATCTCGCTCGGCATGAAGCAGCTCGAGTCCGATCCGTGGGATGGCATCTCCGCCAAGTACCCGGTTGGCAAGAAGATCTCCGGTACGGTCACGAACATCACCGACTACGGTGCATTCGTCGAGCTGGAGCCGGGCATTGAAGGCCTGATCCACATTTCCGAAATGTCCTGGACCAAGAAGAACGTACATCCCGGCAAGATCCTGTCCACGAGCCAGGAAGTCGACGTTGTCGTTCTCGAAGTCGATCCGTCCAAGCGCCGTATCTCGCTCGGTCTCAAGCAGACGCTTGAAAACCCGTGGCAGGCATTCGCTTACAGCCATCCGGCTGGCACGGAAGTCGAAGGCGAAGTCAAGAACAAGACTGAATTCGGCCTGTTCATCGGCCTCGAAGGCGATGTTGACGGCATGGTTCACCTGTCGGATCTCGACTGGAACCGTCCGGGCGAACAGGTCATCGAAGAGTTCAACAAGGGTGACGTGGTCAAGGCCGTCGTTCTCGATGTTGACGTCGAGAAGGAACGCATCTCGCTCGGCATCAAGCAGCTCGGCAAGGATGCTGTCGGCGAAGCCGCATCGTCCGGCGACCTGCGCAAGAACGCAGTCGTTTCGTGCGAAGTCATCGCCGTCAACGACGGTGGCGTGGAAGTGAAGCTCGTCAACCACGAAGACCTCACCTCCTTCATCCGCCGCAACGACCTCGCACGCGATCGCGACGATCAGCGTCCGGAGCGTTTCGCAGTTGGTCAGGTTTTCGACGCCCGCGTCGTCAACTTCTCCAAGAAGGATCGCAAGGTCATGCTTTCGATCAAGGCGCTGGAAATCGCTGAAGAGAAGGAAGCAGTTGCACAGTTCGGTTCGTCCGACTCGGGCGCTTCGCTCGGCGACATCCTCGGCGCGGCTCTGAAGAACCGCGGCGAATAATCGCTCTGATCTTTTGAAATGAAGAACCCGCCGGAATTTTCCGGCGGGTTTTTTATTGGCGCAGTTTTCGCGTCATCGGAGACGGGTCGGTCACTTGAAATTCAGAGCATGCCGCTCATTCTGAGGTAATAATTTTCTGCACCGTCGTCGTACGCCGCTTCCGGTGGGCTTTCCTGTTTGCCGGTCTCGTCATTGGCGGCCACCCGCTCTTCCACCTCGTCCGCCTCGTCCGGGCTTCCGGCGTTTTCGCCCTCCGCCTCGCCTTCCGCTTCATCCTCCGAAAACGGGCCGCCACCACGCGGTGGTGTTTCCGATTCATAATCCTCTTCCGCCGGCGGATAGGTGACCAGCGGCAGCGGCGTGCCGTCTTTTGCGAGAGCGGCGGCGATCAGCGATTGTGAGGCCGATTGTTCGAGCATCGCCATCCTCATTTCCGGATCGAGTGCTGCGCGGGGGAGGGATTGAGCCTCGGGACGATTGGTAACAGTCTCCGTTTCCTCACTGGACGGGCGAAGCGGCGTCGGCGTTGCGGTTTTTTCGGAGAGTTGCTCCTCCGGCTGCTGTGGCGCGACACCCGGCAGCGGAGCGGATGGCTGTGCGGCGGTCGCGGCTTTGGCGGGAAGTTTCCCGGCCATGGCGGCAAGCAGCAGGTTCTCCATATCCTTGACGCTGGCTGTGGGCTGGCTGGATGGCGCTGTCGAGCCTGTGCGGGCTTCCCTCTGTTCCGCTTTGATCATCTCCCGCTGCGCGAGGGCAGGGCGCGTTTCGCTGTTTTCAGCCCTTGGCGGATGTGCCGGTCGGAGCTCCGCCTGTCCTTCTTTTGCCGTGTCGCCCGCATGCGGCAGAGGCGGACGTGCCGCGCTTTCGGTTTCTCCGTCCGATTTTGCAGCGTCGGGCGCAGAAACGCGCGTTTCGGTTGGTGGGGTGGGAAGATTGGGCCGTAGATCCGACGGCGTCGCCTGCGTCATCACCATAGCTTTTATCGCTGCGCCACCCAGGGCAAGGGGGCCGATGAACAGCGGTGAGAGCCGACCGGTCGTGGCGGCATTTGCCAGCTGTGCTGCCGGGGTCACGTTCTGGCGGCCTTCTGTGCCCTGACTTTGGGTGTTTTGCTGTCTTGGTGGTGCTGCTGGCGATGCCGGTACTGGGCTGGAAGGATTATTCTGCTGATAGGAGGAAACCACCGCTTTCGCCGCCAGATCCATTCCCTTGTAGCGGGAAAGCTCGATCAGCAGGGCGAGGCGGGCCGCCTCCGGGCCGGTGGGCTGTTTCAGAATTTCGGCCAGCATCGAAAGGCTCAAGCCCTGCAGGGCCTTGCTGACCTGCTGTTCCAGCGCCAGGCGCTGCGCGGGGGGCATGGCGCGCAGCGCATCCGTCAGGCGTACCACATAAGTCTCGATGGCTTCACCGTCGCGCCGTGGCAGATTCATCAATTTACCGAGCGTTTCCGCAAGCACGGCGGTGCTGCGGGAAAGCCGAAATTCACTGGTCAGCGAGGCGACCGCTGCTTTTGCAAAAATACTGCTGCCATTGTCGGGAGCAGGACTGGTCACGTGGGGCATTGCGGCTTCTTTCGGCTGCCCGCGCGTCGCCGGTGGAATTGTCGCTCCATAGGTGGCATCGGCTGCCGAAATTTTCGGTACAGGCGGTAACATGGGTGCGCTCCGTTCCTATCGATTACCGCCGCTGGCTGCGAAAGGGCCAATCCCTGGCTCTCTTGATCCGCATCTGACCCGTCTGCTGAAAGATTTACCGCGTCGGTGATGTACAGGTGTCATCTCGCCCGCTCATGCGGGAGCGCCCGTATATGCCGCTGGCGCGAATGCCAGCTCTCTTCGGCACACACAGAATCATCAAGTTGAAGCTTGCCGCGCAGATATTAATATTTGGCTAACCATAAATTATGCCGGACGGCGTCGCTCAGGGCGAAACGCCGATGAACATGCGGTAAAGTCCGTTATCGTCGGAGTTGACCGAAGAAATGTGGTCGGGTTCGCTGAGGGGCACTTCCATGGCCTCCGGTGGCATGGCATCGAGCCAGCTCGCCTTGGGAAAACGTCTCTCCGGCCGAATTTCCACGGGATCGATGGCTTCATCGTCTTCGCCGGGCGTGAGGAAGGTTGTGTTATCTGGGGCGAGCGGCGGGGCGGCCATCGAGAGCAGCGCCTGCGCTGCATTCGGTTCGGCATCGAGACCGGCGCTGCCGGATAGGCCGGAAATATCTGACATGTCTGAACTCACATCATGTTTCGCTCAAATACGGTCGGAAGCGGCAATCATGCCGCCTTTTTCTTCAGCAGTTCATAAAGGCCATTATCGTCGATCGAGATCGGCAAAATGGCGCTGCGGGCGTCATCGACAACCGCCATCGCATCCAGCAATGCTTCCGCATCGGCCGGTGTGGTGGTCGCGTCTGTTTTGGCCTTGTTCGCCTTGGCAGGCGCGTTGTCGTTTTCAGTCGGAGCAGCTTCTTCGTCCGGCGCGGCCGCAAGCACCGAAATCAGGGCGATTTCCGATGAAATATCGACCGGACCTTGCCCCTCCGTGCCATCGGTTTTTTCCCCGGCTGAAGCGTCGATGTGTTCCTTCACGACATCCTGAAGTTCCTGCACATCTTCGAGTTTGCCCTGCGCATCACGGGTCTGGATATCCTGTTCCCGCTCGGCCTTCACTTCGGCATCATTGACTTCGCCGATGCGATCTTCGCCGCGCTCAGCCTGCAATTCTTCCTTGGTTTTCGGGTCGGCGACATCTTCCAGGCGCTGGATGACCTTCAGGGTCTCGCGTGTCATGAAGCGGGTGCCCTGTGCCTGCTCGTTCAGGGCATCCTTGACGGCGCGCGCCGCGTCGCCGAAGGGGTTGGCGATGGCGGCGATCATCTGCTGCGCTGAAACGCCGAGTTCCTTCAGGCCGGTGGATTCCTCCAGATCATTGACACTTTTTGGCAAGGTCGCACGCACCGCCATGATGGCGTCCGACATCTGCACGCCGAAATCTTCTTCCTTGCCCGTCAGGCCGGCACTCTCTGCAATGCGCGCGGCAAGGGCGGCCATCGGGTCGGTCTTGGCGGTGACGCCATTGTTCAGGATGTCTACGACCTGCGCTTCCGAAACGCCGAAGGATTTCAGGGAAATTGTCGTGGCTTTTCCCTGTGCGTCGGCCTTTTCGAAGCTGCCTGTCAAGGTCAGCGCGTCCTGAAGCCTTCGCGAAAACGAGAAGCTCGATTCATCGTTTTCCTGGGTGACGCCAAGGGCGGAGGAGAAGCGGGAGACGAGCGAGGCAAAGGCATCGGCGTCCGGTTTCATGATGCCGAACAGATAGGCGCTTATCTTTTCATTGGCGACACGCAGGCTTTGGTCCGGCTGCGGCTGGGTCTTGACCGCCTCATCCTTTTTGGTGCCGTTCGCCTTTTCCTGCTCTTCGCGCTGGCGTTCCTCGATGGTCTCGACCATCGACCTCATGAGGTCGCTGACGGCTATGCTGGCTGTCTGCTGCAGCGGAGTAATCATCTGAAAAATCCCGGCCACCCAAAGTTGCGGCCGAGAATAGGCAATTCTGGTAAATCAGAGCTTAAACCAAGCGTAAAAACGCTCAGCTATGGGCGAAAATATCCGTTTCTTCCCAGCCGAGAAGATCGAGCTTGGCGCGGGTCGGCAGAAACGCGAAACAGGCGTCGGCATGATCAAGGCGGCCATCGCGCACAAGGCGGTGGGTCAGCTTGTCGCGCAGCGCATGCAGGTGGAGCACATCGGAGGCGGCATATTCGAGCTGCGCGGGCGATAGCGTCTCTGCGGCCCAGTCGGACGATTGCTGCGCCTTGGAAATATCGACTTCCAGCATTTCCTTCAGATTGTCCTTCAGTCCGTGTCGGTCTGTATAGGTGCGGGTGAGGCGCGAGGCGATCTTGGTGCAGAAAACCGGCGTGGTTGTCACGCCAAAGGTGTGGAACAGAACGGCGATATCGAAACGCCCATAATGAAAAATCTTCTGGTGGGCGGGATCTTCGAGCATGCGCACGAGGTTGGGGGCCTGTTTCTGGCCGGCGGCGATGCGGATGACATCCGCGGTGCCGTCGCCCGGCGAAAGCTGGACGACGCAAAGACGGTCGCGGCGCGGCACCAGCCCGAGTGTTTCCGTATCGATTGCGATGGCCCCGGTATAACGCGCGGTATCTTCGGCGGAAATATCGCCTTCGTGATAGCGAATGGTTGCGGCCATGTCTTGCTCCAGAAATTGCAGTCGGTTGCTCCGGCTATAACGGAAAGAATGGCCTGATGATACCGTTTTATGGGCCGGTTCGGCGCGGCTTCGCGCTTGCCTTTGCGAAAGTCTCCGGGTTAGGTTCGGGAAATCCTTTTCTTACAAAACGCATGAATTCCCGATGACAAAGAAAATCTATCTCGCCGGACCGGAAGTTTTCCTCCCGAACGCGCGTGAAATGCTCGATCTCAAGGCCTCACTTGCGCGGGACGCCGGTTTTACGCCGCTTTCACCGGGTGATCTGCAGATTCCGCCGGCCGATACCCGGATCGGCCATGGCTGCAACATCAATGCCGTTGACGAGCGGATGATGCTGGAAGCGGATGCGGTGATTGCCAATCTCACACCGTTTCGCGGTGTCGCCGCTGATACGGGAACAAGCTTTGAGCTGGGTTTCATGTGCGCGCTGGGCAAGCCGGTTTTCGCCTATACCAATGTTGCTGCCAATCATTTCACCCGCATCAAGGCGCATTATGGCGGCGTTGCCACCATCGATGAAACGGGCCGGTATCGCGGGCCGGACGGGCTGTCGATCGAGAATTTCGACATGGTCGACAATCTCATGCTGCATGGTGGAATCCTGCGGCGCGGTGGGGTCATCATTGTCGGCAATGCGCCTGAAGAGGCGCTCTATACCGACCTCGACGCCTATAAACGGTGCCTTGAGGCAGCGGCGGAGAAATTATTGGGACAGACTGATCCTGACAGAGCGAAATTAGCGGAGACATCATCATGAGCGGTACCATTCTCATCACCGGCGCTACATCCGGCTTCGGCCAGGCCACGGCACGGCGTTTCATTGGGGAAGGCTGGAAGGTCATTGGCACCGGCCGGCGGGCGGAAAGGCTGGAGGCGCTGGCGGCCGAACTCGGTTCAGCCTTTCATGGCGTCGCCTTCGATATTACCGATGAGGATGCGACGGCAAAGGCGCTGGCCGCTTTGCCGGAGAGTTTCCGGGACATCGATATTCTCGTCAACAATGCCGGCCTCGCGCTTGGCACTGCGCCCGCGCCGCAGGTACCGCTGAAAGACTGGCAGACCATGGTGAATACCAATATCACCGGCCTGTTGAACGTCACTTACCTTCTCTTGCCGACGCTGATCGAGCGTAAGGGCATCGTCGTCAACCTCTCTTCGGTCGCTGCGCACTGGCCCTATGCCGGCGGTAATGTCTATGCCGGAACGAAAGCTTTCCTGCGGCAATTCTCACTCGGCCTTCGCTCGGACCTGCATGGCAAGGGCGTGCGGGTGACCTCCATCGAACCCGGCATGTGCGAGACCGAATTCACGCTGGTTCGCACCGGCGGCAACCAGGGTGCTTCGGACAATCTCTATAAGGGCGTCAATCCGATCACGGCCGACGATATTGCCAATACGATCCATTGGGTCGCCTCGCAGCCGAAACACATCAACATCAACAGCCTCGAACTCATGCCGGTCAACCAGTCCTTTGCCGGTTTTCAGGTCCATCGCGAAAGTTGATTTCAGTGGCTTTCAGGGAGTGCTGAAAAACCGGGCAGGTATTTTTGAGCTATGCAAAAATGCAATGCTGCATTGCGAGACTTGCTCTGTTAAAAATCACAAATGTCGCTATATTCAAATCATCGAAGCGGCGCACTCCTCCTCCCAGTGCCGCTCGATGTGGATCGGTGGCACTCCTCCTCCCAGTCGCCGATCAAGTTTGAAGCCTGCCGCACCTCCTCCCGCGGCAGGCTTTTTCCTTTTTAGAGCTATTTTCCCGGAGCAATCTCTCGCTGAGTTCCGCCTGATGCCATAGCTGCTGGCGGCTTACCTGCGTTTCCCCCTTGGATTTCCGGGGGATTTTAGATTTCTGCGTCAAGGCGATGAGTGCGGGAATCGGACGCGTGTCGATCACGATTTCGTTATGTCTAGATGAATATGCACAGTTTTGTGGCGGTGCGTGGTGCTGGCCCATTGCTTAGCCCCCGGCCTGTGGTTATTCATGGGCAAAAGAACGCTTGGGAGGTGGCCGACACGCTTGTGTCTGTGCGCCCGAAAGCGGCGGGGAGAGAATGGCAGACTTTCAAGAGGCGCTGAAGCGGTTTCAGCCGATCGCGGTTTCATCGATCGCTGAAGACGAGCTCAGGTTGCGGCTACGCGGCCTTCAAGCGCGGATGATCCAGGACAATGTCAAGGCGGTCTGGCTCGATGCATCATCGTCGCTGACCTATTATACCGGTCTGTCGCTTGGCCTTTCCGAGCGAATTCATGGCGCTTTGGTGCCGGCCGAGGGGGCACCGGTCTATATCAGCCCGACATTCGAAGAGCCGAAACTCCAGACCCTAATCCGTATTCCGGGGACGGTTGCCGTCTGGGAAGAGGATGAAAATCCCTTCGACCTGATGGCAGGACGCGTTGCGGCGCTTTCCTGTCCCGGCCATCTTGTCGCCATCGATCCCGCTACCCCGTTTGTTTTCGCATCCGCCCTGATGCAGCGTCTGGAAGGACGGATCATTTCCGCCCAGCCGATGATCGTTGCCCAGCGACAGGTCAAGTCTGCGGCTGAAATTGCCCTTATCCAGACGGCGATGGACGCAAGTTACGGTGTGCAGATGGCCGTATTCGAAGGGCTTCGTCCCGGCATTTCCACCACCGAAGTGGCTGATTTCGTTAACGCCGCGCATATCGCCCTTGGCATGAAACCGCTTTTCGTGGCGGTTCAGTTCGGCGAGGCGACGGCCTATCCGCATGGCGTTCCCTATGCGCAGACGCTGAACGAAGGCGATATGGTGCTGGTTGATCTCGGCGCCATTCTTCATGGTTATCGGTCCGACATCACCCGCACCTATGTCTTCGGCAAGCCGACAGATAGGCAGCGTTTCCTCTGGAACGCTGAACGCGATGCGCAGGCTGCGGCTTTCGCCGCGGCCCACGTCGGTGCCGCGTGTTCGGATGTCGACAAGGCCGCGCGCGACAGCCTGAAGGCGGCCGGTTTCGGCCCTGGTTATCAGCTTCCCGGCCTGCCGCACCGCACCGGCCACGGCCTTGGGCTGGATATTCACGAAGAACCCTATATCGTTGCAGGAAATGCGACGGCGCTTGAACCGGGCATGTGCTTTTCCATCGAGCCGATGCTGTGCGTTTATGGGGAATGCGGCGTTCGTCTTGAGGACATTGTTTATATGACGGAGGC
The DNA here is from genome assembly GCF_017313405.1 of Agrobacterium burrii. Taxonomy (NCBI): domain Bacteria; kingdom Pseudomonadati; phylum Pseudomonadota; class Alphaproteobacteria; order Hyphomicrobiales; family Rhizobiaceae; genus Agrobacterium; species Agrobacterium burrii. The sequence continues at coordinate 189,301 of NZ_JAFLNA010000011.1, forward strand.
GGGACCGCGCTGGTTCTGCCCGCCGGAAAAGAACCTCGATCGGCTGTTTCAGCCGGTCGCCGGGTAATTGGTCGGGAGGCAAAGACCGAACGGCGGCGCGGGTTCCCGTGTTGCTGCTGACCAGAAGAGGTAGGCCCCCAAACGGGGCCGCAGGAACTCAGAAAAAGAGGGAAAGGACCACCAGATGAAAACGCTGACCCGCAGTTTGCTTATCGCCTCTGCGATTGCGATGACTTCCGCCGTGCCTGCCATGGCGAAGACCTTCGTTTATTGCTCCGAGGCGTCGCCGGAAGGCTTCGATCCGTCGCCTTACACCGCCGGCGGCACCTTCGATGCCTCCGCGCATCCGGTATACAACCGTCTGGCCGAGTTCAAGAAGGGCACGACCGAAGTTGAGCCGGGCCTTGCGGAAAAATGGGATGTTTCGAGCGATGGCCTCGAATACACGTTCCACCTGCGCAAGGGTGTCAAGTGGCACTCCAATGAGAAGTTCACGCCGAGCCGCGATTTCAACGCCGATGACGTGATCTTCAGCTACAACCGCCAGGGCGACGCGAAGAACCCGTGGAACCAGTATATCGCAGGCATCACCTACGAATATTACAATTCCATGGAAATGCCGTCGTTGATCAAGGAAATCGTCAAGGTTGACGATTACACCGTCAAGTTCGTGCTGACGCGCCCGGAAGCGCCATTCCTCGCCAACATCGCCATGCCTTTCGCTTCGATCGTGTCGAAGGAATATGCCGACACGCTTGATAAGGCCGGCACTAAGGAAGACTTCAACAACCTGCCGATCGGCACCGGTCCGTTCAAGTTCGTCGCCTATCAGAAGGACGCGGTCATCCGCTACCAGAAGAATGCCGACTACTGGGGTGACGCGCCGAAGATCGACGACCTGATCTTCGCGATCACGCCTGATGCCGCCGTGCGTCTGCAGAAGCTGAAGGCCGGCGAATGCCACCTGATGCCTTACCCGGCTCCGGCCGATCTCGAAACCATCCGCGCCGACAAAAACCTCAAGCTCGATGAGCAGCCGGGTCTGAACGTTGCCTACTTCGCTTACAACACCACCGTTGCGCCTTTCGACAAGCCGGAAGTCCGCAAGGCGCTGAACATGGCGATGAACAAGCAGGCGATCATCGACGCCGTGTTCCAGGGCGCCGGCCAGGTTGCCAAGAACCCGATCCCGCCGACAATGTGGTCCTACAACGACAGCATCAAGGACGATCCGTATGATCCGGAAGCCGCCAAGAAGGCTCTCGAAGCCGCTGGCGTCAAGGATCTGACGATGAAGATCTGGGCGATGCCGGTGCAGCGTCCCTACATGCCGAACGCGCGCCGCACGGCCGAGCTGATCCAGTCGGATTTTGCGAAGGTTGGCGTCAAGGCCGAGATCGTCTCCTTTGAATGGGGTGAATATCTCAAGAAGTCGACCGAAGTGAACCGCGACGGTTCTGTCATCCTCGGCTGGACCGGCGATAACGGTGACCCTGATAACTTCATGGGCGTTCTGCTCTCCTGCGCCGCGACCGGCGAAGGCGGTGCAAACCGTGCTCAGTGGTGCAACAAGGAGTTCTCCGAGCTGCTTTCCAAGGCAAAGCAGACCACTGACGTTGCCGAGCGCACCAAGCTTTATGAGCAGGCGCAGGTAATCTTCAAGGAACAGGCTCCGTGGGCGACGCTTGCGCACTCCACACAGTTCGTTCCGATGTCCGCCAAGGTTTCCGGCTTCACCATGAGCCCGCTTGGCGATTTCACCTTCGAATCCGTCGATATCGCTGAATAATCCCAAACAACAGGACGCGCGGAAGAACCCTGTTCTTCCGCGCGTCTTTTCAGGAAAAAACCATGATCCGGTTCATTTTCGGCAAACTTCTCTATCTCGTTCCGACCTTCCTCGGGATCACCATGGTCGCCTTCGCCTTCGTGCGTGTTCTGCCGGGCGACCCTGTACTGTTGATGGCGGGTGAGCGCGGCATTTCGCCTGAAAGGCATGCGCAGCTTGCCGAACAGCTCGGCTTTGCCCAGCCCATCTGGCAGCAATATCTGCATTTTCTCGGACGGCTGCTTCAGGGCGATCTCGGCAATTCGCTGGTCACCAAGAAGCCTGTCTTGACCGAGTTCCTGTCGCTCTTCCCCGCGACGGTCGAGCTTGGCCTCGTTGCCATTATCATCGCAACGCTGATCGGCGTGCCGGTCGGCGTCATCGCCGCCATTCGCCGTGGCTCGTGGTTCGACCAGATTTCAATGACGACCGCGCTGATCGGCTTCTCCATGCCGATCTTCTGGTGGGGTCTGCTGCTGATCATCATGTTCTCCGGCATCCTGCAATGGACGCCGGTGTCGGGCCGCATCTCGCTGATGTATTTCTTCCCCTCCGTCACCGGTTTCATGCTGATCGACAGCCTGATTTCGGGGCAAAAGGGCGCTTTCGCCTCGGCCTTGTCGCATCTCATCCTGCCCTCGGTGGTGCTTGCCACTATTCCGCTGGCGGTAATTGCGCGACAGACACGCTCGGCCATGCTGGAAGTTCTGGGTGAGGATTATGTCCGCACCGCCCGTGCAAAAGGCATGTCGGCCTCCCGCGTCGTCGGCGTTCATGCGTTGCGCAACGCCATGATCCCGGTCATCACCACCATCGGCCTGCAGATTGGCGTGCTGATGGCGGGTGCCATCCTGACCGAAACCATCTTTTCCTGGCCGGGCATCGGCAAGTGGATGATCGATTCCATCTCGCGCCGCGACTATCCGGTCGTGCAGAGCGGCCTGCTGCTGATTGCGGGCCTGGTGATGGTCGTCAACCTGCTTGTCGATCTGACCTATGGCCTCATCAATCCGAGGATCCGTCACAAATGAGCGATGTGACCACCACCCCCGGCGTCCGCCTTTCGGACGCCGCCATCCGCCGCCGGATGATCGCCGATTTCTGGTTCTACTTCCGCCAGAATCGTGGCGCCGTCATCGGCCTTGCCGTTTTCCTTCTTCTGGTGCTGGTGGCGGTTTTCGCAGCCGTGATTGCGCCGCATGATCCGACGCAGCAATATCGCGATGCGCTGCTCGTCCCGCCGGTCTGGCAGGATGGCGGCCGTGCGGCATTCCTGCTCGGCACCGATGCGGTCGGCCGTGACATGCTGTCCCGGCTGATCTACGGCGCGCAATATTCGCTGTTCATCGGCGTCGTCGTCGTTTCCATCGCCCTTGTCGGCGGCATCGTCATCGGTCTCGTCGCGGGCTTCTTCGGCGGCTGGGTGGATAGCGTCATCATGCGCGTGATGGACGTTATCCTGGCGTTTCCTTCGCTGTTGCTGGCGCTGGTGCTGGTCGCCATTCTCGGGCCGGGCCTTACCAACGCCATGATCGCCATCGCCATCGTCTATCAGCCGCATTTCGCGCGTCTGACGCGCGCGGCTGTCATGAGTGAATTGCGCCGCGAATATGTCACGGCCGCCCGCGTGGCGGGTGCTGGCAATTTCCGGCTGATGTTCAAGACCATTCTGCCGAATTGCCTTGCACCGCTGATCGTGCAGGCGACGCTGTCCTTCTCGTCCGCGGTTCTCGATGCGGCGGCCCTCGGCTTCCTCGGCATGGGCGCCCAGCCGCCCGCCTCCGAATGGGGCACGATGCTGGCCGAAGCGCGTGAATTCATTCTGCGCGCCTGGTGGGTTGTCACCCTTCCCGGTCTGACGATCCTCATTTCGGTACTCGCCATCAACCTGATGGGCGACGGTCTGCGTGATGCGCTCGATCCTAAACTGAAGCGGAGCTGAGCGATGAGCCTGCTGAAAATCAAGAACCTCACCGTCAAATTCGCCACCGCCACCGGCGCCTTCACCGCCGTCAATGGTATCGACGTCTCCGTCGACAAGCATGAAGTATTGGCCATCGTCGGTGAGTCCGGTTCCGGCAAGTCGGTGTCGATGCTCGCCGTCATGGGGCTTCTGCCCGATACGGCAACGATTACCGCCGATGAGATGACCTTCGACGGCAAGAACCTGCTGGCGCTGACGCCGCAGGAGCGCCGCAGGGTGATCGGCCGCGAGATCACCATGATCTTCCAGGAGCCCGTCGCCTCGCTCAACCCGTCCTTTACGGTCGGGTTCCAGATCGAGGAAGTGCTGCGCCTCAATCTCGGCATGGGCCGCTCCGCCGCCCGCGCCCGGGCGCTGGAACTGTTCCGCGCTGTCGGCATTCCCGAGCCGGAAACCAAGCTTAACGCCTATCCGCACCAGATGTCCGGCGGCCAGTGCCAGCGTGTGATGATTGCCATCGCGATCGCCTCCAAGCCGCGCCTGCTGATTGCTGACGAGCCGACCACCGCGCTCGACGTTACGATCCAGAAGCAGATCCTCGATCTCTTGATGAACCTGCAGGCGGAATACGGCATGGCGCTCATCCTCATCACCCATGATATGGGCGTGGTGGCGGAAACCGCAGACCGCGTCGTTGTGCAATATAAGGGTCGCAAGATGGAGGAGGCCGATGTCTTAAGCCTCTTCGAGGCCCCAAAGCATCCCTATACCAAGGCATTGCTTGCGGCTCTGCCCGAAAATGCTACCGGCGACCGGTTGCCCACGGTTTCCGATTTCTTCGGCAAGGAGGGCGTTCAATGAGCATTGTTGTCGAAGGCAAGGGCATTACCCGCGATTATCATGTTCCGGGCGGCCTGTTCGGTGGCGCCAAGACGGTTCAGGCGCTGAAAGGCATCGATTTTGCCGTCGAGCGTGGCAAGACGCTCGCCATCGTCGGCGAATCCGGTTCGGGCAAGTCGACACTTGCCCGCATCATTGCGCTGATCGATCCCGCATCCGGTGGCGAGTTGAAGATCGATGGCCAGCCGGTCGATATCGCCAGGCGTCGTCCGGACACGCAGATGCGTTCCAAGGTGCAGATGGTGTTCCAGAACCCCTATGGCAGCCTCAATCCGCGCCAGAAGGTGGGTGACGTGCTGATGGAACCGCTTATCATCAACACGAAAATTCCGGCTTCCGAGCGTCGCGAGCGGGCGGAAGCCATGCTGGTGAAGGTCGGCCTCGGTCCTGAACATTTCAACCGCTATCCGCACATGTTCTCCGGCGGCCAGCGCCAGCGCATCGCCATTGCGCGCGCGCTGATGCTCAATCCGGCGCTGCTGGTGCTGGACGAGCCGGTTTCCGCGCTCGATCTTTCGGTGCAGGCGCAGGTCTTGAACCTGCTCCGGGATTTGCAGGAGGAATTCGAGCTGACCTACGTCTTCGTCAGCCACGATCTCTCGGTGGTCCGTTACATCGCCGACGATGTGATGGTCATCTCCAAGGGCGTGGCGGTGGAGCAGGGAACACGCGAGGAACTCTTCGCCGATCCGAAGCACCCCTATACGCGCCAGCTCTTCGCCGCGACACCGATCACGGATGTCGATGCCATCCGCGCCCGCGTGGAACGCCGCAAGGCAGCGCGGCAGGCCGCAACGGCCTGAGCGTAGAAACATCAAGTTAGAAAACAGGCCGGTTTTCCGGCCTGTTTGTTTTTCAGGACCTCAAAAACATGCCGATGGCGGCGAGTGCCCCTTGTTCGCGGATGTCGCGATAGGCGGCTTTCAGGGTGGGCACGAAGTTTTCGTTGCCCGGCAGGTCGTCGCCGAATGTGCGCCTGAAGGTGAGAAAGCGGTCAACGACAGCATCCGGCGCCATTGCCAGCTGGTCCGGCGCATCCCACTCCTTGAAAGCGGGGTCGAGGATGGTGATCGGCTGATCCTTTTCATCCTTGTCCGCACAGGATCTGATCCACAAAGCGACGGCAAAAATAACGGCGCGACAGGCGGCCTTTTCTTCCAGCAGTTCGCGTAACGGGCCAAGAATGCGCAGCAGCACTTTCTGTGAGGCATCGGAGGCGATCTGCATCGTCTTGTGCTGCAGGGAGGGGTTGGCGAAACGCTCTCTGAGGCCGGCTGCGAATTCCGCGCCGTCGACGGCAGGGTCCAACGTCCGGCCGACTTCGCGCCAATAGGCGTCGATGAAATCGCGCACGGTTTTTTCGCCCCATGCATCGGCAACCGTTTTAAGGCCGGCGATCTGACCTATGGCGGCGATGGCGCTGTGGGAACCGTTCAGCATTCTGAGCTTCATATGTTCGTAAGGCTCGACATCGCTGACGAACTCCACGCCCGATCTTTCGAGCGCCGGCCTTCCATGCGGAAAATTGTCCTCGATGACGAAGCGGAAATAGGGCTCCGCCACCACCGGCCAGGCGTCACGCACCCCAAGTGCTGTCGATATCGTATCCCGGTCCGCATCGGTGGTGGCGGGAACGATGCGGTCCACCATGGAGCAGGGGCAGGCAATATTGGCTTCGATGAAGGGTGCCAGTTCCGCGTCGGCGAGTTCCGCAAATTCCAGCAGCAGCTTTTGCAACACATGCCCGTTGGCGGGCAGGTTATCGCAGGAAAGCAGCGTCAGCGGCAGCGAGCCTTCTTTGCGTCTGCGTCGTGTAGCGGCGAGAATGAAACCGAAGATGGAGCGTGGCCGGTTCGGGTTTTCAAGATCGTGGAGAATATCGGGATGGTCACGCAGCAGGCTGCGGGAAGCGAGATTGGTGAGATAACCCTTCTCCGTCACGGTCAGAGTGATGATGAGCACGCGCGGATCGGATAGCCGCTCCACCAGCCTCTCGGGATCTTCCGGCGCAACAATGGTTTCCATGATGGAGCCGATGATGCGCAGGTGCTCGCTCTGGCCGTCGCGTAAGCAGAATGTGTAGAGATTGTCCTGCGGTTCGATGGCGTCGCGTGTGTCCGGGCTGCGCAGCGATGCGGCGACGATACCCCATTGTGTCTCACCACGATTGAGGCAGTCATCAATGAAAACCGCTTGGTGCGCCCGGTGAAACGCACCCACTCCAAGATGCACGATGCCGGGTGTGACCGTTTGGCGATCATAGGCGGGTGTTGCCACGGATTGCGGCAGGCAGGGAAGGGTGGCAGCGGAAAGCCGGTCTGTCATCAATGCGAAATCCCCATGCGGAGCAAGATGGTAGTGGCGGCATCCGGGTATTCGCGCATCATGTCAGTTCCTCCATTTGTCCCTGAATAGGTCGTATTTTGAATGGATCAGGCCCGAGCCTCTTTGAGCAGCCGGACCTGGCGCAGCGTATTCTGCCGGCTGCGCTCGAGATGCCGCCACAGGGCATCGACGATCTGGGCCTTGCTGCCGGCGGCGATGGCGTCGGCGATATTCTGGTGCTCTTCCACCGAACGGGCGTAATCCCCGAGGATCGAGACGAAAACCGTGTGGGTCTGGTCGAGAATGCGCTCATGCGAGCCGGAGATGACGGGAATGCGCGCGGCTGAAACCAGTGTCGTATGAAAGCTGCGGTCGTAAAAAAGCGCTTTCGACAATTCGTCGAGCGTCGGGCCTTTGGCGAATTCACGATGTTTGGCAAGGCTTTCCAGCAGCTGCGCATGCAGCGTTCCGTCCAGTTGCCCGGCATCGAAAGCCACTTCGACGGCGCCTTTTTCAAGCAGCATTCTGGCGGCGTAGAGCTCTTCCACATCTTCCACGGTGAAATCGCGCACTACCATACCGCGCCTTGACGAGTTGACCACCAGCCCGTCGGCCTCGAGTTTCACGCAGGCTTCTTTGACCGGCGTGGGGCTGATGCCGAGATCGGCGGCAAGCTCGTTGGGCAACAGGCGTTCGCCGCCGCGCAATTTGCCACTGACGATGCGCGCGCGCAGTTCCCGGTGCGCCTGTTCGGCGAGCGTGACTTTGACGAGTGTGTTCATGGCCGCATCATTGCCCAGCTTTGAGGGACAGGCAACAATCAAATATTAAAAATAAAAAATTTTTTATTTTACAAAATCCGTTTTTCCGTTAGCTCTATCTGCCATCGGAAGCTGGCTGCCGGAGGAGGGTGGTTCGGCAATCCCCTGACGGCTCAATTCCCGCAGTCATTGGATGTGGGACAATAACGTGACTTCACCAGCCAATCGGTGAAGCGTCGCTCAGAAAAGGGACTTCCGCCTTTCCTCCCCAGAAGCGTTCAAGCATCGAGGAATGACCGATCATGAAAATTACCGCTGTCGAACCTTTCATCCTGCATCTGCCGCTGACATCGGAGTCGATTTCCGATTCCACCCACAGCATCACCCATTGGGGCGTCGTCGGCGCAAAAATCACGACGAGTGACGGCATTGAGGGTTATGGTTTCACCGGCACCCACGCGCATCTGCCGTCCGACAGGCTGATTACGTCCTGTATCAGCGATTGTTATGCTCCTCTGTTGCTGGGTGAGGATGCGTCGGAACATTCGAGACTCTGGACGAAACTTGCCCGTTACCCCTCGCTGCAATGGGTCGGCCGGGCGGGCATCACCCATCTGGCGCTTGCCGCCATCGACGTGGCGCTGTGGGATATCAAGGCGAAAAAGGCGGGCGTGCCGCTCTGGCAATATCTCGGCGGTGCGCGCACGGCAGGCGTGGAAGCCTATAACACCGATATTGGCTGGCTTTCCTTTACGCTGGAGAACCTGTTGGCCGGCAGTGCAAAGGCCGTGGAGGAGGATGGCTTCACCCGCCTGAAGCTCAAGGTCGGTCATGATGATCCGAATATCGACATTGCGCGGCTCGCCGCTGTCCGGAAACGTGTCGGCTCCTCCATCCGCATCGCCATTGACGGCAATGGCAAGTGGGATCTGCCGACATGCCAGCGTTTTTGCGCGTCGGCCAGAGATCTGGATATCTACTGGTTCGAGGAACCGCTGTGGTATGACGACGTCACCAGCCACGCCCGGCTGGCGCGCAGCACATCCATTCCGATCGCGCTCGGCGAGCAGCTTTATACGGTGGATGCGTTCCGCTCATTCATCGATGCCGGCGCAGTCACCTATGTCCAGCCGGATGTGACCCGGCTTGGCGGTATCACCGAATATATTCAGGTGGCTGATCTCGCACTCGCCCATCGCCTGCCGGTGGTGCCGCATGCCGGGGAAATGAGCCAGGTGCATGTGCATCTGAGCTACTGGCATCCGGCTTCGACCATTCTCGAATATATTCCGTGGATCAAGGATCATTTCGAAGAACCGATCCAGGTGCGGGATGGTGTTTACAAACGTCCGGAGCACCCCGGCGCCAGCACGACGCCGCTGGCGGAAAGCTTCGCCCGTTATGGCAAGGCGGTAAAATGAATAAAGGCGGCGCATGGGAATGCGCCGCCTTGCTTATTTTCAGGAACAGCCGTTAGCGCCAGCCAAGAGCCGGGGCTACCTGCTTCAGGATCGTCTCGATCACATGGGCGTTGTAGTCGACGCCCAGCTGGTTCGGCACGGTCAGGAGCAGCGTGTCGGCCTCGGCAATGGCTTCGTCGGCTTTCAGCTGTTCGATCAGCGCTTCGGGCTCGGCGGCATAGCTGCGCCCGAAGATCGCGCGCGTCTTGTCGTCGATATAGCCAATCTTGTCGTCGCCTTCATTGCCGTAACCGAAGTAGGCCCGGTCACGGTCGCTGACGAGGGCGAAGATGCTGCGGCTGACCGAAACACGGGGCTCACGGGCATGTCCGGCTTCCTTCCAGGCTTCCCGGAAGGTGCGGATCTGCTGCGCCTGCTGGACGTGGAAAGGTTCGCCCGTTTCATCCGTCTTCAGGGTGGAGCTTTGCAAGTTCATGCCAAGCTTGGCCGCCCAAACCGCCGTCGCGTTGGAACTCGAACCCCACCAGATGCGCTCGCGCAGCCCTTCGGAATGCGGCTCCAGCCGCAGAAGGCCGGGCGGGTTCGGGAACATCGGTCTCGGGTTCGGCTGGGCAAACCCTTCGCCCTTGAGAAGTTCAAGGAACACCTCGGTATGTTGCCGCGCCATATCTTCTTCAGTTTCGCCCTCGGCGGGGCGAAAGCCGAAATAACGCCAGCCGTCGATCACCTGTTCCGGTGAGCCACGGCTGATGCCGAGTTGCAGGCGTCCGCCGGCAATGAGGTCGGCCGAACCGGCGTCTTCCGTCATGTAGAACGGGTTTTCATAACGCATGTCGATGACGCCGGTGCCGATCTCGATGCTCTTCGTTCTGGCGCCAACGGCAGCCAAAAGCGGAAAAGGCGAGGCAAGCTGGCGGGCGAAATGGTGGACGCGAAAATAGGCGCCGTCGGCGCCGAGTTCTTCGGCGGCCACGGCAAGGTCTATCGATTGCAGCAGCGTGTCGGCCGCTGAGCGGGTCTGCGATTGGGGCGAGGGCGTCCAGTGACCAAAGGATAAAAATCCGATCTTTTTCATGATGACCTTCCAGATGTCGGAGGATGCCGGCTTTCACAACCGGCTTCGTTGTTGTCAGTCATATAAGCAACCGCGCACATCCTCCAATGCGCCACCCGTAAACACGGTGTCGCCGAAATGTGAACGATGGCCGTTTCAGGCAATCGTCCTGCGGTTGAGGATGAAGAGATTTTCATGCGCGCGCGCAGTCGTCAGAATGAAATCCATCAGCGAGCGCACGCGCGGCACGTTGGCAAGGTCCTGATGGCTGGTCAGCCAATAGCCTCGCCGCAATTCCACTTCGTCGGCAAGAACCATCTGCAAGTCCGGAAAACGGGCGGCGATGAAGTTCGGTAATATACACAGGCCACGGCCGCTCAGCGTGGCGGTTAGCTGGGCGAAAATGCTCGATGACTGAAAGTTGGGGCGCAGGCCGGGCATCACGTCGCGCATATAATCGAGACCCGGCGAAAAAATCAGGTCCTGCACGTAACCGATGAAAAAATGGTCGGGCAAATCCTCACGCCGCGTGATTTTCGGATGTCCGGCGAGATAGGAACGCGAAGCATAGATATGCAGCGTGTAATCGATGATCTGTTCGTTGATGTAAGGACCGGCTTTCGGCGGATCGAGCGTGACGGCCACATCCGCTTCCTTTCTGGAAAGCGCCATGATCTGCTGGATCGTCACCATCTCCACCATGATGTGGGGATGGGTGGCGGCGAAGTCTTTCAGCCTCTCCACGAAGAAAAAATTGGAAAAACCTTCAGGGGCGCTTAAGCGCACCACGCCGCGCAGCAGGCTGCCGCTTTCGGAAATATCCGATTGCAGTCTTTCAGCCTCCGCCTCGATACGCTCGACCGTATCGACCAGCCGCCGCCCCACCGTCGTCAGTTCGTAACCACGCGGGTTTCGCTCGAACAGCTTGGTTTTTAGGGAGAATTCCAGGCGGTCGATGTGGCGGGAGACGGTCGCGTGGCTGGTGCGCAGGCTGCGGGCAGCCGACGAGAGTTGTCCGGTGCGGGCCACGGCCAGAAAATATTGCAGATCGTCCCAGGTAAAAGGCGTGGCCATTTTCGTCTCCCATCACGAGTTCTGTTCAAAAATGAACAGTCCCTGTTCGCAATTTGATGATGCCCGGCTCTTGTGTCAACGGACGAATTCGAGAAGTCTAGGCTCAGGATGCGCCGCTTTGAGGAGGGCGGCGTGACCATTCGAGTGCAACGCCGGAGAAGTGCGCCGCACTGCTTCGTTCACCGTTGCACAGACCAATCTGAGGCTCGCAATCATCTCTGGGAGGAGAAGTCATGCGCAAGAGTATCGTTTTATCCACGGCCATGGCACTGGCCGCTGGCACTGCCGCCTATGCTGCCGATGTTTCCGACGGCAAGGTCAAGATCGGCATCCTGAACGACCAGTCGGGTGTCTATGCCAACTTTGGCGGCAAATACTCTTACGAGGCCGCGAAGATGGCGGTTGAGGATTTCGGCGGCAAGGTGCTGGGTGCGCCGGTGGAAGTGGTGACCGCCGACCATCAGAACAAGGCGGATGTCGCCTCCAACATCGCAAGACAATGGTACGACACCGAACAGGTCGATTCGATCATGGAATTGACCTCGTCGTCGGTGGGGCTTGCCGTGCAGGCGCTCTCCAAGGACAAGAAGAAGATCACCGTCAACACCGGCGCGGCGACGACCGAGCTGACGGGGAAACAATGCAGCCCCTATGGTTTCCACTGGGCCTATGACACCTATTCGCTGGCGGTCGGCACCGGCGGCGCACTGGTGAAGCAGGGCGGCGACAGCTGGTTCTTCCTGACTGCGGACTATGCTTTCGGTTACTCGCTGGAAGAAAACACCGCCAATTTCGTCAAAGCCAATGGCGGCAAGGTTCTTGGTTCCGTGCGGCATCCGCTGGCGACAACGGATTATTCCTCGTTCCTGTTGCAGGCGCAGTCTTCGGGCGCGAAGGTCATCGGTCTTGCCAATGCCGGCCTCGACACCTCCAACGCCATCAAGCAGGCGGCTGAATTCGGCATCGTTGCCGGCGGCCAGCGGCTTGCCGCCCTTCTCTTCACACTTGCCGAAGTGCACGGGCTTGGTCTCGAAGCGGCTCAAGGGTTGACGCTGACGGAAGGTTTTTATTGGGACCGTGACGATGAATCGCGCAAATTCGGCGAGCGGTTCAAGGAACGCACCGGCGCCATGCCGAACATGGTGCATGCCGGCACCTATTCCGCCGTGCTGCATTATCTGAAGGCCATCGAAAAGGCCGGCACTGACGATGCCGATGCCGTCGCCAAGGCCATGAAGGAAATGCCCGTCAACGACGTGTTCTCCAAGGACGGTCACGTGGCCGCCAATGGCCGCATGATCCACGACATGTATCTCATGGAAGTGAAGAAGCCGGATGAGAGCAAGCAGCCGTGGGATTATTACAAGGTGCTCGCCACCATCCCCGGCAAGGAAGCCTTCATGGACCCCGCAAAAAGCGGTTGCCCGCTGGTAACGCAATAAAAGACTGACGCAATAAAGGGAAAAGTTTCATGACGATCGCTCCCGCCCTTGCCGGGCAGGCGGAACCTCGCGTCGTGCTGTCGGCGCGCGGTCTCTCCAAGACCTTCGGCGCATTCGCGGCCGTGAAGAATGTCGATCTCGATGTTCACCATGCCCGCGTGCATGCACTGATTGGTCCGAACGGCGCTGGCAAAACCACGGTCTTCAACCTGTTGACCAAGTTTCTCCAGCCGACAGGCGGGGCGATCACCTTCATGAGAACGGACATAACAAAGACGCCGCCGGACAAGGTGGCGCGGCTCGGCCTCGTCAGGTCTTTCCAGATATCGGCGGTATTTCCGCACCTGACGGTTCTGGAAAATGTGCGGGTTGCGTTGCAGCGGCCGAATGGCCTTGCAACGCAATTCTGGCTGCCGCTCTCCTCTCTCGACAGGCTGAATGCCCGCGCCGAGGAGCTGATCGCAACGGTTGGCCTGACCAGGGAAAAACATGCGCTTGCGGCCGATCTTTCCTATGGCCGCAAGCGGGTTCTCGAAATTGCCACCACGCTTGCGCTTGATCCGAAGGTTCTGCTGCTGGACGAGCCGATGGCCGGCATGGGTGGGGAGGACGTCTCCCATGTCGCCGAGCTTATCCGTGAGGTGGCCAAAACCCGCGCGGTGCTGATGGTCGAACATAATCTGAAAGTCGTTGCCGATATCTGCCATCACGTCACGGTGCTGCAGCGCGGTGAAATTCTGGCGGAGGGCGATTATGCCGCGGTTTCCGCCGATCCGCGTGTGCGCACAGCCTATATGGGCACGGAGGAGGCTTGATATGGCGGCAATGCTCGAAGTCTCCAACCTGAAATCCTGGTATGGCGAAAGCCAGGCCCTGCACGGCGTCGATCTGACGGTCGGCGAAGGGGAAACCATCACCATTCTCGGCCGTAACGGTGTAGGTAAAACCACGACGCTGCGCACCATCATGGGCATCATCCGCAATCGCAAGGGCGTCATCAAGCTCGGCGGCAAGGACATGATGCCGGTGCCGCTGCATCGCACGGCGAAATACGGCATCGGTTTCGTGCCGGAAGAGCGCGGTATCTTCGCAACGCTGAGTGTCGAGGAAAATCTGAAGCTGCCGCCCGTCGTTGCACCCGGCGGCATGACGCTCGATGAAATATACGAACTGTTTCCAAACCTTTACGAACGCCGCACCAGCCCCGGCACCAAGCTTTCCGGTGGCGAGCAGCAGATGCTGGCCATGGCGCGCATCCTGCGTACCGGCGTGAAGGTGCTGCTGCTTGACGAACCGACCGAGGGACTGGCGCCTGTCATCGTGCAGCGCATCGGCGAAGTGCTGCAAAAGCTGAAGAGCCGCGGCATGACCGTTGTTCTGGTCGAGCAGAATTTCCGTTTTGCCAGCCGCATTGCCGACCGTTTCTACCTGATGGATCATGGCCAGATGGTCAGCAGTTTTCCGGTGGGTGAGCTGTCCGCCCGCATGGGCGAACTCAATAAAGTGCTGGGGGTTTAACGATGACGATGATCTTCGGCATTCCGGTTCAGGCCCTGCTCGGGCAATTGCTGATCGGCCTCATCAACGGCTCGTTTTATGCCCTGCTGTCTTTGGGCCTTGCCGTCATTTTCGGCCTGCTGCGCGTCATCAATTTCGCCCATGGGGCGCAATATATGCTCGGCGCTTTCGTCGCTTTTCTAGGCCTGCAATATTTCGGCATCAATTTCTGGGTGGCGCTGGTGGTGACGCCACTGGTCGTTGCGCTTTTCGGCGCGATCGTTGAGCGTCTCATGCTGTCGCGACTTTATGATCTCGATCCACTTTACGGGCTGCTCTTCACTTTCGGTTTGGCGCTGGTGGTGGAAGGCACGTTCCGCTGGCTCTACGGTGCGGCGGGCCAGCCCTATTCGGTGCCGCGTGAGCTTGCCGGCGGCACCAATCTCGGCTTCATGTTCCTGCCGAATTACCGCGCCTTCGTCGTCGTCATCTCAATGGTCGCCTGCCTTGCCACCTGGGCGCTGATCGAAAAAACGAGGCTTGGCTCCTATCTGCGGGCGGCGACGGAAAACCCGACGCTGGTGCAGGCCTTCGGCATCAACGTGCCGGTGCTCTTGACGCTGACCTACGCACTGGGTGCGGGCCTTGCAGGCTTCACCGGCGTGCTGGCGGCGCCCATCTATCAGGTCTCGCCGCTGATGGGCACCAACCTCATCATCGTCGTCTTCGCCGTGGTCGTCGTCGGTGGCATGGGGTCGATCATGGGGGCCATTGTCACCGGTTACATGCTCGGCATCGCCGAAGGGCTGACCAAGGTGTTTTACCCGGAGGCCTCCAACATCGTCATTTTCGTCATCATGGCCTTTGTGCTGCTCATCCGCCCCGCCGGACTTTTCGGAAAGGACGCCTGATATGTCCAAAGCCTCCCATAACCCCACTGCCGGTGCGATGCCGCAGGCCGAAGTTTCGACGACTGCGGGAACCATCAAGACCGTGCTCATTCTGGCGGGGCTTGCCCTGCTCATCGCCGCGCCGATGTTTGTCTATCCGATCTTTCTGATGAAGCTCCTGTGCTTTGCGCTGTTTGCCTGCGCCTTCAATCTGCTGATCGGTTACACAGGATTGCTGTCCTTCGGCCATGCGGCGTTTTTCGGCGGTGCGGCCTATTTCACGGCCTATTCGGTGAAGGAATGGGGCGTGACACCGGAAATCGGCCTTGTCATCGGCATGGCCGGCGCTGCCCTTCTCGGCCTCGTTATCGGCTTTTTCGCCATCCGCCGCCAGGGCATCTATTTCGCCATGATCACGCTGGCGCTATCGCAGATGTTTTATTTCTTCTGCCTTCAGGCTCCGTTTACCCATGGTGAGGACGGCTTGCAGGGCGTGCCGCGCGGCCATCTCTTCGGCCTTCTCGATCTCAACGCGCCACTCAACATCTATTACACGGTGCTGGCCGCCTTTGTGCTGGCGCTTCTGGTCATCTGGCGTTTCGTCAACTCGCCCTTCGGCATGATCCTGAAATCCATCCGCGAAAACGAGCAGCGCGCCATTTCGCTTGGCTACAGCGTGCAGCGTTACAAGCTCGGCGCCTTCGTCATGTCGGCGGCGCTTGCCGGGCTTGCGGGCGGTCTGAAAGCGCTGGTCTTCCAGTTCGCGACGCTGACCGACGTCACCTGGCAGATGTCCGGCGAAGTGATCCTGATGACGCTGCTCGGTGGCATCGGCACCATGATCGGCCCGATTTTTGGCGCGGGCCTCGTGGTCACCTTGCAGAACTATCTCGCGACATCGGATTTCCCGGTCACCATCATCACCGGCCTTGTGTTCATGGCCTGCGTTCTGGTGTTCCGGCGCGGTTTGATCGGCGAGTTTTATGCGTCGCGTCTGGGGAGAAAACTCGGCTTCCAGCACCGCGGCTAGACATTTTTGAAAACACTGGAAAGGCCTCCCCCGCGTCCGGGACGACGCGGCAAGGGCGGCGCATGGAGAAGAGCATGGGCGAATATGACTATATCGTCATCGGAGCGGGGAGTGCCGGATGCGTTCTCGCCAACCGCCTTTCGAAAGATCCGAGCAACCGCGTGCTGCTCTTGGAAGCGGGCGGCAATGACAATTACCACTGGATCCATATTCCAGTCGGTTATCTCTATTGCATCAACAACCCGCGCACCGACTGGTGTTTCAAGACGGCGGAAGAGCCGGGGCTGAACGGCCGCGCGCTGATCTATCCGCGTGGCAAGGTTCTAGGCGGCTGCTCCTCCATCAACGGCATGATCTATATGCGCGGCCAGGCGCGGGACTATGACGTCTGGCGTCAGCTCGGCTGCGAGGGCTGGGGCTGGAACGACATCCTGCCCTATTTCTTGAAGTCGGAGGATTTTTATCGCGGCAAGAGCGACCTGCATGCCGCCGGTGGCGAGTGGCGCGTGGAAAAAGCCCGTGTGCGCTGGGATGTGCTTGATGCCTTCCAGAAGGCGGCGGGTGAAGCGGGTATTCCCGCGACCGAGGATTTCAACCGCGGCGACAATGAGGGTGCCGGTTATTTCGATGTGAACCAGCGCTCTGGCTGGCGCTGGAACACGGCCAAGGCATTTCTGAAGCCGGCGCTTGGTCGCAAGAACCTCACGGTCCTCACCAAGGCGCATGTCAAGCGGCTGATCATCGAAGAAGGCCGGGTCACGGGCGTGGAGTTTCACCATGACGGTGTCTTGAAAAAGATGCGGGCGCGGCGCGAGACGGTGCTTTCCGCGGGGGCAATCGGCTCGCCGCATGTTCTGGAGCTTTCCGGTGTCGGCCGTGGCGATGTGCTTCAGGCTGCCGGTATCGACACCGTGGCCGAGGTTCAGGGCGTGGGAGAAAACCTGCAGGATCACCTGCAATTGCGCATGGTCTACAAGGTCTCCGGCGTTCTGACGCTGAATGAGAGGGCCTCCACCCTGTTCGGCAAGGCGCGGATCGGTCTTGAATATGCGCTGACCCGCTCCGGGCCGATGTCGATGGCGCCCAGCCAGCTTGGCGTCTTCACCCGTTCTTCGCCGGAAAAGGAAACCGCCGATCTGGAATATCATGTCCAGCCGGTTTCGCTCGACAAGTTCGGTGATCCGGTTCACACTTTTCCGGCCATTACCGCAAGTGTCTGCAATCTGCGGCCGGAAAGCCGGGGCTCAGTGCATGTGAAAGGACCGGATTTCGCCATGCAGCCGGAAATCCGCCCGAACTATCTGTCCACGGAAGGCGACCGCCAGGTGGCCATCGATTCCATGCGGCTGACACGCCGCATTGTCGCCCAGCCGGCCTTTGCCCGGTTCAAGCCACAGGAATACCGGCCCGGCCCCTCCTTCGAAAACGACAATGATCTCGCCAGGGCGGCGGGTGACATTGGCACCACCATCTTCCACCCCGTCGGCACGTTGCGTATGGGGTCGGATGTGGAAAGTGTCGTCGATAACAGGCTGAAGTTCCGCAGGCTTGCCGGGCTGCGTGTCGCGGACGCCTCCATCATGCCGCGGATCACATCCGGAAATACCAATTCGCCGACGATCATGATTGCTGAAAAGGCTGCCGACATGATCCTTGCGGATAATCGCTGAAAGGAACGCTCCCATGAAGACCGTCGCTTTTATCGGACTTGGACATATGGGCCTGCCGATGGCCGCCAATCTCGTCAAGGCGGGTTATGCCGTGAGGGGTTTTGACCTTTCCGAAACCTGCCGCGCGGCGGCGATGGAAGCCGGCATTCCCGTTGCGGCGGATTCCGCCGAGGCGACGGCAGCGGCTGATGTGATCATCACCATGCTGCCGAAGGGCGAACATGTGGTTTCGGTCTATGGTGATCTGGTACAAAAAGTCTCCGCCGGGACGCTCCTTATCGATTGCTCGACGGTGGATATGGAAAGCGCCCTGAAGGCGCATGAATTGGCCGTTTCCGCCGGTTGCCCCTCGGTCGATGCGCCTGTCTCCGGCGGCACGGGTGGGGCGGCAGCAGGCACCCTGACTTTCATGTGCGGCGGCGAGGCCGACGCCTTTTCGGCGGCAAGGCCGGTGCTGGAGGCGATGGGCAAAAAGATCGTCCATTGCGGCAAGGGTGGCAACGGCCAGGCGGCGAAGATCTGCAACAACATGATCCTCGGCATTTCCATGATCGCGGTCTCTGAAGCCTTCGTGCTTGGCGAAAAACTCGGTCTTTCGCATCAGGCGCTGTTCGATGTCGCCTCCACCTCCTCGGGGCAATGCTGGTCGCTCACCACCTATTGCCCGGTGCCGGGGCCGGTGCCGACATCGCCCGCCAACAAGGATTACCAGCCCGGATTTGCTGCGGCCCTGATGCTCAAGGATCTGAAGCTTTCGCAGGAGGCCGCCAATGGAGCGGGGGCTTCGACCCCGCTTGGCGCAGCGGCATCGGCGCTTTATGAGACCTTCGTCGGCGAGGGCGGCAGTGGGCGCGATTTTTCCGCCATCGTCGAGATGCTGCGCGGGGGCGAAGCATGATAGACGCCACGCCTTCCGATATTTTGTGGGTACCGCCGAGGGAAAGGCTGGAGCGCTCGGCGCTTTTTTCCTTCGCGGAGAAAACGGCAAAACTGCACGGGCTGGCCGCCGATGACTATGCCGGCCTGTTGCGCTGGTCCATCGACGCTCCGGATGACTTTTACGATGCGCTGTGGGACGAACTCGGCATTATCGGCACACGCGGAGAAACGGCGTTCAAAGCCGGTGCGACGATCCGGGATGTTGAGTTTTATCCCGGCGCGAGGCTCAACTATGCCGAAAACCTGCTGCGCGATGCCGACGAGCGCCAGGCCATCATCGCCCATCGCGACGATGGCACCCGGCGCGAGATAAGCCGGAGGGAACTTTACGACGATGTTTCCCGCATGGTGCAGGCGCTCACCCATGCGGGCGTGAAGGAAGGCGACCGCGTTGGGGCCATCGTCACCCATGATATCGAGGCGATCGTCAGCTATCTGGCCGTCAGCGCCATCGGCGCCATCTGGTCGTCCTGCTCGCCGGATTTCGGCCCGGCCGGCGCTTCCGACCGCCTGTCACAGATCGACCCGAAAATCCTCATCGCCGTGCCGGAATATGGTTATGCCGGCAAGCGCATCGATGTCGGCCCCACCATCCGTGCCGTGGCGGAAAGTGCGAGACCCGAAAAGATCGTGCTGATCGGTGATGTGGTTTCTTCCGGCCTTGCCGATCTCGGCTGTGTGACGCTCACGGATTTCGTCTCGCCACATAAGGTGGGGGAGATTACCTTCAACCGGCTGCCCATCAAGGCGCCGTTGGCGATCCTTTATTCCTCCGGCACAACCGGCAAACCGAAATGCATCACCCATTCCGGCGGCGGGCTGCTGCTTCAGCACATGAAGGAGCAGAAGCTGCAATGCGATATCAGGCAGGGCGAGCGCTTCTTCTACTTCACCACCTGCGGCTGGATGATGTGGAACTGGCAGGTCTCCGGTCTGGCGCTTGGCGCAACGCTCGTCACCTATGATGGCAACCCCGGTTATCCCAACCCTGCGCGGCTGATCGATCTCATCGACGCCGAACGGATCGCTACCTTTGGCACATCGGCGAAATTCATCGATGCCTGCCTGAAGGCAGGGTTGAAGCCGCGCGAAAGCCACGATCTTTCATCGTTGCGGACGATCCTTTCCACCGGCTCGCCGCTTATCCCGCAATCCTTCGATTATATCTATCGCGACTGGAAGGATGATGTGCATCTCGCCTCCATTTCCGGCGGTACTGACATCTGCGCCTGTTTCCTTGGCGGCAATCCGTTGCAGCCGGTTCATCGTGGTGAATTGCAGGGCGCGATGCTGGGCATGGATATCGATACGCTGGATGATGAGGGCCGTTCCGTTCGCGGCGTTGCCGGTGAGCTTGTCTGCCGCAATGCGCACCTGTCCATGCCGGTCAAATTCTGGGGCGATGAGGATGGTTCGCGCTATCAGGCTGCCTATTTCGACCGCTTCCCCGGTATCTGGGCGCATGGCGATTTTGCCGAAATGCGCCCATCCGGCGGTTATGTCATCCATGGCCGTTCGGACACGACGCTCAATCCCGGTGGGGTCCGCATTGGTACGGCTGAGATCTATCGGCAGGTGGAAACGGTACCTGATGTGGAGGAGGCGATTGCCGTGGGGCAGGACATCGATGGAGACCAGCGGGTCATCCTTTTCCTGCGCATGAAAGGTGGCGCGGCCCTGACGGAAGAGCTGGAAAAGACCATCCGCAGCCGCATCCGCTCGGGTGCCACGCCACGACATGTGCCGGCAAGGATCATCGCCGTCAGTGCCATTCCCCGCACCCGTTCGGGCAAGATTTCCGAAATCGCGGTGCGCGATACCATTCATGGCCGGCCGGTGAAGAATGCCGAGGCGCTCGCTAATCCCGAGGCACTCGATCTTTTCCGCAACCTGCCGCAACTGAAGGACTAGGCCGATGGAGGATCAACCGAAAACCGTGCTCGTCACGGGTTCCACCAGCGGCATCGGGCTCGCCATCGCCAAACGTTTTGCCGAGGCGGGGTATCTGGTCGCGGTGCATGGCATAGAGACGACGGAAGAGGCGACGCAGGCCCTGGAGATGGTCGCGCAGGCGGCGCGGCACAGGCCGGTCTATTTTTCGGCTAATCTCGCCCACTATGACGAGAGCGCGCATCTGCCGGAAACCGTCATTGCCGAGTTCGGCCACATCGACGTGCTGGTCAACAATGCCGGCATCCAGAAGGTCGCGCCGATCGACGAGTTCGATTTCGCCGATTTTTCCCGCATCGTCGCCATCTCGCTCGACAGCGCTTTTCACACCATCCACGCGGCCCTGCCGGGCATGAAGGAAAGGGGCTGGGGCCGCATCGTCAACATCGCCTCCGCCCACGGCCTGCGTGCCTCGCCCTTCAAGGGGCCTTATGTGGCGACTAAACATGCGGTGGTGGGGCTGACGAAAAGCGTGGCGCTGGAGGTGGCCGAACTCGGCATCACCTGCAATGCGATCTGCCCTGGTTATGTCTGGACCCCGCTCGTTGCCGCACAGGTCGCGGATCAGGCGCGGGTGCATGGCATGAGCGAGGAGGATGTGGTGAAGAAGGTGATGCTTGCGCCGCAGCCGACCAGACAATTTGTGCAACCGGAAGAAGTGGCGGAGATGGCGTTTTATCTCGCGGGTGACATGGCGCGATCCATCACAGGAACGACTATCTCCATCGACGGTGGCTGGACCGCAAAGTAATTTCTGCCGGCGTGCCCTTCGAAGCCGTCGCTTGCTTCCGGCATTATTCTGCGATTTTCCATTCCATAGCTTTGTCGGGGCGCTGAAACGCGATGATGTAGGCTGCTGATCTGACGCTTTATGACGTATTATTAGCACAATCTGACTATTCGCTGTGGTTGTGGCGCAATAGGGGGTGCACATTGCCGGCGAACATGCCACAGTGGGACATTGTTTTTAATTGATCTATTTTTCTGATAATCATGATGTTGAAATTTTTTACTTTTCTGGAGATTCTGCCGGTATGGCGCAGCCGTCGCCTTGAGGCAAAAAAATATCGGGCGGCCGGCGGTCATTCCGAATTTGGTGGCATGCGAGCGTCTGTGCGGTTGAACCAAACCCCTGCCGCCGCGAGCGCTGAAACCTTCCCGGATAAGCCATGCGAAACGGCGGATGCCGATGCCCGGCAAACAACATCCTGGCTGGGACTGAGGCAAAGCTTCAGCGCGCTCGGGACGGCAGCTGATCCCTATCTGGATACGCCCCGTCCGGCCGAATGTGCCTGAAGGCTCTCTCTTCTATCTGGAACAAAACCCTGACCCTGTGGATTAAATTGGCAGGTTACAGGGAGTAAAAGATATGGCCAGAGAAAATGCCAGCTATCTCCACGGTCGGGACGCTCCGAAAACGGAGACGGCAACCCGGGCGCGGCAGGGGTCCAGAGGACGGCCGGTTCTTGTCATTCTGATCGTCAGCTTTTTTCTTGCGCTGGTCGTCTGGGCGGTCGTTGAATATTCGGTTTTTGAGCCGGATGAAAATCGTCCGCAAAGCACGCAGACCGAGACGGCACCTGTGCCGCAGCAACCTTCCGGCTCCGGAAGCTTCGACAACAACCCTGCAAATGGCCGTGTAGCGCCGCCAGCTTCCACCGATACAAATCCCTCACGACAGGACTCGACGGGGGCGCCGCAAAACCCTTAACGACCATGACGTGAAATTTTTCATGACAAATGAATAGTTTGTGTGGAACCAGATTGGCCCCGATTTCATTTCACCCAAAGTGACAGGAATCGGGGGTTTCATTCATGGCAGTCACCGTCACTGCGGTTGTTCTCACGCTGATCGGCCTTGCGCTGTTTGGTTTCGGCTCCCAGCTCGTAATGCTGGGCGGCAGTTTTTATTATGTCCTTTCTGGTTTGGCCTTCCTGTTGACGGCCACTCTGCTCTTCAAGCGCAATCGCGCCGCACTCCATGTTTATGCTGTTTTCATTGTCGCAACGCTCGCCTGGGCAGTCTGGGAAGTGGGTTTCGACTGGTGGCAGCTTGGTCCGCGTGGCGGCATCGTCATTCTCATCGGTCTGTGGCTGCTTGTGCCCTGGGTCAGAAAGCCGCTCGGGTTTTCCAGCCCAACGGGGCTTAACTACGGCCCGAACGCTTGGCCGCTCGCCTTGTCCGTTCTCGCTTCGATCGTGGTCGCCGGATATTCCATGACGCAGGATCCGCACGGCAAGTCCGGTTCATTGTCGCAGGAGACAGTGTCGGCGACGCCCGCCTATGGCGGCAACGTGCCGGATAGCGAATGGCACCAATATGGCCGCACGCCTTATGGCCAGCGTTATTCGCCACTCACGCAGGTCAATGTCGACAATGTCTCGCAGCTGAAGGAAGCCTGGCGTTACCAGACGGGCGACGTGAAACTGCCTGACGACGTGGGTGAAACCACCTATCAGGTGACGCCGCTCAAGGTTGGCAATTCACTTTACATCTGCACGCCGCATAATTGGGCGATCGCCATCGATGCGGCAACCGGCAAGGAAAAGTGGAAATACGACCCGAATGTCGGTCTCAATCCGGACCGCCAGCACCAGACGTGCCGTGGCGTTTCCTATTATGCCGAGCCGAATGCCGCTCAAGGCACGGCATGCGCCGAGCGCGTCTACCTGCCGACTTCGGATGCGCGGCTGATCGCGCTTGATGCTGCGACCGGTCAGGTCTGCACCTCCTTTGCCGATCAAGGTGTTCTGCACCTCGAACAGGGCATGAAGTACAATCCTGCCGGTTACTATTATTCGACCTCGCCGCCCGTCATCGCGGCGGGCAAGATCATCATCGGCGGTGCGGTGAATGACAATTATTCCACGCAGGAACAGTCCGGCGTCATCCGTGCTTTCGATGTGAACAGCGGTGCCCTGATCTGGAACTGGGATTCCGGCAATCCGGAAAAGACCGAGCCGATTGCGGCGGGCGAGACCTATACGACCAACTCGCCGAACAGCTGGTCGGTACTGAGCTATGACGAGGGCCTCGGCCTGGTTTATGTCCCGCTCGGCAATCAGGTGCCGGACCAGCTTGGCATGGGCCGCAGCGAGAATGTGGAGAAATATTCCTCCTCCATTGTTGCGCTCGATATCAACACCGGCAAGGACCGCTGGGTGCGCCAGACGGTCCATCACGATCTCTGGGACATGGACGTTCCCGCACAGCCTGTGCTGCTCGACATTACGAAGGACGGCCAGAGCGTGCCTGCCCTTGTCGGTCCGACCAAACAGGGCGATATCTATGTTCTCGACCGGCGCACCGGCGAGCCGCTTCTGCCGATTACGGAAGAGCCGGCACCGGGTGGTGCGATCCCTGAAGACTTCACCTCCCCGACGCAGCCGACGACGGCCCTGTCTTTCAAGCCGGAGCCGCTGAAGGAAAAGGACATGTGGGGCGTCTCCATGTTCGATCAGCTCGCCTGCCGCATCCGCTTCCATCAGCTGGACTACAAGGGCCGTTATACGCCGCCCTCGCTTAATGGCTCGATCATCTATCCGGGCAATTTCGGCACGTTCAACTGGGGCAGTGTCGCGGTGGATCCCGAGCGGCAGGTCATGTTCGGGATGCCGACATATCTTGCCTTTACCTCCCAGCTCGTCCCGCGGGCCGACATCCCCCCGAAGGGACAGGATGAGAAGGGCAGCGAGCAGGGCCTGAACCGCAATGACGGCGCGCCTTATGGCGTGTTCATGGGACCGTTCCTCGGTCCGTTGAAAATCCCCTGCCAGGCGCCGCCATGGGGTTATGTCGCGGGTGCTGATCTGCGCACCGGCGATATCGCCTACAAGCACAAGAACGGCACGGTCTATGACATGACGCCGCTGCCGTTGCCCTTCAAGGTGGGCGTGCCGGGCATTGGCGGGCCGATGATCACCAAGGGCGGCGTGGCCTTCCTCGGTGCTGCTGTGGATAATTTTCTGCGCGCTTACGACCTCACAACCGGCAAACAGCTCTGGGAAGCGCGCCTGCCGGCCGGTGGTCAGGCAACGCCCATGACCTATGCGCTGGAAGGCGGCAAGCAATATGTGGTGATGGTTGCGGGTGGTCATGGTTCCGTCGGCACCAAACCGGGCGACTATGTGATCGCTTATACGCTGCCGTAAAACGCGGCAGCTTCAGATAAAAAAAACCGGAATGGGAGACCATTCCGGTTTTTGCTTGTGCGGTCGAAGAGGTGATCATGCCGCCTTTTTCTGAGCCGCAGCATTGATCGAGGTCTTGGCTAGCGACGTCAGTGCATCGTCGGTCTTGGTTTCTTCCTTGAGCGTGGCGTCCAGCAGCGAAACCGCCTTTGTGTGCCCAAGCTTTTCCGCCCAGGCTTTCAGCGTGCCGTAACGGGCGATTTCATAATGCTCGACGGCCTGGGCCGACGAAATGAGACCGGCATCGAGCGCCGCAGTGCCCTTGAACTCATCAATGATCTCTTCGCCCTCGGCGATGATGCCCTGGATCGCTTCACAGGTCTTGCCCTGCGCCCGCTTGCCGATGACTTCGAATACTTCCTGCAGGCGCTCCACGTGACCCTGCGTCTCTTCCTTGTGTTTTTCAAAGGCCTGTTTCAGCTTCGGATCGGTCGCTGCCCGGGCCATTTTCGGCAGGGCTTTCAGAATCTGCCTTTCGGCGTAATAGATATCCTTCAGCGTATCATAAAACAGGTCGTCGAGTTTCTTCTCGGCCATTGTTCCTTCTCCCATGGTGTGAAAATTCACGATGTGCGCGTATGCGCACGGGAGACAAACCCTTCGCAGTCCCTATGGTTCCGGCTCCGTTGCGCGCAACGTTTATATTGCCGCGCGGAACCAACCGGCCTTCCCGAACTTACTGGTGATGAAATTTCGGGAGGAGACGCGATAGTGCCCCAGAGCCTTGCAGAAGAATTTTCCATGAATGTTTCCATGCCCTTCGAGGTGCTGCTGGTGCGCGTGTTCGGTGCCGTCATCCTGTGCGGCCTGATCGGGCTGGAGCGGGAGTTTCACAAGAACACCGCCGGTCTGCGCACCAACATGCTGATCGGCCTTGCCGCCGTCACCTTCTGTGTCATCACCATCCACATGATGGAGACGATGGCGGAAGGCCATGAGGCGGCGCGGCTCGATCCCATCCGGCTGGTGGAGGCCGTGACGGCCGGCATCGCCTTTCTAGCCGCGGGCGTGGTCGTTTATACCAAAGGTGACGTCAAAGGCCTGACGACGGGGGCCAGCATGTGGCTTTCGGCCGCGATCGGCCTCTCTGCCGGGCTCGGCATGTGGCCGCTCGCGCTGTTAGCCTCCAGCGTCGGGATTATCGTTCTCTGGACGCTTCGCCGCATGCAGGTGGCCGCCGGCATCAAGGAAGACTGACCGGGCATCAACCGAAGCGGAAAAGATCGGCGTCTGGGTCCTTGCCGCCATTAACGGCGGCGGCGACGATTTCGGCAGCGATCTGGCTGAAAGTGATGCCGTTGCCGCCAAAACCCATGACGGCATAGACATTCTTCATGCCGGGAACCGCGCCGATCAGCGGCAGGCCGGTGGTGGTGGTGCCAAACGCTGCCGCCCAGCGATATTCCGGTTCACCGATATCGACGCCCAGCAGTTTTTCGATCTTGCTGCGGATAATCTTCGTTTTAGTGGCCAGCTTGCGCTCCGACTGGAAGGAGGTAGGATTTTCCTCATCTTCGCCGCCGGCAATCATGCGTCCGTTTCGATCGGTGCGCAGATAAAGATAGGGGTCGGAAGCCTCCCAGACGATGTGGGTCTCCAGCCAGTCCGGCAGCTCAAGTCCTTCCCTGCTCGCCAGGGCCCAGGTGGAAATGATCTGGTGTTGCGGGCTTTCGAGCATTTTCAGGAATTGATATCCGGTGCAGAAGACGACATTGCGGGCGGACAGGATTTTGCCCTCAGCGGTCGCAAGGACCACCTCGTCACCCAGATTTCTAAGATCGGTAATTTCAAGCTGTGAGACAATTTCACCGCCTGCACCCGCCGTGTGGCGCAACAGGCCTGCCGTCAGCTGCGCGGGGTTGGCGGAAGCCGAGATGTCGCTGAGAATGGCGGCGGTCCGCTCCAGGCCATATTGTTCTTTCAGTTCCGCAGCACTGAGGAACCTGGCCTCGATGCCGGCCTCCCCGCGCGCAGCCGCTTCCGCCTTCAGCGCACGCGAACCCATTTCATCTCCGGCAAGGTAAAGTGCCTGCTTGCGCGCCATGCTGCAGGAGATGCCGAGCGACGTGACGATTTCTTCGAGACGCAAGACGGCGCGGGCCGAGCGCTGCCATGCCCTGTCGGCGGCATCCTTGCCGATCATCTTCCTGAGTTCCGTCAGCGGCGTGTCGATCTCGTGCTGGATCATCGCGGTGCTGGCCACGCTGCTGCCCATCACCGGTTCGCTTTTGTCGATAATCAGCATGGATTGCCCCGGGCGATGCAGCGCGTGCGACACCAGCGCGCCGCTGATGCCGGCGCCGACGACGATCGTGTCGTAACGGTCGGCTTTTGGCGTCTTTCCGCTGCGGATGCCGATGCGCGGGCTATCGGCCCAGAGTGGCTTGGAATCCCTGAGATCGCGTTCTTTCGTCAGTTTGGATGTTGGCATGAAATAGTCCTGAAAGGTCTCACGGCTCGGTATAGCCGGAGACGTTGAGATTGAGTGTGCCGCGGCGGGGGTCGTTGCGGAAGAAAAGCGTGCCGGCATCCTTTGATTCCGAGGCGACATAATCGAATGTCACATCAGCGCTTTCCTGCATCGTGCCGTCTTGCTGCAGGTCGCCGCGCACCTGCACCTGCGCCGCCGTCGTCATCGAGAGATTGCGGATATCGAACTTCACGCGGTACGAACCGGATTGCCCCTCCACGCCGGTGACGGCTATTTCGAAACGGGCATCCTCAGGCTGGTAACGATAGATGTCGTAGGCGATCCAGCCGAGCATGGCCGCAACGAGAAGGGTGCAGATCGCGCCTGTCACCCATTCTATCCAATGGGGATCGGAACTTTCGGTGTGTTTGTTACCCTTCGATATCGTCATCTTGTCCTCACAGGATCAATCGGGCAGAGGCCGCGCCGATCGAAGCCGGAACGCCGAGAATGACGGCGGCGCTCATGATCTGCGACAGCGACGTATGGTCGAGACGCTCGAAGGTCCAGAGCGTGTAGATGCTGATGGCGATGGCGATGACATAGCCCGGCAGGGTAAAACGGATGAAGGATTGCCACCATTGCTGCCCCTCATGCAGCTGGTGAGAGCCCTTGAAATGAAGCGCATAGACAAAGCCATGCATGATGGCGATCGACAGCAGGCAGAGCGCCAGAATGTGATAGGGCGTCACCTTATAGGCGATCAGGATCATCTCTTCCGTCGGCGCGACATTGAGGCTCAGAAACAGCGCGCCGACCATCATCATGAACAGTTCGTGCAGATAACCGGTCTCGCCGGAATATTCGCCTTCGTCTTCGTCCTGCGCATCCGAATGCTGGCCGAGCTGACTGCGGCCGAGCAGCGCGCCGATGCTCGCCGGCACGGATTGCAGCGCAATCTTGATGATGATGGTGGAGACGGTGATCTGGTCGTTCAGGATACCGAACAGCAGCAGCACAGCGGCACTGACGGCTATGCCAAGCCCATAGGCCGTGATCGCGTCGCGTAGCGCCTGGCCCCAGGAATGAATATTCTCAAAGCCGATGCGGCGGGCGAGAAGCAGCAGCAGCGGCAAGTTGAGGATACAGAGCAGCAGCAGCCGCCACGGATTGATGTAAAGACCGAGAAACCACATTTCCATGGTCATCAGCATTGGCAGGGCAAACAGCAGAGCACCCGCCGTGCCGCGTGCCAGACCGGTCAGAAACTGTCTGACCTCATCGTCACCGGTGTCTTTTCGATTGATCGCTGCCGCCATGCCGCCCCTCACATGGGGGAATAACGCAATGGTGTTTTTCCGGTTCCGCCGTTTATTTAGCGGGATCGATAAGGGCGATGCCGAATTCCGGGCGATAGCTGCGCCGCAATTCCGCGGGTGTTTCGCGGATGACCACTTCCAGAGTTGGTCGCACCACACCCTTCAGAAAATGGCCGCCCCTGGTGGATCCATCGGCAAAGCCCAGAACCACATGCAGATGCGGATTGGGGTCATCGTTTTCATCTAGGGCAATATCGCCGAGCAGGCTCAGAACCTCGCTCTGCTCGGCAACCGGTATTTCCTTGTACTCCCGCGTCGAAAGATCGAAAAAGGCGAGGGTTGCCGTTGCAAAGGCACCGATGGCCGTCACTGATGCAGCGTTGATGTTTTCCGTGCCCGCAAAACGGCGGATGGCCTCGAAGGCTTCTTCCTCCGGCTCGATGACGAGAATGAAAGTGCGCTCAGCGCCACCTGAAAGCAGTCTGCTTTTCATGGATGTCTCCCACTAAGAGTGCCGCCGGAGAAACCGGCGGCACAGGTTTGTATGGTCCTCAGGCGGCGCGGCGCTCGTGGCGGCCTTCCTCGATCTCTTCGACGATCTTGGCGACGAAGGCGTCCAAGTCCTCGGGACTGCGGGAGGTGATGATGCCTTTGTCCGTCACCACCTTTTCGTCCTTCCAGTTGGCGCCGGCGTTTTTCAGGTCTGTCTTGATCGACCAATAAGAGGTGGCGTCACGACCGCGCAGGGCATCTGCTTCAACCAGCAGCCATGGCGCATGGCAGATGGCGGCCACCACCTTGCCGGATTTGACGAAATCGCGCACCACGCGCATCGCATCCTCATCATGGCGCAAAATATCCGGGTTGATCTGGCCACCCGGAAGAACCAGCGCGTCAAAATCATCCGATTTGACGTTCCTGGCGGAAAGATCGACGGCGATGCTGTCACCCCAGTTCTTTTCATCCCAGCTCTTGATTTCGCCTGTTTTGATTGAGGCGATCTTTACATCCGCACCTTTGGCCTTCAGCTGATCGTAGGGTACCCTGAGTTCCGAGCGCTCATAGCCGTCGGTTGCGAGAATGACGATTTTTGCAGCGTTGATTGAAGTCATGTCTGTCTCCTTCTGTGTTCAGTCGTCCTTGTCCGAATTCACGGAGGGCAGGAAAAATTCCACGTCCTTGCGGCGTTCGGCCTCGAGATTTTCGATGTGCGTTTGCCAGAATGTCTCGGCCTCTGCCGGTTCGTTTTCCCATTGGCGCACGAAGGTCTTGTTGTCGTCGATCATCACCTGACGTGTGCCGCCGAGCCGCAGATATTCTTCCGCAAGTTTGCGCGTTTCGGTCTTTTCCATGTCGCAGCTCCTTGTGCGCGGAAAGTGAGGACGGAGGGACGCCGGATGGGTAAGAAGCTCGACTGCCGCTTCGTTGGCCACCAGGAGAAAACGGAAAAATCCCGATGTTCTTCGGCACCATCGCGTCCGTTTGACACGGCGGCCCTCCTGTCAGAACAACGTGAGCTTTCCGGTATGGTTCCGCAGTTTTTCGGGCGGTGTCTGTGCAGGGGGGCAAATGTATCGTGCGCAATTTTTCCCGGAACAAACGGGCGAGTCGCGTTGTTTTACACCCGATGCAGGGGAGGCAGCATGGCAGCCAGACACAGCGACGGCGAACATTACGGTCACAACAAAAACAGGGGTTTCTGGTCGATCGACTTCGGCAATTCCCCCGTTGTCGGCACGGCCATTCATGACGGCCATTTCATTCGCCCGGAGGTGGCGGGGCTGATGGCCCTTTCAGCCGAACAGAGGCTGCGCGAGGAAGATCCCTTCACCGGCGAGATGATTTCGGGGCTGACTAATCGTCTCGTCGTTCATCATTCTCGCTTCGAAATCGATCTCAACCGCGCTGCCGATCAGGCGATCTACCTGAAGCCCGAGCAATCCTGGGGGCTTGAGGTCTGGAACGAGGAGCCGGCAGAGGAAGCGCTCCGGCAATCGCTCGACTTCCACGCCGATTATTATGCGATGCTGGAGACGGTTCTGTCCGCGGTGGAACGGCGGTACGGAGCTTTCGTGGTGCTGGATGTGCACAGCTACAATCATCGCCGGCAGGGCGCTGCCGCGCCCGCGACGGCGCAGGTGGAAGCGCCCGACATCAATATCGGTACATTTTCCATGGATCGCAGCCGCTGGAGCGATGTGGTCAGCGCCGTCGGTCATCATTTCGCTTCAGCGACCATTGGTGGTCGACGCCTTGATGTTCGCGAGAATGTGGCGTTTCAGGGCAAAGGGGAGCAGACCCGCTTCATCCACGAACGATTTGCCGAAAACGGCTGCGCGATTGCAATCGAGTTCAAGAAATTCTTCATGGATGAATGGACGGGAAAGCCGGACACACGGGTGATCTCGGATATCCGTGATACGATCGCCGCCCTTCAGCCGGTTCTTGAGAAATGCCTGGGGTCGCGGCGATGAGTGTTTCCTCCGCCCGCAGCGAGCCTTCCCCCATCGCCGATCTGGTGGATGATGTCGTCTCCTGCCTGGAGGCCGGCAAGGCTATCCGCCGGGATGTCGGAAAAAACGGCAGGCTGCACATCGACCGGCCGCTGCCGTTCCTCTGCCTGCATCTGACGGGCGGCACGAAAGACCTCGCTGCACGGGATATCGCCGCCGCCCACGCCTCCTATCTCATAGCGTCGAACATTCAGGAGGCTGCGCCGCTGATCGAGGCTGTTGGCATGGCCATGCGGCAGCGCTTCGGCGCTTTCTTGGTAATCGATATAGGCGAGCTGGAACACGATATTCTGCTGGCCGACGATTCCCCCTTCCTGCCGCATTATGAGGTTTCCGTTTCAGCGACGTCAGAACCGGAAACGCAGAAAGCCCGCCGGGTCTTCATCAAGGCGGTCTGTGATGCCGAAGTGCGTTTTCGCACGCCGCGCATCACCCGGCCGGAACCGGAAGCCGATCCGATCCTCAGGTTTCAGAATGCCGGTCTGGATTTTCCCTGCATCAGCGTGCGCTTCGCGCCGATCTATCGACAACCGGAATCCGGCGCCGATTATCCCGGCCTGCGTGAGACGATGATCGCCGATCTTTTCGATGCTGGTCTGCAAGCCTTCTCGTCATTTGCTTCCGGCATGGATGCGCTGAAAGTCACCAGCCACCGGGCGCTTGGCCGTAAGGCCTTTGTCGATGCCGTCCGGCGCGCCGACCGCTCAGTGGATGAGATCGTTTCATCGTTCGATTTTCTTCTGTCCGTTACACCGATCAATGCCCGCCGGGCGTTTGAGGAGTTTCGCGATGGCAGCTTTCAATTTGCGCCACGCCTGCTTTATCGGCCGCTCGGCGTTGATGTCGAGGAGCAGAAACGCAGGCTCTATTCCGTCGTTTTTGATCATCTGGAAGACCCGGTGCTCTATCATCTCTACCGGGAGAAACAGCAGGAGATCGATCTGCAGCTAACGATGCTTGCGAACCTGCATCATCGAACCTTCACCGATTTTTCGCGCGCCCTCTATGGCGCCGTCGAACCCGCTCTTCTGACGCTGGCGCTTCGTGTGCTTGAGGACTGCCCACGCGCCCAGGAAAGCGGCGAAATCGCCATGGTCGATTGTTACGCGGTCGCCAGGAAATCGCGCGAGATGGTCGAGACCTATCTGGCGGAAGAACCGGAATTCAAGGCCCGCGTTGAAATCCGCGACGACCTGCCGCCCGGCCTGATGGTGACGGGCGAGAAGCTTTTGATTTCCCGCCACACCGTCATGGAACAGCGCCGCGTCGAGGCACTGCTGTCGCATGAGATCGGCGTGCATCTTCTCACCTATTTCAACGGCTCGTCTCAGGGTCTGCGGCTCTTCCGCACCGGCCTTTCCGGTTATGAGGGCGTGCAGGAGGGGCTGGCGGTGCTGGCGGAACATCTGGCCGGTGGCATGACGCGCGAGCGCCTGCGGCTGATTGCCGGGCGCGTCGTCGGCTGCGCCACCATGCTTGATGGCGCGACTTTCGTTGAGACCTTCCGCATCATGACCCGCGATCACGGTTTCGACGAGGCCGGCGCTTTCAACATGGTGCTGCGCATCTATCGCGGCGGCGGCCTGTCGAAGGATGCGATTTATCTGCGTGGGCTGGCCGAGGTGCTGGAGCATTTGCGCAGGGGCGGGGCGCTCGATCCATTCTGGATGGGCAAGATCGCTGCCGCCCATTTCCCTGTCATGCAGGAGCTTGCCCTGCGCGGTCTCTTGCGACCGCCGGGTGTCAGGCCCGCTTTCTTACTGCCCGCTAAGGCCAATGAGCGGCTCGAAAAAATACGGGCGGGATTATCCATTGCCGAACTGGCGACATTATAGGAGGGGCTTCATGCGTATCGCATTTTTCGTCAATTCCATCGAGACCGAGGGACCAAATTACGCTACCGGCCTGCTGGCCATGGCGGCGCTCAATCGCGGCCATGAGGTGGTTTATCTCACACCCGGCGACTTCACCTTGCGGTCGGATGACAGCCTGACCATCCATGCCACCGTACTGCCGAAGGCGAAAATCAAAAAGGGCGAGACATTCCACACCACGCTTCAGGATAAGGCGCTGGAGCGGCGGACCATGGATATCGAGGAAATCGACGCGCTGATGCTGCGCAACGACCCGTCGCTCGACCAGACGACGCGGCCATGGGCCGTGCATGCCGGCATTCTGTTCGGGCGGCTTGCCGAACAGCGCGGCGTCGTGGTTCTGAACGATCCGGAAGGTCTGGCGCTCGCCCAGAACAAGCTCTATTTCCAGAGCTTTCCCGAAATCGTCCGGCCGACCACGATCATTTCGCGTAATGTCGAGGAAATCCGGGCCTTTGCCGATGCCCATCCCAAGGGCGTCATCGTCAAGCCGTTGCAGGGCTCCGGCGGCAAGAACGTCTTCAAGATCGGCTCCAGCAAAGAAGCCAACCTCAACCAGATTTTCGAGGCGGTCAGCCTTGAGGGTTATCTGATCGCGCAGGCCTATCTGCCGGCCGCCAAGGACGGCGATATTCGCTTCTTCATGATGAATGGCCGGCCGCTGATGCGGGACGGCCAATATGCAGCGCTTCGCCGCGTGCCGGCCAAAGGCGATCTGCGCTCCAACATCCACGCCAAAGGCACGGCGGAAGCGGTGAAGGTGACGGACGACATCGTGGCGCTGGCCGAAATGATGCGGCCGAAGCTGGTGGAGGACGGCATGTTCCTCGTGGGGCTTGATATCGTTGGCGATAAGATACTGGAGGTGAACGTGTTTTCGCCCGGTGGGTTATCGAATATCCTCGAACTCACCAATGTCGATTTCAGCGATACGATCATCGAAGCGGTGGAAACCAAAGTCTCCATGCAGGCCGCATCGGGTGGCGCGCTCTCCAACCGGTTGCTCGCAACGCTCTGAACTACTCCCGCAGTTCGGATGATTGCATTTGCCGATACCAGGCGACGAGGGCCTTGATGCCCTCCTCGACCGGGGTTTGTGGCACATAACCGGTCAATGCCCTCAGAAGATCGGGCGAG
This sequence comes from Agrobacterium burrii, assembly GCF_017313405.1. Lineage (NCBI taxonomy): Bacteria > Pseudomonadati > Pseudomonadota > Alphaproteobacteria > Hyphomicrobiales > Rhizobiaceae > Agrobacterium > Agrobacterium burrii. The sequence goes on from NZ_JAFLNA010000011.1 coordinate 223,450, forward strand.
GCAAAGGTGCGGGGAACATCTCCCTGCTGCATCGGCAGCATGTTGCGGATAGCAGGCTTGCCGACTGCCTTCTCGATCGTTTCGACGAAATGCATCAGCTCCACCGGCTGGCCGCCGCCAATATTGACGACGCGGAAGGGCGCGTGGTGCGAGAGTGTGTCGGTGACGCCCTCTTCGGCCACGCGGTTTTCCTCCGACGGGATGATCTGGCTCAGCCTGACGATGCCCTCAACCAGATCATCGATATAGGTGAAGTCACGGCTCATATTGCCCTGCCCGTAAATGTCGATCGGCCGGCCGTTGGAGACGGCATCGACAAATTTGATCGGGGCCATGTCCGGCCGTCCCCACGGCCCATAGACCGTGAAGAAGCGGAATGCTGTGGTGGGCAATTTGTGCAGATGCGCATAGCTATGCGCCATCAGCTCCATCGATTTTTTGGTGGCGGCGTAGAGCGTCATCGGCTCGTCGGCCTTGTCGCTCTCCGCAAAGGGGATTTTTTCGTTGGCGCCGTAGATGGAGGAGGTCGATGCCAGCATCAGGTGCTTGACCTGTAGGCTTCTCGCCAGCTCCAGCATGTTGAACGAACCGATGAGATTGGAATCGATATAGGCGCGCGGATTTTCAAGGCTGTAACGAACACCGGCTTGGGCGGCGAGATGGATGATGATTTCCGGTTCGGCGGCCTCCGCCGCCCGCGTCAGCGCATCGGTATCCTCCAGCATGCCGATTTCGGCCCGGAAGCCGTTTGAGCGGGAAAGGATGGCGTGGCGCTTTTCTTTCAGGCTGACATCATAATATTTCGTCATGCCGTCGAAGCCGGTCACGAAGTGGCCGGCATCCAGCAGCCGCTTTGCGACGTAAAAGCCGATGAAGCCAGCCGTGCCGGTAACCAGATAACGCATGATGACTATATCCCGAATCTGTTGGTGCGTTTGCGGTTAAACCGAAGCGCGAAAATTGTTTCAGTGAAATTCCAGACGACAGATCGCTAAAGTTCTTTGCCGGAGCCACCCTCATGCGGGCGGCCGACGGCAGCATAGATGAAGCCATGCGCGGCGACTTCATCCGTGCGGTAAATATTGCGCAGGTCCACCAGAACAGGGTTTTTCATGATCGCCTTCAGGCGCGGCAGATCAAGCGCGCGGAACTGGTTCCATTCGGTCACGATCACCACCGCATCGGCATCTTCCGCCGCCTCGTAGGGACCTGTTGCGTATTCGATATCCTCCATCAGATGGCGGGCATTCGCCATGCCTTCGGGGTCGTAACCCACTACCCGTGCACCGCCATCCTGCAGGGTCTGGATGATGGCGATTGCCGGGCTGTCGCGCATGTCGTCGGTATTCGGCTTGAAGGTAAGGCCAAGCACGGCGATCTTCTTGCCGCGCACGTCGCCGCCCATGGCGTTGATGACCTTGCGGCCCATGGCGCGCTTGCGGTTGTCGTTGATGGCGATGGTGGTTTCGATCAGCCGCACCGGCGCGTCATAGTCCTGCGCGGTCTTGGCAAGCGCCAGCGTATCCTTTGGGAAACAGGAGCCGCCATATCCCGGGCCGGCATGCAGAAACTTCGAGCCGATGCGGCCATCGAGACCGATGCCGCGCGACACGTCCTGCACATTGGCGCCGACCTTTTCGCAGAGGTCGGCCATTTCGTTGATGAAGGTGATCTTCATCGCCAGAAAAGCGTTGGCGGCGTATTTGATCAGTTCCGAGGCGCGCCGCGTGGTGAAGAGCAGCGGCGACTGGTTGAGGTAGAGCGGACGGTAAACCTCCGTCATGACAGGGCGGGCGCGCTCGTCCGAAAGGCCGACGACGATGCGGTCCGGTCGCTTGAAATCCTCGATGGCGGCACCTTCGCGCAGGAATTCCGGGTTGGACACCACGGCGAAATCGGCGGAAGGGTTTTCCTCGCGAATGATGCGCTCCACCTCATCGCCGGTGCCGACGGGAACGGTGGATTTGGTGACGATGACGGTGAAACCATCCAGCGCATGGGCGATCTCTTTTGCTGCCGCATAGACATAACCGAGATCGGCATGGCCATCGCCGCGCCGCGAGGGCGTGCCGACCGCGATGAAGACGACCTCGGCATTGGCGACGGCAGCGGTTAGATCGGTGGTGAAACTCAACCGGCCAGCCCTGGCATTGTTGGCGACGATCGTCTCCAGACCCGGTTCGAAGATCGGAATTTGGCCTTTTTTCAGGGCCTCGATCTTCTCCGGCATCTTGTCGACGCAGACCACATCGTGACCGAAATCTGCAAAACACGCGCCGGACACGAGGCCGACATAACCTGAACCGATCATCACAATCCGCATTCTTTTTCCTTTCGGTTAGCGAGGCCATGTTAACGCGGTAATACCAGCCGGGGAAATCGGCGGGCGAAAATCACACGATAATATTTAGCCGCCTTCATGCCCGTCGCCAAGCGCTACGATCAACACCGGCTAACCTCTTTCCATGACGGTGATGTGATGGCGGCGGCGGGACAAATTTGCCGCACCTTGCAGCCATTTGCACTGGCCGGGTCCAATCGGGCAATTTTGCTTCTTTTGCGGCTTGCACTCATAGGTAGCCGGGTCTAGCCATAGGGTGAGGATCAAATCTGCCAGACTGTCTGTCCCTTTAAGGGGCGTCCGGGTCGCGTTCCACGCGGCCGGGGGATGCTTTGCATTGCGGTCGGTGTTCGGGGAAGTCACATGCAAAAGGGTTTTCTGCTCGGTCTGTTCGCTTATGCGACCTTTTCCATGGGCGATGCCACCATCAAGTCGCTTGGATCGCAGATCAGCGTTTTCGAAATCGGCTTCTTCAGCATCCTCTTCTCCGGCATCTTCATCTTTTTCAGCAAGCCGCGTGAGGAAAGGTGGCGCGAATTCTGGCGCATGAGTCGGCCCTTCGCGGTGCATGGGCGCGCGATTTCCGGTCTCTTCGCCGGCATTTTCGGCATCTATGCCTTCACCACCATTCCACTGGCGGAAGCCTATGCGCTGATCTTTCTGTCGCCGCTTTTCGTCACCGTCCTTTCCGCCGTGGTCCTTAAAGAGAATATCGGCCCGTGGCGCTGGGCAGCGGTTCTGGCCGGCATCGTCGGCGTCATTCTCGTGGTGCGGCCGGGCTTCAAGTCGCTGGAACTCGGGCATTTTGCCGCCATCGGCGTGGCGTTCCTGGCGGCAATGACCATCGTGCTGCTGCGCTCGCTGGCGGGTAAGGAGAAGCGCACTTCGATCATGGGTGTGCTGCTGATTTACGGCCTGACTTTTAACGGCATCGCCTCGATTCCCGATTTCGTCATGCCCAACCTGCACCAGCTTCTGGCCTTCGCCTTCATCGGCCTTTGCACGGCAACGGGACAGATCACCCTTCTGGTTGCGACCCGCATTGCGCCCGCAAGCCAGATTGCACCTTCGCATTATTCGCAAATCCTCTGGGCGGTGGCGATCGGCATGACCTTCTTTCACGAGTACCCTGACGCCGTTGCGGTGCTGGGTCTCGCCGTCATCGCTGGATCGGGACTCCTGACGATGATCCGTGAAAAGGTAAGGCTCGGCACCGTGCGCTGGAACCCATTTTTCCGCAATCGCCTTTGAGGTTTGGTCGCCGGTGAAAATCAGACCGGCTTGCCGACCTGATCGAGCAGCCAGGCCTGAAAGGCGCGGGCAAGCGCATTGTCCTGCCGCCCTTCCGGCAGGGCGACGTAATAGCTCTTGTCGGTCTGCAAGGGGATGTCGAAGACGATTTCGAGGCGGCCGGAGGCTAGTTCCGCCTCGATGAGATATTTCGGCAGAAGGGCAAAACCGATGCCGCTTGCGGCAGCTTCGATGATCATCGAGAACTGGTCGAAACGGCTGCCATGATAGGCATTTTCCGCCGTCACCCCGTTCATCTCCAGCCATTCCGTCCATAGTTTGGGCCGCGTCGTCACATGCAGCAATGGCTGTTCGGCCAAATCCTGCGCCCGGTTCACGTTGGCGCGGCTGAGCAGGGCGGGGCTCGCGACCGGCACGATCACCTCATTGCATAAAAACGTGCAGGTTCCATGCGCCCAGATCGGCTGGCCATAGTGAATGGCGAGATCAAACCCTTCCTCGTCGAAATCGAACGGATGCGAGCGCGAGCCGATCGTGATCGCCATATCCGGATTGGCATCGATGAAGCGGGAGAGGCGCGGCATCAGCCAGCGGCTGCCAAAGGTCGGTAACGTTGCGACGGAAAGCGATGCGTGCGATGTTCCGGCCGAGACCGCACGCACCATCAACTGCTCGGATTGCTGCAACAGGCGCCGTACATCGGGCAGGAATTTGCGCCCCGCTTCCGAAAGCACGACACGCCTGCGGATGCGCTCGAAAAGCTGCATTCCCGTCTGCGCTTCCAGTTCGCCGATCTGCCGGCTCACCGCGCTCTGCGTGAGGTTGAGTTCTTCCGCCGCACGGGTAAAATTGCCATGCCGTGCCGCGCATTCAAACGCCTGCAGGGTGACGATATCGGGGACCAGCCGTCTGCGTGGATCCATTCCGTTCTCGCATCAACTTACCCGCTTTCCTCATTGGAAAAGGGTTGTTATGCCCATATATGATTACGGGAAAGAATGGAATGGTGTTTTGCCGGCTTGGCGGCGCCGTTGACAAATTCGGGGAAAGAAGAGCGACGGGAGTTGAAAGCGCCGTATCAAAAAGGCCTTTCCTCCCCTTTCAGCCAAAAAGGATAATTGGACATGGATGCGACCACGAAGCTTGACGTGAAACAGGAAGCAGCCGCCTTGCTCGACAGGATGGGTGTTGCTCGCGATCTTTATACCGGCGGCACCATGGCGTCCTTCAGCCCGGTGACGGGTGAGCAGGTCGCGAACCTGAAGACCGTTTCGGTCGAGGGCGTGGCAGCCGTGGTCGATAAGGCCGATGCCGCCTTCAAGCAGTGGCGCAATGTGCCGGCGCCCCGCCGTGGCGAGCTGATCCGGTTGCTTGGCGAAGAGCTGCGCGCCTTCAAGACCGATCTCGGCCGTCTCGTGTCATTGGAAGCGGGCAAGATCCCGTCCGAAGGTCTCGGCGAAGTGCAGGAAATGATCGATATCTGCGATTTCGCCGTCGGTCTTTCCCGCCAGCTTTATGGCCTCACCATCGCCACCGAACGTCCCGGCCACCGCATGATGGAGACCTGGCATCCGCTCGGTGTCGTCGGCGTCATCTCGGCCTTCAATTTCCCCGTCGCCGTCTGGTCGTGGAATGCAGCACTCGCCATCGTTTGCGGCAATTCGGTGGTCTGGAAGCCATCGGAAAAGACGCCGCTGACGGCGCTGGCCGTTCAGGGCATCTTCGAACGGGCCGCCGCCCGCTTCGGCGATGCGCCGGACGGTCTTTCGCAGCTTCTGATCGGTGATCGCGCCGTGGGTGAAGCATTGGTGGATAACCCCAAGGTGCCGCTGGTCTCTGCCACCGGCTCCACCCGCATGGGCCGTGATGTCGGCCCGCGTCTGGCAAAGCGCTTTGCCCGTGCCATTCTGGAACTCGGCGGCAACAATGCCGGCATCGTGTGCCCGTCCGCCGATCTCGACATGGCGCTGCGCGCCATTGCCTTTGGCGCCATGGGCACGGCCGGCCAGCGCTGCACCACGCTTCGCCGTCTTTTCGTGCATGACAGCGTTTACGATCAGCTCGTGCCGCGCCTGAAAAAGGCTTATGCCTCCGTCTCCGTTGGCAATCCGCTGGAAAGTTCCGCACTCGTCGGCCCGCTGGTCGACAAGGCGGCTTTTGACGGCATGCAGAAGGCGCTTGAGGCGGCGAAAGCCCATGACGGCGTGGTGAATGGCGGTGGACGTGTGGATACGGGTGCGGCGGATGCTTATTATGTGAAGCCCGCGCTTGTCGAAATGCCTCAACAGGTTGGCCCGGTGCTGGAAGAGACCTTCGCGCCGATCCTCTATGTGATGAAATACAGCGATCTCGATCAGGCGATCGACGCGCATAACGCCGTCGCCGCCGGTCTTTCATCGTCGATCTTCACCCGCGACATTCAGGAATCGGAACGTTTCCTGTCGTCGGAAGGCTCGGATTGCGGCATCGCCAACGTCAATATCGGCACCTCGGGCGCAGAAATCGGTGGCGCTTTCGGGGGAGAGAAGGAAACCGGCGGTGGCCGTGAATCTGGTTCGGATGCGTGGAAAGCATATATGCGCCGCGCCACCAACACGGTCAATTATTCCAAGTCGCTGCCGCTGGCGCAGGGCGTGTCCTTCGACATCGAATGACATCTGTGACCTGTCGCTCGTATGGAGCGATGATGATCCTGTGGTATTGCCTTTATCGGCGCGGATTTGTCCGCGCCGATTTTTTTGGGCAATGGTGCCGCTTAGCCGATGCTCATCAGGCTGGCATTGCCCCCGGCCGCGGTCGTGTTGACGCTGACGGAGACTTCTTCGACCAGCCAGTCGAGATTATAGGGCTGGCTTTCACCGGAAAGCGCTTCCGTGGTCGCGGCCTGCACGAGAACCAGCGGGCCGGGCAGGGTGGCGATTTTTTTGTTGGTCGTCACGATGCGCTCCGCGTCACCCTCGACCAAGGCGCCCGCAAAGGGACCGGATTTCGCCCAGTCATCCGCCCAGACGATGCGCGAGGTGACGGTTGCCGGCAGCCCATAGATCGATTTTTCGAGGCCAGAGGCATTGTCGATGACGGCCGTGTTTCCGGTGGCGAGCGCTGCCGCAAGCTGGCGGTAAAGCCCCTGTTCGGTTGCCGGGACCAGCAGGATTCTGCCGCGTGGATGCAGCGCATAGACGTTTCGTTCGCCGACGGCGCCTGCCAGCTCGGTTTCGAAGCCGAGACCGGAAAGTGCTGCCGCCTGCCGTGCGGCCTCAGCCGCAACGGTTTCGCCGTTTTCATCCAGCCAGCGGGCAAGATCGATGGCGGCCTGATCCTGCTGGCTTGCGACCCGGTCAATCTTTGGGGCAGCCTGCGTCATGCGGCCGAGATAGAGCGGGCCGCCGGCCTTGGGGCCGGTGCCGGAAAGACCGCGTCCGCCAAAGGGCTGCACGCCGACCACCGCGCCGATGATGTTGCGGTTCACATAAAGATTGCCGGCCGCGACGCGCGACAGCACATGCTGGATCGTGTCATCGAGGCGCGTATGCAGGCCGAAGGTCAGGCCGTAACCTGTGGCGTTGATCTCGTCGATCAGCCGGTCGAGATTATCGCGCTTGAAGCGGATGACATGTAGCACCGGGCCGAATACTTCCCGCTTCAGATCGGCGAGCGATTTCATCTCGATGATGGTCGGCGGCACGAAAGTGCCCTTGCCGGTTTCACCCGCAAGCGTGATCTGTTCGATGCGGTGGCCGAGCGCGCGCATGTCGTCAACATGCTTTTCAATAATGCCCTTGGCCTCAGCGGTGATGACGGGGCCGACATCGACGGAAAGCCGGTCGGTGCGGCCGATCCGCAATTCATGCAGCGCGCCTTTGAGCATGGTCAGCGTGCGATCCGCCACATCTTCCTGCAGGCAGAGAATGCGCAGCGCCGAGCAGCGCTGGCCGGCGCTGTCGAAGGCCGATGCGATGACATCGGCGACCACCTGTTCGGCGAGCGCCGAGGAATCGACGATCATGGCGTTCTGGCCGCCGGTTTCGGCAATCAGCGGAACCGGCTGGCCGTTCGTCAGAACCCGGCCGGCCAGCTGGCCCTGAATGAGCCGCGCCACTTCTGTCGAACCGGTGAACATCACACCCGCCGTCAGCGGTGAGCCGACAAGTGCCGCGCCCGTCTTGCCGTCGCCCGGCATAAGCTGCACGGCGTCCTGCGGAACGCCGGCGTCGTGCAGCAGGCGCACGCCCTGGGCGGCGATCAAAGGCGTTTCTTCGGCGGGTTTCGCCAGAACCGGATTGCCGGCAACCAGTGCAGCCGCCACCTGACCGATGAAGATGGCGAGCGGGAAGTTCCAAGGGCTGATGCAGACGACGGGGCCAAGCGGCGTCTCGCCGGCCTTGAAATTCTTGCGTGCTTCCGCTGCGTAATAACGCAGGAAGTCGATCGCCTCGCGCACTTCGGCAATGGCGTTGGGCATGGATTTTCCCGCCTCGCGCATGATGAGGCCGAGCAACTCGGGCATCTCGGCCTGCATTGCGTCGGCGGCGCGCTCCAGGCAGGCGGCGCGCTCTTCAACAGGGGTGGAGGGCCAGGTGGAGGCTGCCGCCCGCTGCATCGCCGCTTCGGCATCGGCTTCGGTCGGTTCGGTCACATGGCCGACAATATCCGTGTGGTCGCCGGGGTTGAGCACCGGCCGTGTCTGGCCGCTCGCCTGCGGCGCTGCGGCTTTCCACTCGGTTGCCGCAGCTGCCTTCAGGGTTCTGTCGAGTGCGGAGAGCGTTGTTTCACTGGAAAGATCGAGGCCGGCGGAATTCTTCCGTTCCGGGCCAAAGAGACCTGCGGGCGCGGCGATACGGTCGTGCCGTGCGCCGGGAACGGCATAAGCCTTGACCACTGTGACCGGGTCTTCCAGCAGGGAATCGACCGGAACGGCGGGATCGGCGATGCGGTTGACGAAAGAGGAGTTCGCGCCGTTTTCGAGAAGACGGCGCACCAGATAGGCAAGCAGCGTCTCATGCGTGCCGACCGGGGCATAGAAGCGGCAGGGGCGGTCGAGCTTCTTCTTGCCGACGACCTCGCTGTAAAGCGGTTCGCCCATGCCATGCAGGCACTGGAATTCATAATCGCCAAGTTTGAATTCGGGGCCAGCCAGATGATAGATCGTCGCCATGGACTGCGCATTGTGGGTCGCAAACTGCGGGAAGATCACGTCGCGCGCGTCGAGCAGCTTGCGGGCGCAGGCAATGTAAGAGACATCGGTGTGCACCTTGCGGGTGAAGACCGGGAAGTCCTCCAGCCCGTCCACCTGCGCGCGTTTGATCTCCGCATCCCAATAGGCGCCCTTGACGAGGCGCACCATGATGCGGCGGCCGGAACGGCGAGCGAGATCGATGATATAATCCAGCACGAAGGGGCAGCGGCGGCCATAGGCCTGCACCACGAAACCGAGGCCGTTCCAGCCGGCAAGGTCCTTGTCGAGCGCCAGTTCTTCCAAAAGGTCGAGCGACAGTTCCAGCCGGTCTGCTTCCTCGGCGTCGATATTGAGGCCGATGTCGTATTTCTTGCTGAGCAGCATCAGCGATTTGACGCGCGGCAGAAGCTCGGCCATCACCCGCTCGGCCTGCGCGCGGGCGTAGCGCGGATGCAGTGCCGAAAGCTTGATGGAGATGCCCGGACCGCCATAGATACCGCGGCCGGCAGAGGCCTTGCCGATGGCGTGGATGGCGTTTTCGTAATCCTTGTAATAACGCTCCGCATCCCTGGCGGTGGTCGCGGCTTCGCCCAGCATGTCGTAGGAATACTGGAAGCCTTTTTCCTCCAGCGGTCTGGAGCGCTTGATGGCTTCGCCGATCGTTTCGCCGGTCACGAATTGTTCGCCCATCATGCGCATCGCCATGTCGACGCCGCGGCGGATGACGGGTTCGCCGGCGCGCGAAATCAGCTTGGTCAGCGCTGCCGAAAGGCCGCTGTCATTGACGGTCGAGGTCAGCTTGCCGGTGATGACGAGACCCCAGGTGGCGGCGTTGACGAAGAGCGAGCGCCCGCCGCCAATATGGGACTTCCAGTCCCCACGCGCGATCTTGTCGCGGATCAACGCGTCGCGGGTGGCGGTGTCGGGAATGCGCAGCAGTGCTTCGGCAAGGCACATCAGCGCCACGCCCTCATGGCTGGAGAGCGAATATTCCTGCACCAGCCCTTCAACGCCGGTCCCCTTGGTCTTGGCGCGCAGCGCTTCGATCAGCTTGCCGGCGGTGGTGCGGATAGCTTTCGTCTGCTCCGGCGTCACCGTTGCCGCCTCGATCAATGGGGCCAGGCATTCTTCCTCGGGGCGGCGATAGGCGGCGGTGATCGCCTTGCGCAGCGGGCTTTGCTCACGCACCGGCGGCGCAAAATTCTGGAAAATACCGTTCACTGCTACACCGGCATTGCTTGCACCATCGGCCATTCTGAAAATCCTGAAAAAGCTGTTGAAGAAAGGCCGTCGGCGGCAGCGTGTCCTCCGCCCGCCGCTTTTCATCCTGCTGCTGATAATACCATCGCTGGAGAAATTGCTATGGCCCTATTTTTGGAATAAAACAGGCTATATGAACTTTTGTTTTCTTCAAATGGCGTGAAATGACATGGCAAATAGCCACAAAACAGACGATCTGGACCACTTCGATCTCAAGATCCTGGAAGCCTTGAGCGAGGACGGCCGCATGTCGGTGCTGCAACTGTCGAAAAGGGTCGGTCTTTCCAAGACGCCATGCCAGACGCGGCTGAAGCGGCTGGTGGATGAGGGGTATATTCTTGGCTTCCGGGCCGTGCTCAATCCGCATAAACTCGGCGTCGATCACATCGCCTTTGCCGAAGTCAAACTTTCCGATACGCGGGAAAAAGCGCTGGAGGAATTCAATACGGCGGTTCGCAAGATCAAGGAAGTGGAGGAATGCCACATGATCGCCGGCGCCTTCGATTATCTCCTGAAAGTGCGTACCAGCGACATCCGCAAATATCGACGGGTGCTGGGTGAGAAAATCTCGAGCCTGCCATCGGTCGCCAATACCTCGACCTTCGTGGTCATGCAGTCGGTCAAGGAAACCGGCATCTAGGGCATTCCAGGAAAAAACGGCCTCGTCGTCCGTCCGGAATGCACGTTACCGGCAGACATGAAAAACGGGCAGGCGCAGGCCTGCCCGTTCGTTGCTGTCAAAATTCAGGTCTTTCAGCGCGCCGTGGCGGCGGCTGTGACAGCGCTCATCTGCGCGTCCGGACCGAATTCGTTTTCGTTTTCGATACCCAGCAGCTCCTGAAGGCGCAATCTTGCGCGGCTGACACGGCTCTTGATCGTGCCGACCGGGCAGCCGCAAATCTCGGCGGCTTCCTCATAGGCAAAGCCTGACGCGCCGATCAGCAGGATGGCTTCACGCTGGTCATCCGGCAGTTTCTCCAGTGCTGCACGGAAATCCTGAAGGTCTACCGAACCATGCTGTTCGGGCGGCACTGAAAGGCGCGAGGTATAGACACCGTCCGTATCCTGCACTTCGCGACCGGATTTGCGTATCTGGCTATAGAACTCGTTGCGCAGGATCGTCACCAGCCACGCGCGCATGTTGGTGCCGGGCTGGAAACTCTCCTGTTTCGCCCAGGCCTTCATGATCGTGTCCTGCACGAGGTCGTCAGCACGATCCCTCGAGCGAATGAGCGAAATCGCGAAGGCGCGCAGATTCGGCAGCGCCGCCAGCATTTCCCGCTTGAAATTATATTCTGTCTGCTCCGGCTCTTTCGCCATCATTCCTCCGAAGCCTTTGTTTTGGCTTTGCTTTCGGCTTCATCGAGTTTTTCGAGAAGATCGAGGAATTTGTCAGGGATGCCTTCATCCTGAACGGCATCGTAAAGCTCCCTGAGCTTGCGGGAAATCACCGCCCGCCCGGAGTGTGGAACCTGAGGGGCGGCCGAATTGTCCGGCGAATCTTGGTCCGATTGAAACATGCTCATAACGTCCGGTATTCCTTTTGTGTCGTGGCAAATAATGCGCGGTGAAAAAAATAGTTCCGGCAGTCGGGAACTTTTTTTGCGATACGCACGTTGCTATCTTGGGTTTGCGTTGCAGACCGCATGAAAGGGGAGAATTCCATGTCAGTTTCTACACGCATCGCACCGCACCTGCCATATCTGCGCAGGTTCGCGCGTGCCGTTTGCGGCTCACAATCCACGGGCGATGCCTATGTTGCGGCAACACTCGAAGCTCTGATCGCCGATATCAGCATCTTCCCGCAGACAAGCAGCGATCGCGTTTCGCTTTATCAATTGTTCGTATCGATCTTTAGTTCCGTCACGATCAATATTAAGGCCGATGAAAACCTGTCGGGATGGGAAAAACGCGCTTCTGCGAACCTCTCCGCCGTCCCGCCGCTTGCACGTCAGGCTTTCCTGTTGACGACGGTCGAAGAGTTCTCGCCTTCGGAAGCCGCAGAGGTTCTGAAAGTGTCGGAAGACCAGGTCGGCAGGCTGATCGATGAGGCGGCTTCCGAAATCGCCCGGCAGGTCGCAACCGATATCATGATCATCGAGGACGAACCTCTGATCGCCATGGATATCGAACAGATGGTCACCGATCTCGGTCACCGCGTCACGGGTATCGCCCGCACGCATACCGAGGCGCTTGATCTTTTCCATCGCACGCAGCCGAAAATGATCCTTGCCGATATTCAGCTTGCCGACGGCAGTTCCGGTCTCGACGCGATGAAGGACATCCTGCAGATGACCACCCTCCCGGTGATCTTCATCACGGCTTTCCCCGAGCGTCTTTTGACGGGCGAGCGGCCTGAGCCGACGTTCCTTGTGACGAAACCTTTCAACCCGGACATGGTGAAAGCGCTTATCAGCCAGGCCCTGTTTTTCAACGAAAGCTCTCGCGTCGCGGCGTGAAATTTGCCGAAATCGCAGACGGGCCGGGAACCAGTGTGGTGCCCGGGCGTTGGCGGTTACAGTCGTGGCGTTGACCCGCGGCTTTCTGCAAGGAGACGAATTTGCATCGGCTGGCATGGCATAACGCGGAGAGGGACGAGAGTGAGCTTCATGATTCGCTCGTTCTCGCCTTGCTCGATTCGGGTGAGACAGTCATGCTGCAGGACTGGAAGCGCGATTACATATTCGTGGCTAATCTGCCGGATGTCTGGAAATTGCCGGCCGATTCCCATCCAACCGATGAAAATCTGTTCGGCAATGATCTCTCGGTGCGGCTCGAGAACCTCAAAAAGGACATGAACACGGCTGGTAGCCGGGGCATGCTGGAAGTCAGTGCGGGCAAGGACCGCGTTTTCCAGTTTCAGGTCCATTCCACCGTCAACCAGGCCAAACAGATGGTGATGAAAACCACCATTCGGGAGGTAACGGCGGAACGGCGGCGCGAGCAGCTTCTGCGCTCGCTGCTGCGAGAAGTTAGCCATCGCTCCAAAAACCTGCTGGCGATCATCCAGAGCCTTGCGGGCCAGACAGCCCGTTTCAGCCTCACCAAAGATGACTTTCTGCGCAAGTTCCGTGGGCGGCTGCACGCGCTTGCCCAAAGCCAGGATCTCATCACGGATTCGGACTGGCGGGGCGCGCGCATATTCGAGCTTCTCCGCCAGCAATTCGATCTCTATGTGCCGGAATATCCGAACCTCATCCACATGGAAGGGGAAAACCTGCTGCTCAATCCGAATGGTGCGCTTTATATCGGGTTGGCCTTCCATGAGCTGGTCGTCAACACGGTGAGCCACAGCGGCAATCTTGCCTATCACCCGCCTATATCCCTGCAATGTCGCCAGGACGGTGATTTTTATATCGTCGAATGGAACGAGCCGATGATGCCGTCGAAGGAGCCTGCAGAGGCAAGGCGCGGCAGTTTTGGCAGCGTTGTGCTGGAAAAGGTGGTTCCTTCCGCTCTTGGAGGAAGTGCCGAATACCAGCTGACGCCGGAGCGCATCGTTTACCGGTTGAAGTTCCCTTCGGGCGACGGCACGGATTCCTGAGAAAGTTGTCGGACCTCAGGTCAGGCCGAAAGCCTGTTTCAATCTGCGAAGGAGCAATAAAAAAGCACGGCCCATAGGAGAGCCGTGCTATTTTTATGACGGGTTTTCAGGGGCGAAACCCGTTTATAGTCAGCCAAGCTTCAGGCGGGGACGGGGGAATTGCTTGGCCTGCAGTAATAATGCATGCAACCGCATTCGGTTCCCGGAAAATGCATTTTTTTAGCAATGGGCAGATTTTCTGCCATTCTTACCGCCGATGCGCTTCAGTGCGCCGGGTCCGGTCGCTTCGGCGTAAAATAGCGGATAGGCGCTTCCAGAGACCATTCGAAGCCGGTTTCGCGGTATTCCGTCGTCACATGTCCGCCGAATGCGCCTTCCGCATGTCTTTTGATGACCGTGGTGCCGAAACCCTTGCGGCTCGGCTCTCTAGCCGGTGGTCCGCCCGTCTCGGTCCAGAGAAGATGGAGCATCTGCCGACCATCTTTTTCGAGCGGCTTCCAACTCACCGTGATTTTCCCGAGCGGCGCCGAAAGCGCGCCATATTTAATGGAATTGGTGGTCAACTCGTGCACCACAAGCCCGAAATTCTGCGCCGCTTCCGGCGAAAGCATGAAATCGTCTCCCGCCAGCACGACACGTTCCGAAACGGTGCCGAAAACTTCGAGGTGGGTCTCGATCAGCTTGTGGATCGGCAACCCCTGCCACTGAACCTCCGCCAGTGCCCGGATCGACATGCCGAGACCGCGCAGGCGATGGTCGACTTCTTTCTGGAACTCCGGGATGCTTTTATTTTCCCGCCCCAATTGCCGTATCATCGCCTGAACCAGCGTCAGAATATTCTTGGAGCGGTGAACCAGTTCATGCAGCAGCAATTGCAGCCGCTCTTCCGACTGGCTTCTGTCAAAGGAAGCGTTGGAGAGCGCGATGGCGACCTGATTGGCTTCCTTTATCTTGGTATCGACGGGCGCAACGATCTCGCCTTCGCCGATGCGCTCCGCCATATGGGTCAGATCGCGAATGGAGCTGCGCAATTGCCGGCCGACCAGATAGGCGCCGCCGATGGCGATCAGTACCAGCACGAGGCTGCCGATCATCATCTGTCGCCATGTGTCGATCAGTGCTGCCTGGCTTGCGGCAAGCGGTCCCCACATCACGGTTTTCCACTGCCAGCCCGGCAATTGCGCATAGGCATAGAGATTGCCCTTGCCGTCGAAGAAATTGCCACTGAAGGCCTGCATTTCCGACAATATTTCGGGGGTGACAAAGGGTTTTCCGACTGCCGCCTCATCCTGCGCGCTGGAAACGACAACCCGGTTGGTGCCGTCGATGATGGCGACCGCCCAGTTGCGCGGCAGGTTTTCCGTGGGAATAAGCCGGCTCAGATCGCTGGCATTCTGCGTCAGGATCAGGGCGTCTCCGGCCAGGCTCAGTTCCGGGTCGAGCGGCATGGTGACGTTGAACACCCACTCATTGCTGGTGGAACCGAAAAACAGATCCGAGACGGTGATGCGGCGGGATTCTATCGCCTTCGCCAGATTGGCCTCCGCCGGCACCTTGCCGAGAGGCTGGCCATAGGGCACCCGGGTGTTGAGACGCTGCTGGCCATCCTTGGCGGCGAGCAGGGCATAGAGGCCCTCCCTTTTCAGGCTTTCGGCAACGCGTCCCTGAAAAGCTGCAAGATTGCCACTCTCAAGCTCGGGAAACTGCGACAGCAGATTGAGCGAGGTGGCGATTTCCTGCAGGCGACGGTCGATGTTGCGGCTGACGACCCGGACATCCTCGATGGTTTCCCTTTGCAGGTCGTCGCGTTTTTCGGCTTCGAGGCGCAGCATCAGATAGCCGACAAAAAGGATCAGCGGCAGGGTGATGACGGTTGCCATCACCACCAGATAAGTGCCGATGGAGGCGGTCGGAAAGAAATTCGCGCTGCGCCGCCGTAAAGCCGAGATCATGTCTTTCAGTCTGTTGCCGGGTTGAGGCATATAAAAAACTCCGGCAGTTATGGCATTGTTACGGCAGGGATAATACCGCGCTGTCCCCCGTTAGCAATGCCTGATTTTTACCTTCGGTTGTCGCGACATGCGGCAAATGAACCGGTTTGACCGAAAAAATCGGAACTATTTCAACGACCAGCCCGTTTGCAAGACGAACCGGCCAGCGAGCGGAAGCGAAATTCATTCCCGCTCGGCCAGTTGAGAACGATGAAAGGAAGGTACGAAATGGCACAGAAACTTACGATACTCGTCACCGCAGCCCTGATGGGCACGACGGCTTTCGCGCCGCTTGCCATCGCTCAGGGCACCACCCAGCCTGCCCCGGCAAATCCGGGTGCGCAGACTGAGCCGGCAACGCCGCCTGCCACTCCGATGACACCTGCGGCTCCTGCTGCCAATGGCAGCGCGGCCACAACGACGGGTGGCGCTTACATCACCGAGCAGGGCGAAACGCAGATCAGCGCCAATGACTATATTGGTAAGTCGGTCTACACCGCAGCCGATGAAAGCATCGGTAACGTCACCAACCTCATCATGGAAGAAGATGGCGGTCTGGTCGCAGCCGTGATCGGCGTTGGCGGTTTCCTCGGCATCGGCGCCAAGGATGTAGCCGTCCCCATGGACAAGGTGACGATGACGCGCAATGCGCAGGATGGCACCATCCGCCTGACGACGACCGAAACGGCGGAAACCCTTAAGAGTGCACCTGAGTTCAAGACGCTGGAACAGAAGACCAGCGAGAAGAACGCGGCAACCCCGGCGGCACCTGACAGCACGACCACATCCGCCACCAAGCCTTAATCCCATACCTGGGAGGCAGGAGCGGGAGTTGGTTTCAGCCGTCCCGCGAGAGACACCGGCCAGTGGCCGGTGTCTTTTTTGTTTTGGCCCACGGGCCGCTTAATCGCCGGCGTTGCGGGATGAATGCCATGCCCAGGCGGATTTGATGATATCCGACAGGGAATAACGCGGTTCCCAGCCCAGAACCTCTTTAGCCTTGTCGTTATTGGCCACGAGTGTGGTGGAGTCGCCGTCGCGCCGGCCGGTATATTCGACCGGGAAGGGGCGGCCCGACACCTCGGAAATTGCCGCGAGCAATTCCTTTACCGTGGTGCCGGTGCCGGTGCCGAGGTTGAGTTCCACCGTTTCGCCGCCGGCCAGCAGGTAATCCACCGCCCTTACGTGTGCGTCAGCGAGATCGAGAATGTGAATGTAATCGCGCACGCAGGTGCCGTCCCGGGTGTCGTAATCCGTGCCGAACACCTTGAAGCCCTGACGCCGTCCGAGTGCGGCCTCGATGGCGAGCGGGATGGCGTGGGTTTCCGGCTTGTGCCACTCGCCGATACGGCCCTCGAAATCCGCGCCCGCGGCGTTGAAATAGCGCAGCATCACCGAGCGCAGGCCCTTATAGGTGCTGTAATCCTTCAGCGCCTGCTCCACCACCCATTTGGTGCGGCCATAGGGGTTGATCGGCGCCTGCCGGTGCGTCTCGTCGATCGGCACCTGCTCCGGCAATCCGTAAGTGGCGCAGGTGGAGGAAAAGACGAAGGCGGTGACGCCGGCATCAATCGCGGCGGAGAGCAGGTTGAGCGAGCCGATGACGTTATTATCGTAAAAGGCGACGGGCTGCTTCACCGATTCGCCGACTTCGATCAGCGCCGCGAAATGCAGAACGGCTTCCGGCTGGTGTTTGGCGAAGACTTCGTCCAGCCGCGCCCGGTCGCGAATATCACCCTGTTCGAAGGGCCCCCAGCGGACGAATTCCTCATGTCCATTGGACAGATTGTCGAAAACAACCGGTTCATATCCTCGCTCAGAGAGGAGAAGGCAGGTGTGCGAACCGATATAACCGGCACCGCCAACGACAAGGACTTTCTTCTTCATCAAACGCCTTTCAATAAATACGGACGCGCCGAGACTGTATGTCACTTTGTTCAAATAAGGGCGGCGTGGCGCGGGACGCCATTTGCCAGTCTATCCATTGCGCGTAACATAAAAAAAACTGCGCATCCATCATCTGGATGCACAGCTTTTATGGGGGGCTGGTGAAGTGCGTAAAACACGCCAGGAGGCGTGTTTATTTCTTTTTCCTCGTATTGGCCCTTGTCGCCAGGAAACCGGCGGCCATGGCGACAGCGAGCGTCGCATACGGCCGCGCCTGGATCGCCAGCGTCAACAATGACTGTAAGGCGAGGGGGGCAGCGGTCAGCGGAGCGGCCGTCAAGGGTGCAACCGGCCGGGCGACGTAGGCTCTGGGCCGTTTTACGATTGCCAGCGCCACCAGCATGATGACGCCGAGCAGAAACGCGGCGCCGGCGACGACGAGCGCGGCGGGACCCGCGCCGACATGCCGGGCAAGATAGATCGACCCTGCAACCACGGCGGCGACGAAGGCAATCAGGAAAAAGACACCGGTCAGCACCCACAGGATGATGGTGGCACGCAGGCGCCGCGTCACCACGCGTCCTTCGCGCTGGGTGTCTCCCAGATAGACCAGCAATGCCTCAAGCATGATGCGGCCTTATCGACGTGTGAGGAGAGCGAGCACGAAGCCGACGCCAACGGCGATGCCGAGGGACTGGAGCGGGTTTCTCTGGACCTGATCGGTCAGATTATCGTTCAGCGACGAAATTTCGCTACGCACACTGTCGGCCATTTCGCCAGAGGCGGTGAGCGCGTCATCAGCCACGCGGGCGGCCTGCGCCTTCAGCTCATGCGAGGCACCGACGCCGAGCGCTTTCACACTCTTGGCAAGATTTGCCAGATCTTCGCGAAGCTGGGCGAGCTGCGCTGCCACGTCGGCGGCATCACCGTTTTCGAGGGATTGCTGGATCTTGTCATTAACGCTGCTACGCACGCTTGCCATAGGTGAAGTCCTTCCTGAACATCGTTGACGGGATGGCGGCATGTTTACCGACTGCTGCCACGCACGAACCTTCATTTCGGCGGAAGAAACACCCGCCTGTCCGCCATTCAAACGCGCCGGTGCGGGCTTGGTTCCGTAACGTGACGTGTTTCTTTCAGCACTTTCCGGGCCGGGGGCGATTTTCCGGGAATTAAGTGCCGGACATTTGTTTTCCTGTCACAAGCATCATATAAGGCCCATCATCGAGACGTACCTTGACTTCAATCAATATGTGAAACGCCATGCTTCAGACGCCTTATTACCTCATCGACAAGACAAAACTTCTCCAAAACATGGAGAAGATTGCTTATGTGCGGGAAAAATCCGGGGCCAAGGCGCTTCTGGCGCTGAAATGCTTCGCCACATGGTCGGTGTTCGATTTCATGTCGCAATATATGGACGGCACCACCTCGTCCTCGCTTTATGAGGTGCGCCTTGGCCGCGAAAAATTCGGCGGCGAAACCCACGCCTATTCGGTCGCCTATGCCGACTACGAAATCGATGAGGTGATCTCTAACGCCGACAAGATCATCTTCAATTCGATCGGTCAGCTGGAGCGTTTCGCCGACAAGGCCGCCGGCATCACGCGTGGCCTGCGTCTCAACCCGCAGGTCAGCTCCTCCAGTTTCGATCTTGCCGATCCCGCGCGTCCTTTCAGCCGTCTTGGTGAATGGGACGTCGCCAAGGTCGACAAGGTCATGGACCGCATTTCCGGTTTCATGATCCACAACAATTGCGAAAACGGCGATTTCGAACTCTTCGATCGTATGTTGGCGCAGATCGAGGAGAAGTTCGGATCGCTGCTGTCACGTGCCGAATGGGTCAGCCTCGGCGGCGGCATTCATTTCACCGGCGACAATTACCCGCTTGATCAGTTCTGCGACCGCCTGCGGGCGTTCTCGGAAAAATATGGCGTGCAGGTCTATCTGGAACCCGGCGAAGCTTCGATTACCAAAAGCACCACACTTGAGGTGACGGTTCTCGACACGCTGTTCAATGGCAAGAACCTCGCCATCGTCGACAGCTCCATCGAAGCCCACATGCTCGATCTGCTGATCTATCGCGAAACCGCGAAGGTTTCGCCGAACGAGGGCGAACATCCCTATATGGTCTGCGGCAAGTCCTGCCTGGCCGGCGATATTTTCGGCGATTTCCGCTTTGACAAGGAACTGAAGGTCGGTGACCGCATCTCCTTCCAGGACGCGGCCGGTTACACCATGGTCAAGAAGAACTGGTTCAACGGCGTGAAGATGCCGGCGATCGCCATCAAGGAACTGGACGGCACAGTGCGCGCCGTTCGTGAATTCGACTTTGCCGATTTTGAGCAAAGCCTGTCTTAAACCCTGTTTCAACATCAAACGAAGCTTATCCCTGCGGGGAAAAGGAGGCATCACCTGAAATGAAGAAGAACGTTCTGATCATCGGCGCCGGTGGCGTAGCACAGGTCGTGGCGCATAAATGCGCCCAGAACAGCGATGTATTGGGAGACATTCATATTGCGTCACGGACTTTGGAAAAGTGCCGCAAGATTGTCGAGTCCGTACGCGAAAAGAACAGCCTCAAGACAGATGTGAAACTTGAGGCCCATGCGCTTGACGCTATGGATATCGAGGCGACGAAAGCCTTGATTAAACAGACCGGCGTGGAAATCGTCATCAATGTCGGTTCGTCTTTCGTTAACATGTCCGTTCTTCGTGCCTGCATGGACGCAGGTGTTGCCTATATGGACACGGCGATCCATGAGGATCCGACCAAGATTTGCGAGGCGCCGCCGTGGTATGGAAACTACGAGTGGAAGCGCGCCGCTGAGTGCAAGGAAAAGGGCGTCACCGCCATTCTCGGCGTCGGTTTCGACCCCGGCGTGGTCAATGCCTATGCCCGCCTTGCCAAGGATGAATATTTCGACAAGGTCACCTCGGTCGATATCGTCGACATCAATGCTGGCAGTCATGGCCGCTGGTTCTCGACCAATTTCGATCCGGAAATCAACTTCCGCGAATTCACCGGCGTTGTCTATTCCTGGCAGAAGGGTGAGTGGCAGACGAACCAGATGTTTGAAGTCGGCCAGGAATTCGATCTGCCTGTCGTCGGCAAGCAGAAGGCCTACATGACTGGCCATGACGAAGTGCATTCGCTTTCCAAAAATATGGACGGTGCCGATGTGCGCTTCTGGATGGGCTTCGGCGATCACTATATCAACGTCTTCACCGTGCTGAAGAACCTCGGTCTCCTGTCCGAAAAGCCGGTCAAGACGGCAGAAGGTCTGGAAGTCGTGCCGCTCAAGCTGGTCAAGGCCGTCCTGCCCGATCCGTCCTCGCTGGCGCCTGACTATGTCGGCAAGACCTGCATTGGCGATATCGTCAAGGGCATCAAGGATGGCAAGGAACGCGAAGTCTTCATCTACAACGTGGCCGACCACAAGGAAGCTTACGAAGAAGTTGGCTCGCAGGGCATTTCCTACACCGCCGGCGTTCCCCCGGTCGCCGCTGCCATGCTCATCGCCACCGGCGAATGGGATGTGAAGCAGATGGCCAATGTGGAAGAACTGCCGCCGAAGCCGTTCCTGAACATCCTGAACAAGATTGGTCTGCCGAACCGTATCAAGGATGAGAACGGCGACCGCGCGCTTGAGTTCTGAGTGCAGCACTCTCGACGGATAGAGACAAAAAAGCCCCGCGAATGCGGGGCTTTTTTCTTGACTATACAGCCAATCTATCACGCGCCGGACGCAAAACGGGTTTAGCGCCCAGTCCGATGGAAAGAGGAGTCTAACCAGTTACGCGACGTCATCCTCGGCCGTGTGCCGAGGATCCAATCACGTTGAATAAAATCAATAGGTTGCAGATCCTCGGGACAAGCCCGAGGATGACGTTGAGAGAAGGTACGCCCGCCGTCGTCTTCAGTCGCAAAGTGACCTCAGCCCTTCGTCGGCTTCGGCCCACGCTTTTCGAACGGCTTGTCCTTCTTGCCTTCGTATTTAGGCTTGTCGCCGAAGGCCTTTTTCTTCTTCCAGGGCTTGTCATCACCCTTGCGGTCGTCGCGCGGCGCGCTCGCATTGTCGGATTTCGTGAATTTGCGCTGCGCTGTGGCGGGCCTTGTGTCTTCACGGGCGTTGCCGGTCATTTCCGGCTTGCCTTCCATCTGCTTCAGGCGAATGCCCTTTTCGAGCATCATGTCCTTGCCGATGGCGGAGGTGAAACGGTCGACGGCGTCGGCCGCCAGTTCCACGAAGGTTTCCGTCTGCTGCATGCGGATGGCGCCGATATCCTGACGGGTGATCTTGCCGAAGCGGCACAGCATCGGGATAAGCCAGCGCGGCTCGGCGCTCTGCTTGCGGCCGACGGACAGCGAGAACCACGCGCTGTCGGAGAAGTCGGACCGTTCGCGGCGCGGCGCGTTGTTCTCGACCGTTTCGAAACTGTCGCGGCGCGGCTTGCGAGTGTTGTCGAGCGCGACTTCGAAGATGTCTTCAGGGGCCGAGCGTCCCGCATGATAAAGGCGCACAAAGGCGGCGGCGACTTTTTCCGCACCATGCTGTTCCAGCAGCTGGTTGACGAAATCGCGTTCGTCCTCAGCCACGCCTTCGCTGAGTGTCGGATCGGCCAGAAGCCTTGCGCCGTCGCGCTCGACGATCTCTTCGACGGAGGGCGGGCGAACCCATGCCGGGCTGACTTTGGCGCCTTCGAGAAGGCGTTCGGCCTTGCGGCGCTGGCTCACGGGCACAATGATGGCGCTGACGCCCTTCTGCCCGGCGCGGCCGGTACGGCCGGAACGGTGCAGAAGCGTTTCCGAATTGGTCGGCAGGTCGGCGTGGATGACGAGTTCCAGACCCGGCAGGTCGATGCCGCGGGCGGCAACGTCGGTCGCCACGCACACGCGGGCGCGGCCGTCACGCATGGCCTGCAGGGCGTGCGTGCGCTCGTTCTGGGTCAGTTCGCCGGAAAGAGCCACGACGGAGAAGCCGCGATTGTTCAGGCGGGCCGTCAGATGGTTGACGGCGGCGCGGGTGGAGCAGAACACGATGGCGTTGCGGGCTTCGTAAAAGCGCAGCGCGTTGATGATGGCGTTCTCACGATCGGAAGGCGACACCAGCAGGGCGCGATACTCAATATCCACATGCTGCTTCTGCTCGGAAGCGGTGGCGATGCGCACGGCGTTCTTCTGGTAGCTTTCGGCAAGCTTGGCGATGCTGCGCGGAACGGTGGCCGAGAACATCAGAGTTCGGCGATCGGCGGGCGATTCTTCCAGAATGAATTCCAGATCTTCACGGAAACCGAGATCGAGCATCTCGTCGGCTTCGTCCAGCACCACGGCGCGCAGCGAGGACAGATCGAGCGCGTTGCGCTTGATATGATCGCAGAGACGGCCAGGTGTGCCGACAACGATATGAGCGCCGCGTTCCAGCGCCCGGCGCTCGCTGCGGATATCCATGCCGCCGACGCAGGATGCAATCGAGACACCTGTGAATTCATAAAGCCATTCCAGCTCGCGCTTGACCTGCATGGCCAGTTCGCGGGTTGGCGCAATGGCAAGCGCCAGGGGTGCGGAGGCCTGACCGAAACGATTTGTGTCACGCAGCAGCGTGGTTGCAAGCGCAATGCCGAAGGCAACCGTCTTGCCGGAGCCGGTCTGCGCGGAAACCAGCGCATCCTTGTCAGCCAGTTCAGGCGAAAGCATCGCCTCCTGTACGGGGGTCAAGTCTTTGTAACCGCGTTTTTCCAACGCCTGCGCGATCGCCGGGGCGATACCCTGGGTGTCTGTCATCTACCGTCTTTCGGATATGAAGCTGCCCGCATCCGCCCGAAACCAATAGGTTCTAAAGTCTCCGGGGCAGCCGATACTGGCCATTTCGGCCATCTGGCCGGTTGCATTGCCCGCGCTCATACTGCGAATAGGCCCGTTTGTACAGTGCACTGCGGTACGCTCTTTTACGGGTACTTTCTCCCGCCTTCTGTTCCAGCCCACCACCGTCCTTCGCGAAGGTCGCCAAAAAGGCGTACCGCATGGTTCATAAACGGCATTGCGTGCCCCCCGCCTTTTCGCTAAGAGACCCGCAACTTGAGGCTCTTTGTCAGGAAGGGCCGACTGGGTTTGTTCTTGTCCACACCGGGTGAAAACCGGCTGGCGGAAAAAAGGGATGTACTGGTCAAGGCTATGGCTCGCATTGTCATGAAATTCGGCGGCACGTCCGTCGCGAACCTCGAACGCATTCACAATGTCGCACGGCATGTGAAACGCGAAGTGGATGCCGGCCATGAAGTGGCCGTGGTCGTTTCCGCCATGTCCGGCAAAACCAACGAATTGGTGGACTGGGTGCAGAATGCTGCGAAGGTGGCCGGCACCAACGCCGCCTCCTTCTATGATGCGCGCGAATATGACGCGGTCGTCGCATCCGGCGAGCAGGTGACGTCAGGTCTGCTGGCGATTACGCTGCAGTCCATGGGCATCAACGCGCGCTCCTGGCAGGGCTGGCAGATCCCGATCCGCACCGATAATGCGCATGGCGCCGCCCGCATCCTCGAGATTGACGGTTCGGATATCGTTCACCGCATGGGCGAAGGTCAGGTTGCCGTCGTTGCCGGTTTCCAGGGCATCGGCCCGGATAACCGCATCGCGACGCTCGGTCGCGGCGGATCGGACACGTCTGCCGTCGCTATCGCCGCTGCCGTGAAGGCGGATCGTTGCGATATCTATACCGATGTCGATGGCGTCTACACCACCGATCCCCGCATCGAGCCCAAGGCTCGCCGCATGAAGAAGATCGCCTTCGAGGAAATGCTTGAAATGGCGTCTCTCGGCGCGAAGGTTCTGCAGGTTCGCTCCGTCGAGCTTGCCATGGTACACAAGGTGCGCACCTTCGTTCGCTCCAGTTTCGAGGATCCCGATGCGCCGGGCATGGGCGACCTCATCAACCCGCCCGGTACTTTGATTTGTGACGAGGATGAAATCGTGGAACAGGAAGTCGTAACCGGCATCGCCTATGCCAAGGATGAAGCACAGATTTCGCTGCGCCGCGTGGCCGACCGTCCGGGCGTTTCCGCCGCGATCTTCGGTCCGCTCGCAGAAGCGCATATCAATGTCGACATGATCGTGCAGAACATCTCCGAAGATGGCTCGCGCACCGACATGACCTTCACCGTTCCTTCGGGGGACGTTGCCAAGGCTCTCAAAGTTCTAGACGAGAACAAGGCCCAGATCGGCTTCGACGTTGCCCAGAACGAGACGGGTCTCGCCAAGGTTTCGGTCATCGGTATCGGCATGCGCAGCCACGCCGGCGTTGCCGCCAGCGCCTTCAAGGCACTTGCCGAGAAGAACATCAACATCAAGGCCATCACCACGTCAGAGATCAAGATTTCGATCCTGATCGATGGCGCCTATGCCGAACTTGCCGTTCGCACTTTGCATTCCGCCTACGGTCTCGATAAGGCTTGAACCCGAGACATCGGTTCCCGATGCTCCGATTCTTCGGGGTTGCGTTCTTCCGATGTGGCGTTTCTTGAAAGCGTGTCCCTTGCGGGACGCGCTTCTCGCGCTATAAATTTTTTAAATGACGTTTTGATTCTCGAATATTATGACATTCGGATCGGAAGCGTCGGGGAGCAAACGCGATGAGAGACCTTTCTGCAGGTCCACGCGTCCTGCTCAAGCGGCTGCGCGAAATGATGGCGGAGCACCTTGAGCCGCAGGACCGCCTGGACCAGATCGTCCGTCAGATAGCCAGCAACATGGTGGCGGAGGTTTGCTCGGTCTACGTGCTGCGTTCCGACAGCGTGCTGGAACTTTATGCCACCGAAGGTCTGAACAAGGATGCCGTGCATCTTGCCCAGTTGAAAATGGGGCAGGGTCTTGTCGGCACCATCGCCGCTTCCGCCCAGCCACTCAATCTTTCCGATGCGCAGGCGCATCCCGCTTTCCGCTATCTTCCTGAAACCGGTGAGGAAATTTATCATTCCTTCCTCGGCGTGCCGATTTTGCGTTCCGGTCGCACTCTTGGCGTTCTTGTGGTTCAGAACAAGGTCAGCCGAACATACCGGGAGGATGAAGTTGAAGCGCTTGAGACAACTGCGATGCTTATCGCTGAAATAGTGGCGAGCGGCGAGTTGAAAAAGATCACCCGCCCCGGCGTGGAGCTGGACCTGACGCGTGCCGTCTCCATCGATGGCGACGGTTACGGTGAAGGCATCGGTCTTGGCCACGTCGTGCTGCACGATCCCCGCATTGTCGTCACCAATCTCTTGAACGAGGACGCGGATACGGAAATCCTGCGTCTTGCCGACGCCATCGGTTCGCTGCGCCTGTCGATCGATGACATGTTGCAGCGCCGCGACGTGCCGACTGAAGGTGAGCACCGCGAGGTTCTGGAAACCTATCGCATGTTCGCCCACGATCAGGGGTGGGTGCGGCGCATGGAAGAGGCGATCCGCAACGGCCTGACGGCCGAAGCGGCGGTCGAGAAGGTGCAGAGCGACACCAAGGCGCGCATGATGCGCCTGACCGATCCTTATCTGCGCGAGCGCATGCATGATTTCGACGATCTCGCCAACCGGCTGCTGCGCCAGCTGATCGGTTTCGGCGGTCGCAGCCCGGAGCTGGATTTTCCGCTTGACGCCATCGTTCTGGCACGTGCCATGGGCGCTGCCGAATTGCTGGATTACCCGCGTGAAAAACTGCGCGGTCTGGTGCTCGAAGACGGGGCGGTGACGAGCCACGTCGTCATCGTGGCGCGCGCCATGGGTATTCCGATCATCGGCCAGGCGGCCGGTATCGTAGCACTCGCGGAAAATAACGATCCGATCATCATCGATGGTGATGACGGCCAGGTGCATCTGCGGCCGATGTCGGATTTGCAGCGCGCCTATGAGGAAAAAGTTCGCCTGCGCGCCAAGCGGCAGGAGCAGTTCCGCGCGCTGCGCAATGTCGAGCCGATTACCAAGGATGGCCAGAAGGTCAACCTCAAGATGAATGCAGGCCTCTTGGTAGACCTGCCGCAGCTGGAGGAATCCGGCGCCGATGGCATCGGCCTGTTCCGCACCGAGCTGCAATTCATGATCGCCTCCAACATGCCGAAGGGCGAGGAGCAGGAGGCTTTTTATCGGTCTGTGCTCCGGCAGGCCAAGGGCAAGAGCGTCACCTTCCGCACGCTCGATATCGGCGGCGACAAGGTCGTCTCCTATATGCGGGGCCAGGAAGAGGAAAACCCGGCGCTGGGCTGGCGGGCGATCCGCCTGTCGCTCGACCGGCCGGGCCTGATGCGCACACAGATGCGCGCGCTGCTGCGCGCCGCGTCCGGAGCGGAACTGCGCATGATGTTGCCGATGGTGACCGAGGTATCCGAAATCCGGGCCGCACGCGATCTTCTGCAGAAGGAAGTGCAGCATCTTTCGAAATTCAGCCATGCGCTGCCGAAAAAGCTGCAATTCGGCGCGATGCTGGAAGTGCCGTCCTTGATGTGGCAGCTCGACGAGCTGATGCAGGAGGTGGATTTCGTTTCCGTCGGTTCAAACGACCTGTTCCAGTTTTCCATGGCGGTCGATCGTGGCAATGCCAGGGTTTCGGATCGTTTCGACAATCTCGGCAAGCCGTTCCTGCGCATTCTGCGTGATATTGTTCGCGCCGGCGAAAAGCACCACACATCGGTCACGCTTTGCGGTGAGATGGCGGGCAAGCCGCTGACTGCCATGGCGCTGATCGGTCTCGGTTTCCGGTCGATCTCCATGTCGCCGACGGCAATCGGCCCGGTCAAGGCCATGCTGCTCGGGCTGGACGCCGCGCGCCTTGCCGACGAGCTGAATGCTGCGCTTGACGATCATAATTCGCTGGAAAGCGGGCGCGAGGTGTTGTTACGCTTTGCTGCAGCGCATTCCATTCCCATTTAAAAGACTTATTTCATTATCGGAGTGACTGGTGGCGAAGCTTCCCGTCGAAAAAATGCGCGAACTGGAAAGACGTTTCGGAGAAATCGAAGCGCGGATGTCGGCTGGCCCGGCGGCGGATGTCTATGTGAAGCTGGCTTCGGAATATTCCGAGCTTCAGCCGGTCGTGAACAAGATTCGCGACTACGAAAAGGCGATTGCCGAGGCTGCCGATCTCGAGGCGCTGCTCGCCGACAGGACGACTGACAGGGACATGCGCGATCTGGCGGAAATGGAACTGCCGGACGTCGAGGCCCGCATCGGTGAGCTTGAGAAGGATATGCAGGTCCTGCTGCTTCCCAAGGACGCGGCGGATGAAAAAAGCGCGATCCTTGAAATCCGTGCCGGCACTGGCGGCTCCGAGGCGGCGCTGTTTGCCGGAGATCTGTTCCGTATGTATGAGCGCTTCGCGTCGACCAAAGGCTGGAAAGTCGAGGTGCTTTCCGCCAGCGAAGGTGAAGCGGGCGGTTACAAGGAAATTATCGCCACGATTACCGGGCGAGGGGTCTTCTCCAAGCTGAAATTCGAATCCGGCGTACATCGCGTTCAGCGCGTGCCGGAAACGGAAGCAAGCGGCCGTATCCATACCTCCGCCGCCACCGTTGCGGTGCTACCGGAAGCGGAGGACATCGACGTCGAAATCCGCCCGGAGGATATACGCATCGATACGATGCGTGCCTCGGGTGCAGGTGGCCAGCACGTCAACACCACGGACTCCGCCGTTCGCATCACCCATCTTCCGACGGGCCTGATCGTCACGAGTTCGGAGAAATCCCAGCACCAGAACCGCGCCAAGGCGATGCAGGTTCTGCGCTCACGCCTTTACGACATCGAGCGCCAGAAGGTGGATAGCGAACGTTCGGCTGACCGCAAGAGCCAGGTCGGTTCGGGTGACCGGTCCGAGCGCATCCGCACCTATAATTTTCCGCAGGGGCGCGTCACCGATCATCGCATCAACCTTACCCTCTACAAGCTTGACCGGATGATTGAAGGTGAAATCGATGAGCTTGTGGATGCGTTGATCGCCGATTATCAGGCCGGCCAGCTGGCATTGCTTGGCGAACAGCAGCTTTGAGCGGCGCTGAGGGAACCGTTTCGGCCGAACTTGCCGCCGCCCGCAAACGGCTGCAGGCGGCCGGTGTTGCCGATCCGCTTCTCGATGCGCGCCTGTTGATCGCAGAGGTTATCGCGTTTTCACTGACCGATTTCGTGATGAAGCCTGACAGGCCCATTACGCAGGAAGAGCAGGCCCGCATCGCCGTCATGATCGAAAGGCGGGCGGGGGGAGAGCCGGTCCATCGCATCCTCGGTCACCGGGAGTTTCATGGCCTCGATCTTCTGTTGTCGAAGGAGACGCTCGAACCCCGCCCGGATACGGAGGTTCTCGTTGACACGCTTTTGCCGGCGTTAAAAGAGGCGGTTTCCCAAAAGGGTAGCGCCCGCATTCTGGATTTAGGCACGGGCACGGGTGCGATCTGTCTGGCGCTTTTGAAGGAATGCCCGGAGGTGACGGGTATCGGCAGTGATATTTCCGCTGATGCGCTGGAGACAGCTGCCAGAAACGCGTCCCGAAACGGGCTCGAAGCGCGTTTCGAGATCAGGCATAGCGACTGGTTTGAGAAAATCTCCGGCCGCTTTGACATAATTGTGTCGAATCCGCCTTATATAAGAAGCGATATCGTTACAACGCTTGACCGAGAGGTTCGTCATCACGATCCGATGGCGGCGCTGGACGGAGGTCAGGACGGCCTTGCACCGTACCGCCTTATTGCTGCCGACGCAGGCCGATTTCTTGTGGAAAACGGGATCGTTGGTGTAGAGATCGGTTTCGATCAAAGGCTTGATGTTTCCGACATATTTGCTTCCAACGGTTTCACTCTTGTGGAGGCCGTGAAGGATTATGGCGGCAACGACAGAGTTTTGATCTTCCGGAGATAGTTCTTCGCGATATGGCGGCGGATTTTTTGCAAGGATATTTTGCACAGCAAAAGAAAAGGCTTGGATTTCCGCGGGAAGCGGGATAGTTTGCGGCCACATGCAGGGTGGCTGAGGACGAACGCAGATTCGTCAGGGTATGGGTCAGTCCCGAAGCGGGTTCTTTTGAGAGCCCTGAAAGGCTGGGCGTTTCCGGCATGTGAATCAGTAAACTTTGTTCGCAGGCGGCTCGGTGCAGCATTTGCGCGACCGGTCGTCAGACGCGAGGTTTTGTCCGGGGTTATCTTCGGCGGGACGCGTGACGGAACAATTTCAGGAAAAATTTCCAGCGGTTTTCCGTCCGGAATTGCATGAAAATAACCAGATTGTCAGCAAAACAGAATTCAGGTGAGCAATTGATGAGGCCAGGACAGCAAAACAAGCGCGGCCGGGGGCGTGGAAGCAACAATAATAACAACAATAACAATGGTGGCGGTAACAACAACTTTAACCGCAAGGGCGGTAACCCGCTCACCAGGACTTATGACAGTTCCGGCCCCGATGTTAAGATTCGCGGTACAGCCCAGCATATAGCGGAAAAATACGCTGCCCTTGCCCGGGACGCGCAGAGTTCCGGTGACCGTGTGATCGCGGAAAACTATCTGCAGCACGCGGAGCATTACAACCGCATCATTGCCACGGCTCAGGCCCAGATGCAGGAACGTTTCCAGCGTGATGATCGCGGTGAATACAATGCCGCCGACGCGGATGCCGACGATATGGATGGAAACGATGGCGACGACGGCTTCGTTGCATCGCAGCAGCATTCCGAACAGGTAGAGCGCGTCCAGCAGCCGGAGCGCCAGGAGCGCCCTGAACGGAGCGAGCCACGCCAGGAACGTCGCGAACGTCCGGACCGCCGTGAGCGGCAGGAACGTCAGCCGCGCCAGCCGCAGGTCTCGTCCGAACAGCAGCCGCCGGTTTACGACGCCAGCCAGGCGCCGCAGCCCGTCATCGAAGGTACGCCCATGGAAGTGGCCGTCGAGGAAGAGCAGCAGCAGTCGGAAGCGCCCGCGACCGAACGTGCGCCAAAGACCCGTCGTGCCACGACCCCGCGCCCGCGTCGCCCGCGCCGTGCCGCAGCGGCGGAAGGTGCCGAAGGTGAAGAAGCGCCAGCCGGCGAAGACGCAACACCGGCCCCCCTTGAAAACGCTGCTGAATAAGCAGGGATTTCAAACAGACCGCGCCAAACACGCGGCCGAACACGCGATTGAAAAACTCCGGCTTGCCGGAGTTTTTTGTTTTTGGGGTTCATATGGGGAGGAACCCGTCGGCGAAGAGGGCGGATGCGCGACACGAACCTGATGTCTGTCAAAACAGGCGAAAATTTCCCGAACGGCGGTTTTACGCCCCTTTAAACCGATGAAAATGCCTCCCATATTCGTGCAGGAAGGACGGAAGCCGCATTCGCCGGCAACCGACCTTCGAGAGGCGGCGATCGTGAAATCCTTTAAACACGGCTGTCGTAGCGGGGCTTGCCTTTTGAGGGAGCCTCAACCCTAACACCCGGAGCCGTGCCGAAAGCGGGCGGGCCGGTCAATGGAGGTTCGACTATGAATATTGAAAAATACTCCGAACGTGTTCGCGGTTTTCTGCAATCGGCGCAGACCTTTGCGCTTGCGGAAAATCATCAGCAGTTTTCTGCCGAACATGTTCTCAAGGTTTTGCTCGATGACGAGCAGGGCATGGCAGCATCGCTGATTGAGCGTGCCGGTGGTAACGCGAAAGAAGCGCGTCTTGCCAATGACGCGGCACTGGCGAAATTGCCCAAGGTTTCCGGCGGCAATGGTGGTCTTTCGCTGACCGCTCCGCTCGCCAAGGTGTTCTCGACTGCTGAAGATCTCGCAAAAAAGGCGGGCGACAGCTTTGTCACCGTCGAGCGCCTTTTGCAGGCTCTGGCGATTGAAAGCTCTGCTTCCACTTCGGCTTCGCTGAAGAAGGCGGGCGTGACGGCGCAGGGCCTCAATCAGGTCATCAATGAAATCCGCAAGGGCCGTACGGCCGATAGCTCCAATGCCGAACAGGGTTTTGACGCGCTGAAGAAATTCGCGCGCGATCTGACGGAAGAGGCCCGCGAGGGCAGGCTCGACCCTGTCATCGGTCGTGATGACGAAATCCGCCGTACCATTCAGGTGCTGTCACGCCGCACCAAGAACAACCCGGTGCTAATCGGCGAACCCGGCGTTGGTAAAACGGCGATTGCCGAAGGGCTTGCGCTGCGCATCGTCAATGGCGATGTGCCGGAGAGCCTCAAGGACAAGAAGCTGATGGCGCTCGATATGGGCGCGCTGATTGCCGGTGCGAAATATCGCGGTGAATTCGAAGAGCGTCTGAAGGCCGTACTCAATGAGGTGCAGGCCGAAAATGGCGGCATCATCCTGTTTATCGATGAGATGCATACGCTGGTCGGTGCCGGCAAGGCCGATGGGGCGATGGACGCCTCCAATCTGCTGAAGCCAGCACTTGCCCGCGGCGAGCTTCATTGCGTTGGCGCCACCACGCTCGATGAATATCGCAAACACGTGGAAAAGGATCCGGCCCTTGCCCGCCGTTTCCAGCCCGTGCTCGTGGATGAACCGACCGTGGAAGACACGATCTCGATCCTGCGCGGTCTGAAGGAAAAATACGAACAGCACCACAAGGTCCGCATCTCGGATTCGGCGCTGGTTGCGGCTGCGACGCTTTCCAACCGTTACATTACCGACCGGTTCCTGCCCGACAAGGCAATCGACCTGATGGACGAGGCCGCTTCGCGTCTTCGTATGCAGGTGGATTCCAAGCCGGAAGAACTGGACGAACTGGATCGCCGCATCATCCAGCTCAAGATCGAGCGCGAGGCCCTCAAGCAGGAGACTGACCAATCTTCCGCCGATCGGTTGAAAAAGCTCGAAGACGAATTGGCTGATACGGAAGAAAAAGCAGATGCGCTGACGGCCCGCTGGCAGTCGGAAAAGCAGAAGCTTGGCCATGCCGCAGACCTCAAGAAGCAACTGGACGATGCCCGCAACGAACTGGCGATTGCCCAGCGCAACGGTCAGTTCCAGCGCGCCGGCGAATTGACCTATGGCATCATTCCGGGCCTTGAAAAGGAACTGGCTGCGGCGGAAGCGCGCGACAGCAGCGGTGCCGGCTCAATGGTTCAGGAAGTGGTGACGCCTGATAATATCGCCCATATCGTTTCTCGCTGGACCGGCATTCCCGTCGACAAGATGCTGGAAGGTCAGCGCGAAAAGCTGCTGCGCATGGAAGACGAGCTTGCCAAGTCCGTTGTCGGACAGGGTGAGGCCGTACAGGCTGTGTCCAAGGCGGTTCGCCGCTCGCGTGCCGGTCTCCAGGATCCCAACCGGCCGATCGGCTCGTTCATCTTCCTCGGCCCGACCGGTGTGGGCAAAACCGAGCTGACGAAGTCGCTCGCCCGCTTCCTGTTCGACGACGAAACTGCGATGGTTCGCCTCGATATGTCGGAATATATGGAGAAACACTCCGTTGCCCGGCTCATCGGTGCACCTCCGGGTTATGTCGGTTACGAAGAGGGTGGTGCCCTGACCGAAGCCGTTCGCCGCCGGCCCTATCAGGTGGTGCTGTTTGACGAGATCGAGAAAGCGCATCCTGACGTCTTCAACGTCCTGTTGCAGGTGCTGGATGATGGCCGCCTGACGGATGGCCAGGGCCGCACCGTCGATTTCAAGAACACCATCATCATCATGACCTCGAACCTCGGTTCGGAATTCATGACGCAGATGGGCGACAATGACGATGTGGATTCGGTTCGCGAGTTGGTGATGGAGCGGGTCCGGTCGCACTTCCGGCCGGAATTCCTCAACCGTATCGACGATATCATCCTCTTCCACCGCCTGCGGCGCGACGAGATGGGTGCGATCGTGGAAATCCAGCTCAAGCGGCTTGTCTCGCTTCTCGGCGATCGCAAGATCTCGCTCGAACTGGATGAGGATGCCCGCAGCTGGCTCGCCAACAAGGGCTATGATCCGGCCTATGGTGCGCGCCCGCTGAAGCGGGTGATCCAGAAGTCGGTTCAGGACAGGCTCGCCGAAATGATCCTCGGCGGCGAAATCCCCGATGGTTCGCGGGTCAAAGTGACGTCTGGCACCGATCGGCTGCTGTTCAAAGTCAAGCCTCCGAAGAGTGAGGCCGAAACGGAAACGGCAGATGCGGCATAAAGCAAAAGGGCTCCGGAAACGGAGCCCTTTTTGTTTGACCGATTTTTCAGGCTACGACGTCAGGTGAGTTACCGGCTTGCTACCTGATTTGGCTTGTCTTCAATGTTGAGAAGATTGTCGATGCGCTTTCTTTCGTCGGAGAAGCGTGCGAGCGCATCGCCGGAGAGCGACTTGCCGCCCGGCAGGCGCACTTTCATCGCGTCCACTTTCGTGCCGTTGACGATCAGTTCGTAATGCAGGTGGGCGCCGGTCGAAAGGCCGGTAGATCCGACATAACCGATGACCTGGCCCTGCCGGACCTTGGAGCCCTCGGTGACGCCCTTGGCGATGGCACTCTGGTGATTATAGGAGGAAACATAGCCGTTGGCATGACGAAGCAGGGTCTGGTTGCCGTAACCGGAGGCCCAGCCGGCCTTTTCGACAGTGCCGTTGCCGGTCGCGATGATCGGCGTGCCGCGGGCGGCGGCCCAGTCGGTGCCGGTGTGCATGCGGCTGAATTTCAGAACCGGGTGACGGCGCATGCCGAAACCGGATGTCATGCGGCCGTTCGGAACAGGGTTACGCAACAGGAATTGCCGGATGCTTTTACCGTTTTCGTCGAAATAATCGATGCTGTTGTCATCAGGGTTCTGGAACCGGTAAAAACGCGTCTCGTTGTCGCCGAACTTGGCATTGACGTAGAGCAGTTCCGACTTGTCGGTCGCCTTGCCGTCGGCATCTTCCACGGAGAAGAAGGCTTCCAGCGTATCCGCCGGTTTGAGCTGCGCCTGAAAATCGACGCTGCTGGCCAGAAGCTTGATAAGTTGCGAAACCATGCTCTGGTTCATGCCATATGCGAGAGCGGCGCGGTAGACACCGTCATAGACGCTCGGCAGGTCGCGACCGGCCGCTGGTGCAGGCGTGCTGTCAAAGGCAGTCGCGACCGCGTCGAGTTTCGGCGGTTCGCTGGCCTTGATGAAGTTTTTCCGGTCATCGACGGCCATGGTGACCATGTGTCGACCCTTGCGATAAAGGCTGACGCGCACGATGTCGCTTTTTTCGTCTTCCTGAATGATGCCGACACGCAGCACGTCGCCGCTTTCGACATTGTTCGACTGGAGTTGCGGTGAGAGCAGCCCGGCGATCTCCGATGATTGTGCCTTGGAGTAACCCGCGCCGAACAAAGCGGCCTCGATCGTCTCGGTCTGGCGGGCAGGGATCACGTCGTCGGCATATTCCTTGACCGGCACCGAGGCCGATTGCGGGGTTGAAACCGACATATTCTGCTCGACGACACGGGCCGCGAGGCCAGCCGTGATATCGACATCGGCTTCATCATTATCGAAGCGGCGCGGGTCGATGTAATAAAGCGCAGCAAGCTGCTCGTTGCCATCCGTCAGGATCGAGCCGTTCGAGCGTACCGCTTCCTCGACCTCGTCGAAGCTCAATGAGCCGGCAAAGGCGTATTTGGAGTGCTGGACGGGAAAGGCCACGGTCTTCAGGCTGACTTCGGATTCAACCTCGGAGCCGTAGATCGTTCCCGTGCGGCTCGGTGCTGGCGCAGCGGCGTCCTTGTCGTCGTTGCTCGCGAAAATGTTCAGGGGATCAAAGGCGGGATAGTCATCCTGCTTGGCGTAATTCGCCGCCAGGGGAATTTTGACGTGAGAGAAGGGAACCTTGCGGACCACTTCCTTGTCGCCTTCATTGATGACAGTCGAGACTTCCATGATCGACCGGTCGGATGGCCGGGCCGCGATATTCGGGGCGATAAGGCGCGTGCCGCGCCGCGCCGCTTCCGTCGCATTGTTACCCATGTCCGCCTTGGCGAAGGCCTCGGCGGGAATGGCGAGCTGCTGGCGGCCGTCGAGGGCCGCAAACAGAGCCACACCCATCAATATGGAAGAGGTAATGCCAGTCAGGAATGTGCCGGAGAGCCATCGCAGCGAAATCTCGCGACGATCGGGTGCACGACGTCCTTCCGCCAGAATTGGCGGCTCCGTGCCTAGCGACCGGATCACATTGCGATCCGCAGTCATACCAGCTGTGCCCCGTCGGTCATGCGCTCTCCAGAAACTTCAGGCGAAGGTGTGCAACTTTCAAAGCCATGAGTCAAATTGATCGACGCACCGAAAGATATGTCGCAACAGCCTACATAAGGACACGCGCACGCATGCCCGCATTAACGCTTCGTTGGCAAAGCAATTAGCGAGGAACAGGGCCAAAAGAAGGCGCGGGGCTCGACTTGATGTCGCGAGCTCTGTTCTCCTGTGCAAAACCGGCAGCACGGTGGCGCCTTTTGCATCGGGTAGTTACTGAAAATGAAAATTATATTTTAAATTCAATGCCTTGGGTAATTTTCTTATTTTTTGTGATTTGGTGTGTTGACTTGTTTGCGGGTGATCTCTTATAAGTCCGCTCACTGAACGAGGG